>DATJNU010000164.1:0-16396 GCA_035507775.1 Jatrophihabitans sp.
GCGGGCTCCAAATCGGGGGGTCAGACAGGCGCAAGCCCGGCCTATTTCGTGCCGCTGGGCGTCGGCGAGGCGGAGCCGCGCGCCTTGAGGTACTCGGTGGTGAGCCGCTGGACGTCGGCCTGGGCCTGCCCGACGGCGGCGAAGTCGCCGGCCTTGTACGCGGCCTGCAGCCGGCTCAGCGCGGCGTCGATCTGCGACAGCAGCTGCGCCTCCCCCGCCGAGGCCGGCGGCGCCGACGAACCGCTCGGGGTCGGCGACGGGGTCGGGCTGCTGCTCGACGACGGCGGCGAGCTGCTGGCCGGTGGGCTGGACGAGGCACTGACACCGGGGATGTTCAGCGAGGCACCGGTGTCGCCCACGCTCAGGTTCTGCAGCGCGCCGTTCAGGTCGGCGGCGTAGCCGACCTTGTCGCCGTAATAGGTGAGCACCCGTTGCAGGATGGGATACCCGTTCGAGCCGGAGGCCTGGACGTAGAGCGGCTCGACGTACAGGAACGAGCTCCCGATGGGCAGGGTCAGCAGGTTGCCGTGGATCACCTGCGACCCGCCGCTGTTGAGCAGCGAGATGTCCTTGGAGATCGCGGACTTGGAGTTGAAGGTGTTCGCCACCTGCTCCGGACCCTGGATCACGCTGGTGGTCGGCACCTTCAGCACGGTCATCTTGCCGTAGTCGGGTCCCGGGTCGCTGTTCACCGAGAGGTAGGCGGCGAGGTTGGTCGAGTTGTTGACCTTCATCGGGCTGGTCAACTGGAACTCGGGGGCGCCACCGGCACTCCCCGGGGCGCTGGCGAGCACGTAGTACGGCGGCTGGGCTGCGGTACCGCCGTCGACGTTCGGGTCGTTCGGCACCGTCCACTTGTCGGCCACGTTGTAGAACTGCCGTGGGTCGTCGACGTGGTACTGCTCCAGCAGGCTGCGCTGCACCTCGAACAGGTCCTGCGGGTAGCGCACGTGCGCCAGCACGTCCTGCGGGATGTCCTCGTTCGGCGTGATGACGCCCGGGAACACCTTCATCCAGGTCTTGAGCACCGGATCGCTGGCATCCCACTGGTAGAGCGTCACCTTGCCGGTGTAGGCGTCCACGGTCGCCTTGACCGAGTTGCGGATGTAGTTGATGTCGTTGTTCGCCTGCGAGGCCGTCCGGTTGGTGGCCGTCAGCGAGTCCGAGGTCAGCGACGACAGGCTCTGCCGCTCGGAGTAGGGGTAGTTGGCGATGGTGGTGTAGGCGTCGAGGATCCAGACCATCCGGCCACCGATCACCGCCGGGTACGGGTCACCGTCCACGGTGAGGAACGGCGCGACCTTCTCCACCCGCTGCCGCGGGTTGCGGTCGAAGATGATCTTGGCGCCCTTCGCGCTCGCGGCGTTGTTGAGCAGGAAGTTCGTCTCGCGGTACTTGATGCCGAACGCGAGCCGGGTGAACAGGTTGGAGAGCTTCACCCCACCCGAACCGGCGTAGGTGGTCTTCTGGTCCGCCCCGTCATACTCCCGTGCCGCGCCCTGCGCGCCGACGATCGAGTAGTCCGGCAGCAACTCGCCATAGTAGATCTGCGGGGTGGTGAGCCCGAGCGGGCCGGTGGGCGGGATGTCGCCCTCGGTGAAGACCCGGGTGTTGGTGACGTCGCTGCTCGCGGCGGCGGCCACGAAGCCGTACCCGTGGGTGTAGAAGGTATGTTCGTTGATCCAGTTGGTCTGGTTGCCGGTCAGCTTGCTCTGGTCGAGTTCGCGGACCCCGACGACGTAGTCCTGCTCCTGGCCGGCGACGGTGTAGCGGTCGATGTCGAGCTTGTCGGCGAAGCCGTACTGGTTGCGCAACTGCTGGAACTTGCTGAACGTCGGCGAGACCACGTTCGGGTCGAGGATCCGCAGGTTGGCGATCGTCGGGTCCTTCTCGGCGATCGCGGCGGTGCTCGGCGTCGTGTCGACGGCATAGTTCTGGTAGGTGACCTGGCCGCCGTCGGTGCTGGAGACGATGTCGTAGGCCTGCCTGGTGGCCTGGATGTTGCGCGCGATGTACGGCGCCTCCCGGTCGCTGGCGTTCGGCTTCACCGTCACCTGCTGCACGATCAGCGGGTAGATGCCGCTGATCCCGATCGAGAGCACCAGCAGCACCACGAACGAGATCACCGGCAGCTGGGCGCTCTTCAGCCACAGGCTGGCCAGCACCGCGAGCGCGATCAGCACCGCGATCCAGAACAGGATGGTCTTGGCCGGCAGCGAGGCGTGCACGTCGGTGTAGCTGGCACCGGTCACCTTGCCGCGGCCGGAGAAGACCAGCCCGTAGCGATCGAGCCAGTAGGCGCACGCCTTCAGCGCGATGAAGAAGAACACCAGGATCGTGACGTGCCGCCGCGCCGAGATGGTCAGCTTCGGCCCCGGGGTGGCGATCCGGAACGCGCCGAAGACGTAGTGCACGGCCAGCGCGAGCAGCAGCGAGAAGATGATCGCACTGAAGGCCAGGCCCAGCAGCATGCGGTAGAACGGGTAGTCCCAGGCGAAGAACGAGATGTCGCGGTGGAACTGCTGGTCGCGGACGCCGAAGGAGGTCCCGTTGCGGTAGAGCTGCCAGATCTTCCAGTCCGCCTGGCCGGAGGCGCCCGCGATCAGGAAGACCAGCACCAGCAACGCGACGAAGAGCAGCTTCTTGCGGGGTTCGAGGGCCACCCGGTAGCGCTCGAGGTTCTCCTGTTCCTGCGAGATCGGCCGGAACGGCGGGCGCATCCGGTAGGCCAGGTAGACGTTGCCGCCGATGACCGCGGCCAGCACCAGCCCGACGATGAAGAAGAGCGACACCCTGGTCAGCAGCATGGTGCGGTAGACGCTGCGGAAGCCGACCTCACCGAACCAGAGCCAGTTCGTGTAGACGGAGACCAGCGAACCGAGCACCGACAGCAGCGCGATAAGGGCTACCAGAACGCCGATCAGGATCTTGCCGCGCCGTGACAGCCGGATGTTCGGCATTTCAGGCCGCATGGCCACGAACGTTCTCCTCACCTCGTGCCGGCCGGCCCGCCACAGCGGCGGCCCGGGCGGTCTCGTTAGGAAGCAACGTACCGAGGGACAGGCCGGTTCCTGGACAGTGGCACGATTTAGCGATGACCGAGACACCGGAGAGCCGCCCGACGATCCTGCTCGAAGCCATCGCCGCGGAGATCGAAGCGTTCGCCGGCCAGGCCGGCTGGGACCAGCGCCCGTCCCTGTTCGCCCTGGTCCCGACCCGGGTGCTGGCCGCCGATCCGGCCGCCCAGCCGCTGCTGGAGGGGGTGCCCGAGCTCGACGAGATCCCGGATGAGGCGATCACCCCGGTGGCCCAGGAGGACCTGCCGGACGCGCCGCTGGACGAGGCGCTGGCGCAGATCGGCTGGCCTGCCGAGGTGATCGGCTGCGCGCTGTGCCAGGAGATCGTGATGCTGCCGCCGTCGGCCGAGGCCGAACTGGCCGATCTCGACGTCGACCAGGCCGCGTCCCGGGTCAGCGACCATCCGGGGCGGCAGGAGGCGCGGCTGGTGGTCGCGGTGCTGCGTGACGGCCAGGCGGCCAGCATCCTGCGGCTGCGCGGATCGGCCGGCGGTGCCGAGGACCTGCTGACCGGTCCCGATCTTGCCCCCAACCTGGTCGCCGCGCTGGCCGCGACCCTGGTCGACTAGCCCGAACCTCCGCCCTGGCTCTCCTCCGCCGGGGCTGCACGGCCGACCTACCCGTCGCCGGACCGGCTGGCGCCACCGGGCCCGGCCCCGCTTCAGCAGTGCGGTACGGCACCGCCCTGGGCCAGCGTGTCGAGGTCAGTGATCGCCTCGTGCAGCGTGCTCACCTTGACCACGTCGAGGCCCTTGGGGATGTTGCCGCGCACGTCGGCGCAGTTGCTGGCCGGCGCGAGGAAGATGGTCGCGCCGGCTCGCCGGGCCGCGATCATCTTCAGCGAGATGCCGCCGATCTGGCCGACCTGGCCGGACGGGTCGATGGTGCCGGTACCGGCGATGAAGCGGCCCCGGGTCAGGTCGTGATTGCTGATCTTGTCGATGATGCCGAGGCTGAACATCATGCCGGCGGACGGGCCGCCGATGCCCTGCAGGCTGAGGTCGACCTCGAACGGGAGCAGGCACCCGGTGCCGACGCTGACGCCCAGCCGGGGCGTGCTGCTGCCCGTCGCCGGTGCGCCCAGGGTGGCGGTGACCGTGGCCCGCTTGCCGGCCCGGACGATGGTCACCGGCAGCTTGTCCCCGACCTGGTGCGCCGCGATCACCTTGCGCAGGGACGGGTCGTCGGGGGTTGCGGTGCCGGCCACCGCGACCAGCTGGTCACCTGCCTTGAGGACGTCCTTGTTCGGCGAGTCGGGAGCGACCGAGAACACCCCGAACCCGCGCGGATAGCCCAGCTCGCAGGCCGCGGCCGCCGTGGCGTTGTCCTGCGACGCGGTGAAGTCCTGGGCGTTCACCTCGTTCTGCTGCTGCTTGGTGGTGCCCGGCGGGTAGACCGCGTCGTAGGGGACGACGACCTGGTCGTGCCGCAGCCACCCTTCCAGCGCACCGGCGACCGTCGTCTTGTCGGTGTCGGACAGCACGGTCATCAGGTTCAGGTGCCCCGAGGTCGGGCTGGTCGGATGCCCGGTGACCGCGATGATCTCCTTGCCACCGCTCTGGCCGAGCGTGTTGAACGTCGGGCCGGGGCTCTCGACCAGATACGGGACGCGCAGCGTGAACGTCAGCACGCCGAGCACGAGACAGAGCACCGCGCCGAAGACGAGAGTGCGAGACTGACGAGACATCGCCGACAGCGTAGCCGCCTCAACCGGCAGCGGACGGAGAGCAGCCCGGCTCGATCACCAGCATCGTGACCGGCTCCGGTTCGCCGTCCTTCGGCTGGGGCAGGGCGGCGAGCAGCGCCCGGTGCTCGGCGATCGGGTCACGACCGGTGGAGCCGCTCGTCGCGGAGGCGCGCAGCGCCAGCGCCACCGCACCCACCACGGTGCTCGCCACCGGGGCGAGCAACCACCAGAGCCAGGCCATGCCGACACGGTAGGCGGTCGGCGACCGGTAGATCGGGATGCGCGCCGTGCCGAGGGCGGCGAGGCACCACCGACGGCGCGGCCGGCCTGCCCGCCGGCCCGCTTCTCAAGGGCAGCAGGCTCAGCTGTCCGGCGCCCGAGGGCACCGGGACCCCGCTGGCGGCATCGGTGGGGCCTCGGGAGTTCGCCGTGGGCGGAGCCGGGCACGCCTGCCCGCCGGGGCTCGTTGGCACTAACGTGAGTCCAATGAGCAACTTCGGTTTCGGCTTCTCCCCGTTCGGTTCGAACGAGCCGGGTGGCGGAGGCCCGGACGACCTGTCCGGCAAGATCCCGCTCTTCGCCGAACTTCAGCGGTTGCTGTCCGGCAGCGGTGGCCCGGTGAACTGGGATCTGGCCAGGCAACTGGCGATCTCCGCCCTCGCCGCCGAGCATCGCGTGCCGAGCCCGGCCGATACGGCGGCGGTCGGCGAAGCCGTCCGGTTGGCCGACATCTGGCTGGACAGCGCAACCGACCTCCCGTCCGGGGTCACGGTGGCGCAGGCCTGGAGCCAGGTCGACTGGGTCGAGAAGACGATCTCGACCTGGTCCGAACTGTGCGACCCGGTCGCCAGCCGGGTGGTCACCGCGATGTCCGGCGCGCTGCCGCCGGAGGTCGCCGAGCAGGCCGGGCCGATGGCTCCGATGATGTCCCAGCTCGGCGGCATGATGTTCGGCGCCCAGCTCGGGCAGGGTCTTGCCGCTCTCGCCGGCGAGGTGGTGTCGAGTTCGGAGGTGGGCCTGCCCCTCGGCCCGGTGGGCGCCGCCGGCCTGGTGGTGGCCAACCTGGACTCGCTCGCCGCGGAACTGGACCGTCCGGTGGCGGAGGTGCGGCTCTACGAGGCCCTGCGGGAGGCGGCCCATCAGCGGCTCTTCGCCCACGTGCCCTGGCTGCGCCAGCAGCTGCTCGACGCGGTCGACGCCTACGGCCGTGGCATCGCCATCGACCCGCAGGCCATCTCGAACCTGCTGACCGAGGTCGACCCCCAGCGTCCGGAGTCGATCCAGGAGGCCCTCAGCGGCGGCCTGTTCGAGCCGGAGGACACCGAGGCCCAGAAGCTCGCCCTGCGCCGCCTGGAGACCTTGCTCGCCCTGATCGAAGGGTGGGTCGACGCCGTCGTCTTCGCCGCCGCCCAGGAACGCATGCCGGCCGCGCCGGTGCTCGCCGAGGCAATGCGCCGCCGGCGTGCGGCGGGCGGCCCGGCCGAGCAGACCTTCGCGACGCTGGTCGGCCTGGAGCTGCGTCCGCGGCGGCTGCGGGACGCCGCGGCGCTCTGGGGCGCGATGGGCCAGTTGCACGGGACCTCGACCCGAGACAGCCTGTGGAACCACCCCGATCTGCTGCCCACCTCCGACGACCTGGACGATCCGGTGGGCTTCGCCTCGACCTACGGCGGGGCCCCGCAGCTGTCGATTCCGGACGACTTGTCCGGGCTGCTCGATCAGCCGGAGCACGGCGCGTCCGGGCCGGCCGCCTCGGGAACCGACAGCCCGCCGGCCAACGACCAGTCCCCCTCCGACGGCTCCGGGAGGGCGTCTCGGTCCGGCGAAGCCGGCCCGGCGTCCGAGCCGGACGACCCGCAGTCCGACCAGCCCGGCAGCTGAGCGGCCATCGCCACTCCTTCGAGGTAACCGCGGGCACGTTCGGTGCGCGGATAGCGCTCCACCCAGGCCCAGAAGCCGGGACCGTGACTCGGTTCGAGCAGGTGGGCGAGTTCGTGCACGAGCACGTAGTCGATGACCCACTCCGGCATGGGCTGCACCCGATGTGACAGCCGGATCGTCCGGTCGGCGAGCGTGCAGGACCCCCAGCGGGTCGACATGTTCGTCACCCAGCGGACGCTCACCGGTTGCGCCGCTCCCTGCAGGTAGCGGCTGGCGAGCTGACGGGCGCGCGCCATCAGCGCCTCGTCACCGCGGCGGGAGCCCGTCACCGCGAGTCGTGCCTCACGTCGGGTGACCTTCTCCACCAGCTCGGCGACGAGACGCTGCTCGTCCGCCCTGCTGAGCCTCGCAGGCACCAGGACGACGATCTTGTCCCCATCGCGGTAGGCCGAGACGGTCTTGCGCCGGCGGGGGCTGCGGCGCACCTCCACCCGGGCTGCGGGATGGGCGGCACCGGTGGGCGGCGGCACGACGCGGAGCGGGTTCGGGTGGTAGTGACCATCGGACATGCGGCCACCATAGGACGAACCGCTGACACCCACCCCAGTTGTCCACAGGTTGTCAACGGGTTGTTCGGCGCGTCGTCCATAGGTTATCCACAAGGGGGTCCACAAGTGTGGACATGCGGTTGAGGGTTCGCCGGGCGTTGTGGATAACTCCCCGGAGTCGGCAGCCCGCTGTGCCAGCCTGCTCTGCATGAGTCTCACGACGCAGCGCACCGAGATGCCAGCGTGCCGCCGGCCCTCAGGGTGGCGCCGGCTGAATTCCGCGGCAACCGTGCTGTGGCGGGCGCCGAAGGTCATCCAGGTCGAACTCGGCGACCGCCGGATCACGGTATCCGACGTCGAGCCAGAGCAGGTGGCGGCGCTGCTGGCCGATCCGGTCCGGGATGCCCCGGACCCGGACGGAGCGCAGCAGCGGGCCCCGCTGCGCGGCGGGGCACTCGAGCTGGCGGAGCTCCTGTACGGCGCGGGGTTCCTCACCCGCCGGGGCCCGGACGCGCTGCCGGTCGGGCAACTCCCCGCCTACCTGAACGCCGAGCTCAACGCGCTCGTCGGCCGGTACGGCGAGCGAGGGTTCGACGTGCTCGGGCGGCGCCGGCGAGCCATGGTGACGGTGCACGGCACCTCCCGCGTAACCGTGTCGATCGCCGCTGGGCTGGCCAATGCCGGCGTAGGCCATGTCCACCTGGCAGACGGTGGGGACGTGGCCGCGGCGGACGCCTGCCCGGGTGGCCTCTCCCCCGCCGACGAGGGCAGGCGCTTCGGCATCTCGGGGGCAGCGGCCGTCCGGCGGAGCGCCCCGGACGTGTCGACCGGGCCACCGGGACGTTCCCGGCGGCCGGACCTGGTCGTGCTGACCGACCCCGCGCCCCTCGACCCGTCGGTCCGGGACGCGCTGCATCTCGACGGCTTCACCCACCTGTCCGCCTTCACGGCCGGCTCCCGCGCCGTAGTCGGACCGCTGGTGGTGCCGGGGCGCACCAGTTGCCTGCGCTGCGCCGATCTGCACCGGGCCGACCGCGACCCGTGCTGGCCGGCCTTCGCGGTTCAGCTCGCCCGCCGGCACCGGCATCGCGCCGCTTCGGAGGTCGCCCTGTGCCTGGCCACCGCGGGCCTGACGGTCGGTCAGGCGCTGCATCACCTGGACGGCAACCGCGCGGAGACCCTCGACGGAACCCTGGAATGGCAGCTGCCCGACTGGCGGTTGCGCCGCCGGAGCTGGCCGCCGCACCCCGACTGCGACTGCAGCGCAACCGCCTCCGAGCCCGCAGACGGCAGAATGGGACCGTGACCGACATACCGCAGCGCGGCGTAGCCCGCACCGCCAGGCTTGCCCGCCTTCCCCTCGGAGTTGCCGGTCGAGCGACCGTCGGCTTCGGGCGTCGGCTCACCGGCCAGTCCGCCGACGACGTCCAGGCCGAACTCGCCGCTCGGACGGCCGAGCAGCTGTTCTCCGTGCTCGGGCAGCTCAAGGGCGGTGCCATGAAGTTCGGGCAGGCGCTGTCCGTCTTCGAGGCCGCTCTGCCGGAGGAGGCCGCCGCCCCGTATCGGGAGGCGCTGACCAAGCTGCAGGAGGCCGCGCCTCCGATGACCCCCGCGACCATGCACCGGGTGCTCGATGAGCAGTTCGGCACGTCGTGGCGGTCGAGATTCAGCTCCTTCGACGACCAGCCGGCCGCGGCGGCGTCGATCGGGCAGGTGCATCGAGCCATCTGGGCCGACGGCCGCGAGGTCGCGGTGAAGATCCAGTACCCCGGTGCCGGACCGGCCCTGATGGCCGACTTCACCCAGCTGGCGCGGTTCGCTCGGCTGTTCTCCATGATCTCGCCCGGGCTGGACGTGAAACCCCTCCTCGCCGAGTTGAAGGCCCGCGTCAGCGAGGAACTCGACTACACGCTCGAGGCCGACGCCCAGCGCCAGTTCACCGCGGCCTACGATGGCGACCCCGACATCGTCGCCCCGAGGGTGGTAGCCAGCGCACCCAAGATCGTGGTGAGCGAATGGCTTGACGGCACCCCGCTGTCCAGGATCATCGCGAGCGGGACGCAGGCCGATCGGGATCGCGCCGGAGAGCTGCTCGCACTGCTGCACTTCTCGGCGCCACAACGTAGCCAACTGCTGCATGCCGACCCGCATCCCGGCAACTTCCGATTGCTGGCAGACGGCAGGCTGGGGGTGCTCGATTTCGGCGCGATGGCCCGACTGCCCAACGGGACGCCGGAACCGCTCGGCCGGATCACCAGGTTGGTGCTGAACGGCGATACAGAGGCCGTGATAGAGGCCATGCGCAAGGAGAAGTTCATCCGCGGCACACTGCAGGTCGACGCTGCCAAGGTGATGGACTACCTGCGGCCGATCCTGGAGCCGCTGGCGGAACCGGAGTTCACCTTCACCCGGACGTGGATGCGTGAGCAGGCCGCCCGCATCGGCGATCCTCGCAACGAGGCGGCGAGGGTGGGGCGGATGCTGAACCTGCCGCCCGAGTACCTGCTGCTCCATCGGGTCACCCTCGGCTCGATCGGCGTGCTGTGCCAGCTGGGTGCCCGCGCTCCCTACCGGCAGATCGCCGAGAAGTGGCAGCCCGGCTTCAAGGAGTGACGGCTGCCGGAGCCGACCTCGCCGGGCCGGGTCTCACCACCACTCGGGGTCGAGTTTGGCCTCCAGCGACCGGATGTGCTCGGCCGCGCAGGTTGGGCAGGTCCATCGGGTCACGCCATCCCGCCGATCCATCACCCAGCTGATCCGATCCTCCGGAGACGGGCTTCGGCCGCACACCTGGCAGGCCAGCTCAGATTCTGTCACAGAGACATTCCATCGGTTCCGCAGCCGTGGCGCCACCACCTTCCACCGCCAGGCGAAGGTAGGGCCGCCGCCGACTGCCCGGCCCGCTCACCGGCCGACCCGCACCGCGCGGCCGCATGGTCACGAGCCGACGCACCTGCACATCGGAGGTGTGCCCGGCACCGGGCACACCTCCGAAGGTGGAACTGTTCTGGCGGGTCAGGACGCCCGGCTCAGCTGCCGGGTCCCGACCCGCCTGACCTCGTCTCAGCCGGCCAACTGGTAGTCGGTGGCGGAGGTCTCCGCCAACCGGCGGGACGAACGCGCCGCCCGTCGCGCGGAGTACGAGGCCAGCCGCTGCCAGAGCCGCGCCGAGGCCATGCCGTCGGCCAGCCGCTGGCGCGCGGACTGCTCGAGTTGCAGTCGCATTCGCTCACGGGCGAAGGCTTCGTTCATCGAATACATGGTGATGCTCCTTGGTACGTCGTGGAACGGTGGGAAGGCTGATGCCCGCATACCGGCCGGCCGCTGCCGGTCGGCGCGGTACCGCGCGCTGTCGATCACGCCGTGGAGATCCAGGGACCGGATCCCACAGCGGTCGACTGTCATGCCGCGACCTCGCTCTTGCGCGGGCGGCCACGCGGCCGCTTGCGGGCGATGACCACGCCCTGGTTGAAGATCTCGCCGCCCCAGACACCCCAGGGCTCCCGGCGGTCCAGCGCGCCGGCCAGGCAGCCGGTACGGACCGGGCACTCGGCACAGAACGTCTTGGCACGCTCGAGGTCGGCCGGCGCCTCGGCAAACCACAGATCGGCGTCCAGGACTTGGCAGGGCAGGTCGTCGAGGCCGGCTCCGAAAGCCGGGTCGACGGTCATGACGATCGGTTCACAGACTGAGATCGCGGCCTTCGATTCGGCCGCCACCCGAGGCTGTGCCTGCAGCTCGGTCAGAGTTGCGGTGGCGAACACGTCGGGTCACCTCCTTGGGTATCGGATTGAACGTGTTGTTCGGTTGATACGGGTTCTGAAGTAGTTGAGGTACTCGGGTCACCGCTGATGCGTCCTCACCGGCTTTCGTTCGTCCTTTCTCTCCCGCACCGGCGTGACCACCGGTGCTTCCTGCTACCTGCGACGACGCTGCTGCCGGAATGACAAAGGCCGCGGAATCCCGGTCAGGGATTCCGCGGCCTCGAGAGGTTGCGCGCTCTGGTTTGATCAGAGCGGTATCCCCCGAGGCGGGTGTCCCTTACCGAAAACGACATTGGCCAGACCGGTGCCAGCCGAACCGACGGCCGGAGCGGCACCGATAACCTCGACGCCGGCCCGGCGCACGCGGAAAGCAGCCGCGATATCGCTGGCTGCTCCGGTCAGGTCGAACATGGACATCGAGGTCACCTCCTCGCACTCGGACTCAGGCCGTCAACCCGCATGGCTGACGTTCTCGTGTACGCGAGGTTAGCCGAGGGCGCACAGCCGCACAAACTATTTACCGAGAAATTTCCCAACTATCTTTGCCGACCGCTTCGGGACCCCCTGCGGTCCGGCGCAGGGCGCTGACCGCACCTGCTCCGTGAGCCCCTAGCGTGGCCGATTCCCTTTGCCGAGCCTGCTGAAACTCGATTCGGGCCGCCGCCTCAGGTTGGCCGGGCAACCGGCGCGGCACCCCGTGTCAGCCAGCGCGCCCGGCTGAATCGACCCGGCCAGCGGGGTTGGCCGCCGACGCCATTCCCGGCTGCCTCGACCGGCTGCCTCGACTGTCTCGACTGGCGTCAGGCGACCACGGCCGGCGTAGTCGACCGCGGCCGGCGTCAGTCGACCGCGACCGGATCCGGGTCGTGCCCGGCGAGCACCGCCAACACCGGGTCGGCGTACCGCTCCAGCTTCGTCGGCCCCACACCCGGCACCCGTGCCAGCTCGGCCGCGTCAGCCGGTGCCCGATCCGCGATGGCGACCAGGGTCGCATCCGAGAACACGACGTAAGCGGGGACGCCCTGCGCCTCGGACTGCTTCTTGCGCCACGCCCGGAGCTTGCCGAACATCGCGGCGTCCTCCGACTGCGGGACGGCCCGGGCGCGCTTTCCGGTGGCAGCTCCCGATCGGGCAGCGCCCGGCCGGACCCCGTCCAGGAACCGGCTCGGGCGCCGTCGGCGGGCCTGCCCCGGGTTGCGGGCGAGCGCCCAGGACAGCATCAGCCGTTCCCGGGCCCGAGTGATGCCCACGTAGAGCAGCCGCCGTTCCTCGGCCAACTGCTCCGGGGTGTCGGCGTGCTGGATCGGGATGGTCTGATCGGTCAGCCCGACCAGGAACACCGCATCCCATTCCAACCCCTTCGCCGAGTGCAGGGACGCCAGCGTCACCCCCTGCACCGTCGGCGCGTGCTGGGACGCCGCTCGCTGCTCCAGGTCACGGTTGAACTCGTCGAGTCGCGCCGCCGGCTGCTCGGCCGAGAACTGCTCGGCCAGGCTGACCAGCGCGGCGAGCGACTCCCACCGCTCGCGCGCCGCGCCGCCGGGCGGCGGGTGCTCGGCGTTCCAGCCGACCGAACTCAGCACCTCGGCGACTGCTTCGGCGAGGCTCACGCTGCCGTCGTCGGCCCGCGCGGCACCGCGCAACAGCACCACCGCCTGCCTGATCTCGGCGCGCTCGAAGAACTTCTCGCCGCCGCGCAGCACGTACGGGATGCCCGCGTCGGCCAGTGCCTTCTCGTACACCTCTGACTGGGCATTGATCCGGAACAGCACCGCGACCTCGGCGGCCGGCGTACCCCCGGCGATCAGCCGCCTGGCCGTCGCCGCCACCGCCACCGCCTCGGCAGGCTCGTCGTCGTACTCGGCGAAGGTCGGCACCGGCCCGTCCGGGCGCTGGCCGATGAGCCGCAGCCGGGACGCCGAGTCGGCATGGTGCATGAGCCGGTTCGCCAACTCGACGATCTGTGGCGTGGAGCGATAGTCGCGCTCCAGCCGGATGACCTGGGCGTCGGGATAGCGTTCGGCGAACCCGAGCAAATAGGACGGCCGGGCGCCGGCGAAGGAATAGATGGTCTGGTTGGCGTCGCCCACGACGCAGAGGTCCTGCCGGTCGCCGAGCCAGCCGTCGAGCAGCCGCTGCTGCAGCGGGGACACGTCCTGGTACTCGTCGATGACGAAGTACCGGTACTGGGCGCGCACCGCCCGGGCGACCTGGGGCACCTCCTCCAGGGCACCGGCCAGGATGAGCAGCAGGTCGGCGAAGTCGATCTCGTTGTTGCGTCGCTTGGCATCCTCGTAGCCGGCGTAGACCTCGGCCACCCGGGCCGCCGGAACCGAGATGCCGCGGTTGGCCTGGGCCGCAGCGGCCGGGTAGTCCGCCGGCTGCACCAGCGCCGACTTGGCCCAGTCGATCTCGGCGGCGAGGTCGCGCAGGTCGGCGCGGTCGGTGCGCAGCCGGAGCCGGTTCGTGGCCTGCACCACCCAACGGATGGGATTGTCGGCCACCGCCGGCAGCGGGCCGCCCAGGATCTGTGGCGCGAAGTAGGTGAGCTGGCGCAGTGCCGCGGCGTGGAACGTCCGGGCCTGCACCCCGACCGCACCGAGGGCCCGCAACCTGGTCCGGAGCTCACCCGCGGCCCGGGCGGTGAAGGTCACCGCCAGCACGTTCTCCGGCGGCACCGTCCCGGTCGCCACGGCATAGGCGATCCGGTGCGTGATCGCCCGGGTCTTGCCGGTGCCGGCGCCGGCCAGGATGCACACCGGACCGCGCACGGCGAGTGCCGCGGCCCGCTGTTCCGGGTCGAGCCCGGCCAGCGCGCGTTCGGCAGCGGTGGGCAGGTCGGGCTCCGGTTCGTTCACACCTGCCATCCTGCCAAGTCCCACCGACAGTTCCGGTGGGAAGGGAACCGTCGGTGGCGGCGGTTACCGTTGCCAGCAGCATCGACGCCCGCGACAGTGAGGACCCGACATGACCGCATCCGTCACCATGTACACCACCACCTGGTGCGGGTACTGCCGCCGGCTCAAGCATGGCCTGTCCACGGCCGGGATCGAGTTCAGCGAGATCGACATCGAGGCCGACGAGCAGGCAGCGGTGCGGGTGATGGAGGTCAACGGCGGCAACCAGACCGTCCCCACCCTGGAGTTCTCGGACGGCTCCGCCCTGACCAACCCGAGCGTGGCGCAGGTGCGGGAGAAGCTCGCCACGCTCGCATGAGCCGACCCGTCGACGCGTGCCGGTGAGTCGGTTCGAGCCGGTCAGCCCCTCGGCGCTCGCCCACCGGCTGGCCGAGCTCTGCGGGGACCGGCACCCCGGCCGGCACCCGTTGCGCCTGGCGCTGGACGCCCCGTCGTGCGCCGACCTGACCGAGCCGGTGGCGTCGCTGGCTGCCGAGCTGCAGTCCGCCGGCCGGCCGGTGGGGGTGGTCCGCGCCGCGGACTTCTACCGGGACGCCTCGCTGCGGCTCGAGTACGGCCGCACCGACGTGGAGTCCTTCTACACCGGCTGGCTGGACACGGGGGCGCTGCAGCGCGAGGTGCTCGACCCGCTGGCCGAGCACGGCCGGTACCTGCCGTCGCTGCGCGATCCGGTGACCAACCGCTCGACCCGGGCGCACCCCGCTGAGCTGGCGGCGTCCGGGGTGCTGCTGCTGTGCGGTGAACTGCTGCTCGGCGTCGGACTGCATCTCGATCTCACCGTGCACGTCTCGGTGAGCCGGCAGGCCCGGCGGCGGCTCACCGGCGAGGAGCTGCGGTGGACGCTGCCGGCCTTCGACCGCTACGACCACGAGGTAGACCCGGCCGGCCTGGCCGACGCGGTGATCCGGTACGACGACCCGCGCCACCCGGCCCTGCTGGTGCGCTGAGCCGGATCAGTCCTCGGCCGCCAGCCAGGTGTTGATCAGTTGCCGGGCGATCGACATGGTCGACGGCAGCGCCTGCAGCCGGCCGCCGGCCGCCACCTCCGCGCTGCCCCAGTCCGCCGTGGCACGCACCTCGTCCCGGGTGAACCAGCCCGCCTCGGCGATCTCGTCCTGGTCGAGGCACAGGGTCGGGTCACCGTCCAGCCGGGCGCTGAAGCCCAGCATCAACGATGCCGGAAACGGGTGTGGTTGCGAGCCTGCGTAGGCGATGTCGCGGATCCGGATGCCCACCTCTTCGGACACCTCACGGGCCACGGCCGCCTCGGCGGACTCGCCGGCCTCGACGAACCCGGCCAGCACCGACATCCGACCCGGCTGCCACTGCGGCCCACGGGCCAGCACGCACCGGCCGGCCCCGTCGTGCACCAGCATGATCACGGCAGGGTCGGTCCGCGGGAAGTGCTCGGAGCCGTCCACCGGGCACACCCGAGTCCACCCGGCCTGAGCCACCTCGGTGGCCGCGCCGCAGCGCGGGCAGCGCGGGTGCCCCAGGTGCCATGCCCGCAACGCCACCGCGCTGGTCAGCAGGCCGACCTCCAGGTCGGTGAGCGCCGCGCCGACCTCGCGCAGCGTCCGCCAGTCCTGGTCGTCCACCGGCCCGCTGGCCAGCTGAGCGAAGTACGGCCGGCCGGCGGCCTCCCCGAGGAACACCCGGATGCCCTCGACGGCGGCGACCTGCTCCGGCCGTGCCCAGACCAGGTCCGGCCGCTCGGCCGAGCCGGTCACCGCGACCGTGCCGGACGGCGAGACCGTCAGGACCCGGGCGTCCTCGTCATGCCAGGCCCGTTCCAGGTAGGCGGGGTCGGCGCGCCGGTCGGCGAGCCGGTCGTGGGCGTAGCGGGCGAGCAGCGGCGTCTCGGGCACCGCCCAGGGGTCGCGCGGCGGGCGCGCGGCGGTCATCGGCTACTCGACCTCGACGATCGCCGACAACGGTTCGATGATGCTCCCCGCGTCGCCGACCGCCACGCCCACCAGCCGCCGCGGCGCCAGGTAGCCCGCGGCGGCCTCCGCCACCTCGTCGGCGGTGACCTTGAGCAGCCGCGCCGGATGCTCCATCAGCCAGTCCGCGCCCAGCCCGACGCTGAGCAGCACGCTGAGCTGGGAGGCCAGACCGCTCTGGGTGGCGGTGGCCAGGGCCAGGCTGCCGACCGCGTACTGCTGCACCGAGTCCAGCTCGGTGGCGGTGATCGGCAGCGACGCGATGCGGCCCAGTTCGTAGAACGTCTCCAGCACCGCGGGCGCGGTCACCTCGGTTGCGACGTCGGCGACGATCTCGACCGTCGAGCCCAGCCAGGCGTGGTCGATGTAACTGCGCGGCGAGTACGAATACCCCTTGTTCTCACGGATGTTCTCCACCCACCGGGAGGAGAAGTAGCCGCCGAAGGCCAGGTTCGCCAGCTGCAACGCGGGGTAGTCGTGATGGTCGCGGGGCAGTGCCGTGCCGCCGAACCGGAACGAGGTCTGCACCGAGCCCGGCCGGTCGACGATCAGCAGCGGATGGCCCTGCACCGGTGGCG
>DATJNU010000165.1:0-2014 GCA_035507775.1 Jatrophihabitans sp.
CGGGATGCGGCAGCGCGTGCAGCTGGCCAAGGCGGTGGCCAACAACCCGGCGCTGCTGCTCCTGGACGAGCCCACCACCGGCCTGGACGCCGCGATCGCGGCCGGGGTGCTCGACCTGATCAGGGACCTGCTGGAAGAGACTCGCGTCACTGCCCTGGTGGTCAGCCACGACATGACGGTGATCTCGATGCTGAGCTCGCGCGCGGTGGTGCTGCGCGGCGGGCGGATGGTCGAGGCCGGATTGACCGACCAGTTGCTGGAAGATCCCCAGGACGCTTACAGCCAGCAGCTCGTGGCGGCGGCCAGAGGAACGCTGTGAGGCGGGAGTGCCGTGGTGAGTGAGCCGGTTCTGACCGTCCGCGGGCTGCACAAGCAGTTCGTCATCCACGCGATCGGCCGCCAGGTCCCGGCCCTGCGCGGAGTCGACCTGGCCGTCGGCGCTGGCCAGCACGTGGCGCTGGTCGGTCCGAGCGGGGCCGGGAAATCGACGCTGCTGAAATGTGTGTGGCGTAGCTGCCTGCCCTCGGCCGGGGAGGTCTGGCTGCGGCGCCGCGATTCCAGCACGGTGGACCTGGCCGCCGCCGACGACCGGACCGTGGTCGAGGCGCGCAGGCACGACATGGCCTACGTCAGCCAGTTTCTCCGGCCGGACTGCCGCCGCTCGGTGCTCGAGGTGGTCGGCCGGGCGGCCATCCGGCGCGGCCTCGAACCGGCCGGTGCCACCGCGGCCGCCGCCGCGGCCCTGCGCCGGGTCCGCCTGGAGGAAGAGCTGTGGGGCACCCAGCCGGCGGTGCTGTCCGGCGGCGAGCAGCAGCGGGTGAACCTGGCCGCGGGAACCCTCTGCCCGCCGCGGCTGCTGCTGCTGGACGAGCCGGTGGCGGCGCTCGACCCCGGCCATCGCGAGACCGTGCTGGCGCTGATCAGCGGGCTGTGCCGGGCCGGAGCGTCGGTGCTGAGCGTGTTCCACGACCTGGACGTGGTGCGGGCCCTGGCCGACCGGGTCGTCGTGTTGCGCGACGGCCTGGTCGCCGCGGAGGGAACCCCGGGCGAGACCCTTGAACACGCGAGCGCCGGGGGCGCCCGGTGATTACGGTCCGGCTGGCCGGCCCGGGCGACGCCACGGTGCTCGCCGAGATGCGTTACGCGTTCCGATCGGAGATGGCGGTGCCGACCGAACCCGAAACCCAGTTTCTTGAACGGGTAGCCCGGTGGCTGGCCGATCGCCTGGGAGGCGGCGTGTGGACCGGCTGGATCGCCTGCGCGCCCGGCGAGCCCGTCGGCCTAGTGCTGGTGCAGCTAATCGAAAAGGTGCCGAACCCGGTGCCGGAAGCCGAGGCCATCGGCTACGTGAGCAGCCTGTATGTGCGCCCGCGGTGGCGGGGCCGCGGGATCGGCGGCCGGCTGCTGACCACGGCGCTGGACTTCTGCCGCCGTAGCGGGGTCGATAACGTCGTGCTCTGGCCGTCGCCGCGGAGCATCCCGCTGTACCAGCGGCACGGGTTCCGCAGCGTCGGCGAGGTGATGGAGCTGCGCTGGGCCAGCGACCAGGCCAGTCAGAATTCGCCGGGACTTCGCGCCGCGGCCCAGCCGCTGTCATCGGGGCGAGCCGAAGCGCCACGATAGGTTGTGTAGATAAGTACATGCTCCCCAGACGAGAGGTCCCCCGATGGTCGTGCACCTGCTAAGCAACGTCCGGGCAGTGGTGGCCGACCGCGTCCTCGACGGCGCGACCGTCGCCAGTGAGGATGGCCGGATCCTGTCAGTCGAGGAGAACCGGTCCTACGTCGGCGCCGTCGACGGCCGCGGTGCGTTCTGCCTGCCCGGTCTGGTGGACTCGCACTGTGATGCGATCGAGCGCGAGGTGTCACCGCGACCGACGGTCAGCTTCGACCTCGGCTTCGCGCTGGGATCGCTAGAGGCCAAGTTCCTGGCCGCGGGGATCACCACGGCTTGCCACGGCGTGCACTTCGGCAGCGAGGCGCACTGGATACGCTCGCCCGAGATGGCCGAGGCC
>DATJNU010000166.1:0-11013 GCA_035507775.1 Jatrophihabitans sp.
TCCTGGACGCTGATCGACGGGCCGTCGCTGCGGGCCGGCGTCTCGGCGATGCTCGACAAGTACGGCCACCAGCACGTCTTCGCCACCGGCACCGACGGCGCGGTCTACAACATCCGCAACGGAAACGCCGGCGCCAACGGCAAGAACGGCAGCTGGAACTTCAGCAGCGTCGGCGGCACCGTCCTGACCGGCGCCCCGGGCGTGAACTACTTCCCGGCCACCAACGAGTACGACGTCTATGCCACCGGCACCAACGGCCACCTGTACGAGAAGGACTACCTCAACGGCAGCTGGGCCGGTTCCTGGTCGGACCGCGGTGACCACAACCTGGCCGGCGGCGCGGCCGCGATGATCGACAAGTACGGCCACCAGCACGTCTTCGCGGTGACCACCTCCGGCTCGATCGTCAATGCCCGCAACACCTCGGGCAACACCTGGAACTGGGACGACATCGGCGGCACCGTGCTGCGCAGCACGCCCAAGGTGAGCTACGACTTCGACTCGAACACCTACGACCTGTGGGCGGCCGGCAGCGACGGCACCCTCTGGCACAAGCAGTACAGCGGCGGGGCGTGGTGGCCGAGCTACCACGACTTCAGCGGCTCCACCTCGATCAACGTGGCCGGCTGACGCACGCCGCCCTGAGCAGACAGGTTTATCCATGCGTACAAAGGCAATAGCCGTTCTCGGCGTGCTCGCCTGCGTGGCGGCCGGGAGCACCGCGGTGCTGGCCGGGTCGTCCCCGGCCTCCGCCTCGGCCGGCGACCCGGTCGCCAACCAGGTCGCGTTCGACTTCTTCCTCTCGAAGGGACTGACCAACGTCCAGGCGGCCGGCATCGTCGGCAACCTGGACCAGGAGTCCGGCATGAGCCCGACCGCGGTGCAGTCCGGCGGACCGGGCCGCGGCATCGCGCAGTGGAGCGTGGGCGGCCGCTGGGACACCAGCTACCACAACAACGTGCAGTGGTACGCCTCGACCCAGGGCGAATCCGCCAGCTCGCTGGACCTGCAGCTGAACTTCATCTGGTACGAGCTCACCCAGTACTCCGGGTACGGCCTGTCCGACCTGGAGGCGGCCAGCACCGTCAGCGCCGCGACGGCCGCGTTCCAGGACGAGTTCGAGCAGTGCGGGTCGTGCGATCCGAGCGCCCGGCTGTCCTACGCCAACAGCGCGCAATCGAGCTTCGGCACCGACCTGATCCCGAACAGCCAGTCGGGCACGACGGTGAACACCGCCGGCTACCAGCACATCTTCGCCAGCACCACCGCCGGATCGATCGCGGAGCGGTACGACGCGGCCAACGGCTGGGGCTGGGGGAGCATCGACGGCACCATCCTGACCGGCTCGCCCGCGGTGAACTACTTCCCGGACTCGAACGAGTACGACGTCTACGCCACCGGGAACAACGGCAACCTCTACGTCAAGGACTACGTGAACGGCGCCTGGGGCGGTTCCTGGACGCTGATCGACGGGCCGTCGCTGCGGGCCGGCGTCTCGGCGATGCTCGACAAGTACGGCCACCAGCACGTCTTCGCCACCGGCACCGACGGCGCGGTCTACAACATCCGCAACGGAAACGTCGGCGGCAACGGCAAGAACGGCAGCTGGACGTTCGACAACATCGGCGGCACGATCCTCACCCGGACCCCGGGCGTGGCCTACTTCGCCGCGGCCAATGTCTACGACGTCTACGCCACCGGCACCAACGGCCACCTCTACGTCAAGGAGTACGACGGCAGCGGCTGGGACGGCTCCTGGACCGACCTGGGCGACCACAACTTCACCCAGGGCGCGGCCGCGATGGTGGATGTCTACGGGCACCAGCACGTGTTCGCGGTCGACTCCGGCGGCGCGGTGGTGAACGTCCGCAACACCGATGCCGGCTACGACGGCGATCACGGCAGCTTCAGCTTCGACAGCATCGGCGGCACCGTGCTGACCGGCACGCCGAAGCTGCAGTACCTGCCGGACTCGAACACCTACCACGTGTGGGCGGCGGGAACCGACGGCGAGCTGTACCACAAGGAGTACCAGAGCGGATCGTGGTGGCCGAGCTACCACGACTTCAGCGGCGGCACCTCGATCAACGTCGCAGCCTGAGCACCGCCAGCACCGTCACGTGAGCCTGTCATGGACTTCGGTCGCCATCGCGGTCGAAGTCCATGACAGGCTCGGCCGGTTACCGGCCGGCAGGTCCTTCAGGCCAGCTCGGCCGGCAGCGGCTCGGTGTGCACCACCAGCAGCCGGGACACCGCCCGGGTCCAGGCCACGTACAGCCGGCGCAGCCCGCCCAGCCGGGTCGGCTCGGCGGCCACGATGGCGGCCGGCTCGACCAGCACCACCGAGTCGTACTCCAGGCCCTTGGCCGCGGTCGCCGGCACCACGGTGACCCGGCCCGGCTCCTCATCGGCCAGCGCGCCGGCCGCGATGCCGGCCCCGGCGAGTTCGGCGGTCACCGCCGGCAGCCGGTCGTCCGGCACGATCACCGCGATCGAGCCCTCGGCCGCGAGGCAGCCGCGCACCGCCGCGACCAGCTCGGCGTCGAGGCTGAGGGCGTCCCCGCCGGCACGCACCGAGCTGGCCGGTGGCACGTCCGGCGCGATGTGCGGCAGCAGCCGGTTCGCGACCGCCAGCACCTCGCCCGGCACCCGGTAGCCGACGGTCAGCGGTGAGACGGCCGCGTCCGGCTGGCCGAGGTGGGCCAGCGTTCGCGCCCACGCACCGGGAGCCCACGGGGTGGTGGCCTGGGCGACGTCGCCGAGCACCGTGATGGAGCCGAGCGGGCAGCGCCGCGCCACCGCCCGGCACTGCATGGCGGAGAGGTCCTGGGCCTCGTCCACCACCACGTGCACGAAGGAGTCGCATCCGGTGATCAGGCCGGCCAGCTCGTCGGCCAGCACCTGGTCGGCGGCGGAGAGCTTCGCCTGCCGGACGGACCTCGGCGGCTCCGGCCAGGCCAGCAGGGCCTGCTCCTCGGCGGTGAGATCGGCGCCGGCCGCCCGGCGCAGGAACTCGGGCTCGGTGTAGAGCCGCACCAGCACCCCGGCCGGGTCCAGGGCCGGCCAGACGGTGTCGACGAACTCCTTCACCTGCGCCGAGCGGGCCACCTTGCGGGTCTCGGCGTCCGACGGGGCACCGCCGGCGTCCTCCCGCTGCCGGCGGACGTCCTGGGCGATCAGCTGGCGCAGCCGCTCGCGGCCGGTGTCCCAGCGCAGCTCGCCGGCGAGCACCGACCGGCGGGCGTCGTCGACGTACCGGCGCACCCGCTCGACCGGGATCCGGTAGCGCTTGGTGCCCACGATCGGCACCACGTCCTCGGCCGGCTTGCGGATCTGGGAGAGCACGGCGCGCCGCAGCACGTCCGCCATCCGGGCCTCGCCCTTGAGCACCGCGACCGGCACCGGATCCTCGCGCCGGATCGGGGTGGTGGCGACCAGCTCGTCCACCGTGGTCTGGGTGATGCCGTTCTCGCCGAGCGCCGGCAGCACCTGGGCGATGTAGCGCAGGAAGGCGCTGTTCGGCCCGACCACCAGGACCCCCGACCGGCGCAGCCGCTCGGGGTAGCTGTAGAGCAGGTAGGCCGCCCGGTGCAGGCCGACGGCCGTCTTGCCGGTGCCCGGCGCCCCCTGGATGCACAGCGAGGTGTCGAGCCCGGCCCGCACCAGCACGTCCTGGTCGGGCTGGATGGTCGCCACGATGTCGCGCATCGGCCCGACCCGGGGCCGCTCGATCTCCGCGCGCAGCAGGTCCGAGGCCAGCCCCAGCTCCTCGCCGCGGTCGAGGTGCTCGTCCTCGAACGAGGTCAGCCGGCCGGCGTTGAACCCGAACCGGCGGCGCAGCCGGACGCCCTGCCGGTCCTCGGCGCTGGCCCGGTAGAAGGGCTGGGAGATCGGCGCCCGCCAGTCGATGACCATCGGGTCGCCGACCGCGTTGCGGATGTGCCGGCGCCCGATGTGGAACACCTCGCCGGCCGGGTGGGCCCGGTCGGGGTCCCGGTCGGTGCGGCCGAAGAACGGCGGGGCCCCCGCGTCCGCGCTCAGGTGCCGCAGCCGCTCGGCCCGCAGCTTGCCGAGGCTCTCGCTGGCCAGCGCGTCCACGCCGTAGTCGGCGATCGCCCCGGCGGTCTCGCGCATCTCGGCCAGGCAGGCCAGTGAGTGCTCCAGGTGTTCCCGTTCGGCTGCCAGCTGCGGATCGTCACTCACGATTGGTCAACGTTAGTCACGCGGCGCAACCGGTTTTCCCGGCACGCGGGACGGCCCCGGACGTGACCCGTGGCACACTGCCGCCGGCCGGGGAACCGGGCGCCCGCGCGGGCCGACTACTGCGCTGAGGGCATTCGGGTGCCAGTCTCCCCCGGATCGGGGGAGACTGGTGGGGCCAGGACGCGGCGTGCCCGGCTGCCGGCGGGAGGCCGGCCTGCGCCGGGCCGAGGAGAAGCAGGAGCTGAGCGCGGTATGACCGGTAAGCGCAAGAACCCGACCACCGCCGGGTCCGGTGCGGCCAGGGCCGGTTCGGACGGACCGGCCGGGGCGAAGCCGGCCAAGCCGTCCGCCGCCGCGCAGCGCCTGGCCGCCCAGCGCGCGCTGGCGGCCGCCAACCGGGAACGGCAGGCACGGCAGCGCCGGCTGCTCACCGTGCTGACGCCGATCGTCGCGGTCGTGCTGATCGTCGCGGTGCTGGTGGTAGTCAAGCTCGCGACCGGGCCGAGCACCCCGAAGTCCGGCACCAGGGCCGCCCCGGCCGCGAACGCCGTGCAGGCCGCGGTGACCGGGATGCCCGCCTCGGTGCTCGACCAGGTCGGCACCGGCACCGTCGCCAGCGTCCCGTCGGCACTGCCCGGCCCGCCCCTCACCGCCGACGGCAAGCCGCGGATCCTGTTCGTCGGCGCCGAGTGGTGCCCGTACTGCGCTGCCGAACGCTGGCCGCTGGCGGTCGCGCTGTCGCGCTTCGGCACCCTCACCGGCCTGGGCGAGGTCACCTCGTCGCCGACGGACGTGTACCCGAACACCGCGACCCTGAGCTTCCACGGCGCCGGCTACACCAGCACCCTGCTGAGCCTGACCGCGAAGGAGATCTACAGCAACCAGGTCCAGGGCACCAGCTACGCCCCGCTCGACACCCTGGACGCCGCCGACAACCAGCTGTTCAGCACCGTCGGCAAGAACGGCTTCCCGTTCCTCGACATCGGCGGCCGGTACCTGGTCAACACCGCCTCCTACGACCCGTCCGTGCTGGCCGGCAAGAGCCAGGCCCAGATCGCCGCGGCGCTGTCCGACCCGTCGTCGCCGATCGCGAAGGCGGTGGGCGGCGCGGCGAACGTGCTGACCGCCGCGATCTGCCGGCTCACCAGCCGCCAGCCGGCCGGGGTGTGCACCTCGGCCGGAGTCACCGCGGCCGCCGCCGTCCTGCCGGCCGCGGGCACGTGAGCCCGGCCGTGACCGGACCCGCCCGGTGAGCCGGCCCGGGCCGCAGCGCCGGGTGGGCCTGTCCTCGCTGATCGTCGCGACCGTCGGCCTGCTCGTCTCGGCGTACCTGACCTACGAGCACTTCACCGCCGCGACCACCTTCGCCTGCCCGGAGTCGGCCACCATCAACTGCCAGAAGGTGACCACCAGCCGCTGGTCGCACCTGGGTCCGATCCCGGTGGCGGTGCTCGGGCTGCTCTACTTCGCCGGCATGACCCTGCTGTGCCTGCCGGTGGCGTGGCGGGCCCGGCTGCTCGTCCCGGTCCGGGTCGCCGCCGCCTCGGTCGGGGTGCTGGTCGCGCTGGTGCTGGTCTGGATCGAGCTGTTCCGGGTCGACGCCATCTGCCTGTACTGCACGGCCGTGCACGTCTGCGCGCTGACGCTCTTCGGGACCGTGCTGTGGACCACCGCGGAACTGCGGGCCGCGGCCGTGCCGGCTGCCAGACTGGCCCGGTGAGCCCGCGCCATGCCGCCCCGTCCGAGCCGAACCCAGCCCAGCCGAACCCGGCCGCGCGCCGCACCGCCGAGCACGCCCGGCTGGCCGAGTCACCCTCGGCCGGCGACCCGTGGCGGCTGTGGGGGCCCTACCTGGCCGGCCGGCAGTGGGGCACCGTCCGGGAGGACTACTCGGCCGGCGGCGACGCCTGGCGGGACTTCCCGTTCGAGCAGGCCGAGGCCCGCGCCTACCGCTGGGGTGAGGACGGCCTGGGCGGGGTCTGCGACCGGTACGGCTTCCTGAACTTCGCGGTCGCGCTCTGGAACGGCCAGGATTCCCGCCTGAAGGAGAGGCTGTTCGGCCTCACCAACCCGGAGGGCAACCACGGCGAGGACGTCAAGGAGTACTGGTGGGCGGTCGATGCGACGCCGACCCACTCCTACGGCGAGTGGCTGTACCGCTACCCGCAACGGGCCTTCCCCTACGAGCAGCTGCGGGCCGAGAACGCCCGCCGGGGCCGCGACCAGCCCGAGTACGAGCTCGCCGACACCGGGGTGCTGGAGGGGGACCGGTTCTTCGACGTCACCGTCCGCTACGCCAAGGCGGCGCCGGACGACCTGTGCATCCGGATCAGCGCCACCAACCACGGGCCGGACCCGGCCCCGCTGCACCTGGTGCCGCAACTGTGGTTCCGCAACACCTGGGACTGGGGCCGAGACGACCGGCGCCCGCAGCTCGGCGCGGTGGACCTGGCCGGACCGGTGCGCGGGGTGCAGGCCGAGCACGGGTTCCTCGGCCGCTACCTGCTGCTGGCCGAGGGCGAGCCCGAGCTGCTGGTCTGCGACAACGCCACCGACGCGGTGCGGCTGTTCGGCGCGGCCGGCAACCCGTCCGACCATCCCAAGGACGCGATCGACCGCTACCTGGTGCACGGCGAGCGGGACGCGGTCAACCCGGCCGGCGTGGGCACCAAGGCGGCCGTCCACTACGCCTTCGGCGCGGTGCCACCCGGCGGCACGGTGACCGTCCAGCTGCGGCTGACCGCGCAGGCGCAGGCGCCGGTGGAGGCCCCGTTCGGTGCCGGGTTCGCCTCGGTCTTCGCCGACCGGCGCCGGGAGGCGGACGAGTTCTACGCGGCGGTGATCCCGGCCGACGCCGGGGCGGCCGACGCGCACATCGCCCGGCGGGCGTTCGCCGGGTTGCTGTGGGGCAAGCAGCTCTACCGCTACGACGTGCGGCAGTGGCTGGCCGGCGACCCGGCGCAACCCGCACCGCCGCCGCAGCGCCGGGACCGGGGCGCGCGCAACACCGGCTGGCAGCACCTGGCGCTGGCCGACGTGCTGTCGATGCCGGACGAGTGGGAGTACCCGTGGTTCGCCTCCTGGGACCTGGCGTTCCACTGCGTGACGCTGGCCCACGTCGACCCGCAGTTCGCCAAGGACCAGCTGGTGCTGCTGTGCCGGGAGTGGGCGATGCACCCGGACGGGCAGCTGCCCGCCTACGAGTGGGCCTTCGGCGACGTGAACCCGCCGGTGCACGCCTGGGCGGCCTGGCAGGTCTACACCCTCGACGGCCGAGCCGACCGGGAGTTCCTGACCCGGGTGTTCGGCAAGCTGCTGCTCAACTTCTCCTGGTGGGTCAACCGCAAGGACGCCGACGGCTCGAACCTCTTCGAGGGCGGGTTCCTCGGCATGGACAACATCGGCCTGTTCGACCGGTCCACCGAGATCCCGGCCGGGCACCGGCTGGAGCAGTCCGACGCCACCGCCTGGATGGCCTTCTACTGCCTGTCGATGCTGCGGATCGCCCTGGAGCTGGCCCGGACGGACCGCGCCTGGGATGACATCGCGACCAAGTTCGGCGAGCACTTCCTGGCGATCGCCGAGGCGATGGCCAGCTTCGGCAGCCAGGCGGTCTCGCTCTGGAACGAGCAGGACGGCTTCTGCTACGACGTGCTGGTCGGCCCGGACGGCGGCTACCAGCAACTGCCGGTGCGCTCGATGGTCGGCCTGCTGCCGCTGCTGTCGGTGGCGGTCGCCCCGCACTGGGTGAGCCGGGAGCTGCCGGACTTCACCGCCCGGCTGGACTGGCTGCGCCGGCACCGGCCGGAGCAGACCGCCGGGCTGATCACCGCCCACGGCCAGGACGGGGAGCGGCTGACGCTGGCCTTGCTGGACTCGCCCCGGTACCTGCGGGTGCTCAGCCGGCTGCTGGACGAGCGGGAGTTCCTGTCCCCGTACGGCATCCGGTCGCTGTCGGCGGCCTATCGGGACGGCCTGACGGTCGCGGTGGACGGCCGCCAGCTGTCGATCGCCTACCAGCCGGGGGAATCCGACAGCGGGCTGTTCGGCGGCAACTCCAACTGGCGCGGGCCGATCTGGCTGCCGGTCAACGTGCTGCTGGCCGACGCGCTGCGCACCTACTGCGCCGGCCGGGACGCCGACCTGGCGGTCGAACTGCCGACCGGCTCGGGCAACCTGCAGCCGCTGCGGACCGTCGCCGACCACCTGCACGACCGGCTGATCGCGCTGTTCCGGCCGGACCCGGTGACCGGGCGGCGGCCGAGCGACCCGCGCGACATCGGCGCCGGGCCGCTCTGGCAGCCGCACCCGACGTTCAGCGAGTACTTCCACGGCGACGCCGGGACGGGGCTGGGCGCGTCCCACCAGACCGGCTGGACGGCGCTGGTGGCGCACCTGATCTGCGACCGGCGGCCGGCCGGGCACGCGCCGGGCTCGGTCTGACGCCTCCCGGATGCGGCGCGGCGCCGGCCCGGAGCGATCCGGGCCGGCGCCGTGGCCGTCACTGCCTTGCTGGGCCCGCTCACTGGGCCCACTTACCAGGCCCGCTTACTGGACCCGGTTGCGCCGCCGGCCCGCCGCGACCAGGCCGAGGCCCGCGAACATCGCGGCCAGCGCGTACCCGCCGGCCCGCCGGACGTCGATCGCCGGGCCGGTGTCGGCCAGCGGGCCGCCGCCGTTCGAGGCCGTGCCACCGGAGCTGTCGGCCGAGGTGACCGTCCCCGCCTCCAGGTAGCGCACCTTGCCGTCGGTGCCGATGCCCGCCGCGACCAGCGTCTGGGTGCCGGTCACGGTCGGCAGCCGGAACGTCGCGGTGAAGGTGCCGTCGGCGGCCGCGGTGGCCCGGGCCAGCACGATCCGGGACGGGTAGAGCGCGATGGTGATCGGCGCGCCCGGGGCGAACCCGCTGCCCGACACGGTCACCAACTGGCCCGGCTGGGTGTGCTGGGGCAGGCCCTGCAGCGTGCCGCTGCTCGGCGGCTGCTGCCCGGGCAGGCCCACTCCGCCGGCGTGCGTGACGACCAGCGTGAACGCCTGGCTGCCGGTGCCGACCGTCCCGTTCGAGGCGGCGATGGTCAGGTGATAGGTGCCCTTGACGTCACCGATCGCCTTGCCGGACAGGGTCGCGGTGCCGTCGCCCCGGTCGTGGAAGGCCAGGCCGCGCGGCAGCTTGCCGGTCTCGCTCAGCGTGATCGGGCTGGCCGGCACGCCGGGCCGGGTGGTCACGGTGAAGCTGCCGTTGATTCCCTCGTAGAACGTGGCGTGGTTGGCGCTGGTGATGGCCGGCGGTTCGGTCACGGTCAGGGTGAAGCTCTGCGTCGCCGCGGTGCTCGCCCCGTTGTCGGCCGTGAACGTGAGCGGGAAGACCCCGCCGGTGGCCGGGGTGCCGGCCAGGGTGGCGGTGCCGTCGCCGTTGTCGTGGAAGGTCACGCCGGAGGGCAGGGCGCCGGTCTCGGTCAGCGCCGGGTGCACCGGGTAGCCACCGGAGGTGGTCACCGTGAACGTCCCGGCGTGGCCGGCGTCGAAGCTGGCGTGGTCGGGGCTGGTGATCGCCGGCGCGTCGGTCACCGTGAGGGTGAACGCCTGGTCGGTGTGCCCGGCCGAGTTCGTCGCCGTCAGGACCAGGGCGTAGCTGCCACCGCTGCCCGCGGCCGGAGTCCCGGCCAGGGTCGCGGTGCCGTCACCGTTGTCGGTGAACGTCACGCCCGGCGGCAGGCTGCCGGTCTCGGTCAGTGTGGTGCTGGCCGGGTAACCCGCCGTGGTGGTGATCGGGAAGGACCCGGCCGTCCCCACCGTGAACGTGGTGTGGTCGGGGCTGCTGACCGCCGGCAGCTCGGTGACCGTCAGCGTGAAGTTCTGGGTGCTCGACAGGTGCGCGGAGTTGCTGGCCGTGATGGTCAGCGCGTAGCTTCCCCCGCTGCCCGCCGCCGGCGTGCCGGCCAGGGCCGCGGTGCCGTCCCCGTTGTCGTGGAAGCTCACCCCGGCCGGCAGCGTGTCACCGCTCCCGATCGCCAGCGCCACATCCGACGGGGTGCCCGCGGTGGTGTGCACCGTGAAGCTGCCCGCGGTGCCCACCGCGAAGGTGGTGTGGTCGGGGCTGGTGATCACCGGCGCGTCGGTCACGGTCAGCGTGAACGACTGGTCGGTGTGCCCGGCCGAGTTGGTCGCGCTGAGCGTGATCGGGTAGCTGCCACCGCTGGTGGCGGTGCCGGCCAGCGTCGCGGTGCCGTCACCGTTGTCGGTGAACGACACCCCCGACGGCAGCGCACCGGCCTCGGTCAGCGTGGTCGCCGCCGGGTAACCCGCCGTGGTGTGCACCGTGAAGCTGCCCGCCCCACCCACCGTGAACGTGGCGTGGTCCGGGCTGCTGATCGCCGGCAGCTCGGTCACGGTCAGCGTGAAGGACTGGGTGCTGGACAGGTGCGCGGAGTTGCTGGCCGTGATGGTCAGCGAGTAACTGCCCCCGCTGCTGGTGGCCGGCGTGCCGGCCAGGGCCGCGGTGCCGTCCCCGTTGTCGTGGAACGTCACCCCGGACGGCAGCGTGTCACCGCTCCCGATCGCCAGCGCCACGTCCGCCGGGGTGCCGGCGTTGGTGGTGACCGTGAACGACTCCGCGCTGCCCACCGCGAAGGTGGCGTGGTCGGGGCTGGTGATCGAGGGCCCGTCGGTCACGGTCAGCGTGAACGACTGGTTGCTGCTGCCGACCGAGTTCGTCACGGTGAGCGTGACCGGGTAGCTGCCACCGCTACCGGCCGCCGGCGTGCCGGCCAGCGTCGCGGTGCCGTCACCGTTGTCGGTGAACGACACCCC
>DATJNU010000167.1:0-38404 GCA_035507775.1 Jatrophihabitans sp.
CCGACCATGATTAATTTCTGGATATTTTTTGACCTTACCGGGCAGTATCCGGACCAGAACCGCGCACCGAGCTCGACTTTGGGGTTAGAGTGCGTTCTGCAAGGACGTCACGAGGGAATTCGGACCTACTGGAGTTGACTGCATGGCCCGTACTGCGCAGGAAAAGGTGTCCGCTAAGCGGGCGCCAATCACAACCGAACTGCTCGTTGACACTGCAATCGATTTGATCGAGACCGACGGTCTCGAAGCACTGTCGATGCGCAGGCTCGCCGACCGGTTCGGCATCCAGGCTGCCTCGGTCTACTGGTACGTCGCCAGCAAGGAGCACATGCTCGACCTGGTCGTCGACCGGCTGCTCGGCCTGGCCTTCGAGAACGTCTACCTCGAGCACGTCGAGCAGCGGGGCCCGGAGGACGAGCCGGCCGAGCAGCGGCTGCGCAGGCTGGCCGTGGCGTACCGGTCTTTCCTGCTCGCACACCCCGACTCGGCAAAGGTGATCTCCAGTCGCCTGGTGATCGGGCCGAACCTCGCGCTGCTGATCGAGCCGATGCTGGCGCTGTTCGAGCAGCTCGGCATGGACCAGCGCCAGGCGGTGCATGCCAGCTACGTGCTGCTGGTCTACGTCCAGGGCTTCGTGCTGCACGAGACGGCCCCGCTCTCGATCGTGACGCTCGGGCCGAACGACGAGCGCTCGAACACCCTGAAGCAGATGGAGCAGGCGCTCGCCGACCTCGACGACCGCTTCCCGCGGACCCGAAAGGCGGCCGAGGATCTGGCCAAGCCGGACCTGCCCGCGCGATTCACGCTGGGTCTCGACCGCCTTCTTGTCGGCCTCACCGAGAATGCAGTTGCAGTCGGCTCGTGATTCTTCGCCATTTATCATAACGGTTGCTGTGGGTCAGCCTTCAAACACTTATAGTCAACCGAGACGCCCGGCCGGTCACGCGGCCGGGCGTCACTTTTTCTCAACCATCGATGAAATATATCGACAATAGCCACATCGACCTGACTGATCGCCGTTGAATGATTTTCCTCAGTGTTGGTGGGCAAAGATTGCCCCCGGGGCGTGGGCCGCCGGTGGCCCGCGAGGGAGCGGGGCCGGTCCCGGCGGGCTGCTGGCCCGGAGCGGCCCGCTCCGTCTGTGACAGCCCGCGGCGGCTTTCCGTCATTTTTGTAATGGTCGTGAGTAATTCCGTGATAGCGCCGTCACCGGTGCCCGCCCGCCGCCCATAGCGCCAGTGCCCGGCCGGTGTTAGATGGTCGATGGCACGCCGCGGGCACGGCGCACCGACCGGTCTGCGAGGCCTGGTCGGTCGGCAGGGCCTGGTCGGTCGTCGCGGGCCTGGTCGGTCGTCGCGGGCCGAGCCGGGCCGCACCACCGAGCAGGCCCGCTGCCGAGCCGGGCGGGCCCGCAGCGGGTACGGTGGCCGCAGGTCGCGGTGGAGAACCGATCCGGCCCGCGCCACCCGCAGCGGAGGTCCAGCCCGATGACCAGCGGCATCCCGGCCGAGCGACTGTCCGACGACACCCTGCGGCACGAGCTGCTGCAGTTGAAGAGGAAGCGCGACGACATCGCCGCGGACGGCACCGCCGCCCAGCGAGCCAACCACGAGGCCCGCACCGCGGAGCTGGAGGCGGAGTTCGTCCGGCGCTTCGGCCGCCGCGACGAGGCGGCGGCTCCGGACACCGGCACGAGCCAGGACGGCACGGCGGGCCGGGACAGCACAGCGGATCACCACGGCAAGACGGACTAATCATCTTGATCTAGACATAACGTCGCGCCCGGTTCATGCTTGGCGCCATGCGTGCCCTCCCCCGCCCCGCCCGGGCAGCGCGCCGCCTGGCCGCGGCGCTGCTGCTCCTGGCCGGTTGCCTGGCCGGCCTCGCCGCACAGTCGGCGCCCGCCCAGGCCACCCCGCAGAGCTATCCCACGATCGGCAAGGGCGGCGACTCCTGTACCGCCCCGTCGACCTCGCAGATGCAGGCCTTCTTCAGCAACACCCCGTACCTGGTCTGGGGCATCTACGTCGGTGGCATCGACCGCGCGTGCAGCCAGCCGAACCTCACCAAGTCCTGGGTCACCACGGTGACCAACCAGGGATGGGCGCTGCTGCCGATCTGGGTGGGCCCGCAGAACCCCTGCCTGTCGGGCTTCGACCACTTCTCCACCAACACCGGCACCGCCTACACCCAGGGGCAGAACGAGGCCAAGTCGGCCTACAACGCGCTGATCGCGCTGGGCATGGCGGCCAACTCACCGGTCATCTACGACATGGAGGCGGCGGGTGGCAGCACCACCACCTGCATCAACGCCACCAAGTCCTTCATCCAGGGCTGGACCGACCAGCTGGCGGTGCCGCCGGCCCAGCCGTCCGGGGTCTACACCTCCACCTGCGCGGGCTTCCTCGACGATTTCGCCGGCAACTCGCCGCCGCCGAACTTCATCGACGGGGCCGACTACGACGGGGTGATCTCGACCAGCTCGATGCCGTGCGTGGCCAGCGGCCACTGGACCAACCACCAGCGGCACAAGCAGTACGCCGGCGGCCACAACGAGACCTGGAACGGCGTCACGCTCAACATGGACAGCACCTGCTCCAACGGGCCGGCCGTCGCCAATGCCGCCTACAACGGCAACAACGGATGCCTGTAGGAGGCCCGGCGATGACGAACTCCAAGCTCCTGCTCGGCGGCCTGGCCGGACTGCTGCTGCTCACCGGCTGCGGCGCGGCCCGGCACGCCGACGACACGGTCACCGGCCGGAGCGCCGGTTTCACCGCCACCGGCGCGGTGCTGGCCGGCCCCGGCCGCGCGGTCGAGGTGAACGCCCAGGGCGCCGCGCTGCTGACCACGAACGCCGGTGCGAGCTGGTCGGCGTTGCGGCTGCCCGGCCGGCCGGCGACCGGCGACAGCATCGCGGTGGCCGGCACCCGGGTGGACGCGGTCACCGTGGACTCCGGCGGCATGCGGCTGCAGCGCTCGACCGACGGCGGCCGCACCTGGCAGGCCCGGACGGTGCCGCTGACCCTGCCGACCGACCAGGCCCAGCTGGCGGTCAGCCCGGACGGCAGCCGGCTCGCGGTGCTGGCCACGGTCCGCGGCACCGCCAACGACGGCGACACCCCGCAGCTCTTCGTGGCCGGGCCGGCCGGGACGCTCACCGCGCGGCAGGCCCCGGCCGGCGGGTCGCTGGCCTGGTCGGGCTCGCGGCTGCTGCTGACCGGCGGCGCGCTGCGCTCCCGGCTCTACGCCAGCCCCGACGGCGGCGCGAGCTGGGCACCGGTGGCGGTAGGCGGCACCGTCGCGCCACGGTTCGGGGTCGACCCCGCCACCCCCAGCATCGGCACGCCGCTCCCCCGGTCCGACGGCACCGTCACGGTGCCGGTGCTGGTGCACCAGGGCACCGGCGCGGCCGTCCAGCTCTACGGCGGGCCGGCCTCGGCCCTGGTCGCCGGCCGACGGGTGCCGCTGGCCGGCCAGGTCGGGCCGGGCGTGCTGGCGGTGGTCGCCACCGCCGGGCCGGACGAGGTGGTCGTCGCCGAGCCGGGCAGCAGCACCCTGCACCTGGTGACCGCCGGCGGCGTCCGGTCGGTGCGGCCGGCCGGCCTGCCGGGACCGGTGGACGCGCTGAGCTTCAGCGACGCCCAGCACGGGCTGGCCCAGGTGACCGTCCGCTCGTGCAGCGGCAAGCAGGACTGCGCCGAGACCCCCGAGGTGCTGGCCACCGGCGACGGCGGCCGCAGCTGGCAGCGCACCGGCTGAGCCGGCCCGCTTCTCAGTCCGGCTCGTCCGACCCGGGCTGCCGGTCCAGGGCGGTCAGGAAGCTGTCGGCCCAGCGGGCGATGTCGTACTCCATCACCCGGCGGCGCAGCGCGCGCATCCGGCGCCGGGCCTCGCCCGAGTTCACCCGGCTGGCCCGCACGATGGCGTCCTTGAGGCCGACGATGTCGTGCGGGTTCACCAGGAACGCGCTCGTGAGCTCGTCCGCGGCGCCGGTGAACTCGCTCAGCACCAGGGCGCCGGTCTCGTCGTAGCGGCAGGCCACGTACTCCTTGGCGACCAGGTTCATGCCGTCGCGCAGCGAGGTCACCAGCATCACGTCGGCGGCCAGGAACAGCGCCGCCATCTCCTCCGGCGGGTAGGACTGGTGCAGGTAGTGCACCGGGGCACTGCCCACCTCGCCGAACTCGCCGTTGATGCGGCCGACGGTCACCTCGACCTCGTCGCGCAGCGCGCGGTACTGCTCGACCCGCTCGCGGCTCGGGCTGGCGACCAGCACCAGCTTGGCCTCCATCGTGGTCAGCCGGCCGTCGGCGAGGATCTCGCCGTAGGCCTTGAGCCGGTGCGAGATTCCCTTGGTGTAGTCGAGGCGATCGACGCCGAGCAGCAGGATCTCGGGGTTGCCGAGCGCCTCCCTGATCTCCTTGGCCCGCTCGCGCACCTCGTGCCGCCGGGCGATCTGCTCGAAACCGGCCGAGTCGATCGAGATCGGAAAGGTGCCGACCCGCACCTGCCGGTCACCGCCGCCGCCCGGCACCCGCACCGAATTGCCCCGGGTGGTCAGGCCGGCCGCTCGCCGGCAGGCCCGCAGGAAGTTGGTGGCATCGCTCATCCGCTGGAATCCCAGCAGATCCGCTCCCAGCAGGCCCTCGACGATCTGCCGCCGCCAGGGCAGCTGGGCGAAGATCTCGTAGCCCGGGAACGGGATGTGGTTGAAGAAGCCGATCCGCAGGTCGGGACGCCGCTCGCGCAGCATGCCGGGCACCAGCTGCAGCTGGTAGTCCTGCACCCACACCACCGCACCGGTCGCGGCCTGAGCCATCGCCGCCTCGGCGAAGCGCCGGTTCACCCGGACGTAGGCATCCCACCAGGCCCGGTGGAACTGCGGCGGCGCGATCACGTCGTGATACAGCGGCCACAGCGTCCCGTTGGAGAATCCTTCGTAGTAGTCGCGTACCTCGTCCTCGCTCAGGCCGACGCCGACCAGCCGCATGCCGGACTCGTCGAAGGGGTCGAGGGATTCGCCGGCGGTGCCCGACCAGCCGATCCAGGCGCCGTCGGTCTTGTGCATCACCGGCTCCAGCGCGGTGACCAGGCCGCCGGGGCTGCGCCGCCACGAACTGGTGCCGTCCGGCTCCGTGATCCGGTCCACCGGAAGCCGGTTGGCCACGATCACGAAGTCGTAATCGCCCGGACCGTCCGGCTGATTACGCTGGCCCGGTTCGTCGCTGGTCACGTCCCCGCCTTCCGTGCATGAAGTTCGTGCGCGGTGGCTGGGCTCGCTTCTCGGCCGGCCGATCGCGCGTACCTCGTGAGCATCGACCCTATCGTGACGGTGCGCGGCGCGGACCGTCAGCCATGCCCGGAGCCATAGCTTGACCTGACCCCGTTCGTCTACGATCTGACTCCACACGACGCCAGTGGGTGGCATCGACAGCCGATGCACGGGGCATGCCGAGCACTGGAGGGACACCGAACGTGGCGCAGAGTGAATCCGAGGGTCAGTTGAGCGCGCTCGAACTCGTCCAGCAGTTCGCGGAGTTGGCCCGCGAGCTGCGCCGGCTCCGCGGCCAGGACGCCACGCTGGAGGGGGTGGTGCGGGCCGCGGTGCGGACCGTGCCCGGCGCCGAGGCGGCCGGCATCACGGTGGCCCGGGGCAGCACCTTCCGCACCCTTGCCCCGACCGGTGAGCTTCCCCGGCAGGTGGACGCGATCCAGTACGAGCTGCGCTCCGGCCCGTGCGTCGACGCCATCGTCGAGGAGACCTGCTTCCGCACCGGCGACCTGGAGCACGACACCCGCTGGCCGACGTTCGGCAAGCGGGCCGCCATCGAGGTGGGCGTGCACAGCATGATGGCGCTGCGGCTGTTCATCTCCGACGGCGAGCAGGAGGACACCATCGGCGCGCTGAACCTCTACGCCACCGAGCACGACGCCTTCGGCTCGACCTCGGCCACCCTGGGCTGGGTGTTCGCCACCCATGCGGCCATCGCGCTGGACGGCGCCCGGGCGGTGGAGCAGGCGACCAACCTGGAGACCGCCCAGCACTCCAACCGCGAGATCGGGATGGCGATGGGGGTGCTGATGAGCCGGCACCGGCTGACCAGCAGCCAGGCCTTCGACCTGCTGCGGATGGCCAGCCAGCACACCCACCGCAAGCTGCGCGACATCGCCTCGGAGGTGGTCGAGATCGGCATGCTGGACTTTCCGGCCGCGCCGCCGGCCGGCAGCTGACCCGGCAGCTCAGCCGAGCCGCGCCCGCTGGTCGCCGTCCAGCGGGGCCAGCCGGGCGCTGTCCACGGTGACGCTGGCATCCGGGTGCACGGTGGTGGTGTCGACGGTGACCTCGCCGGTGCTGCGGTCGATGGTGATCAGGTCGAACGGTGCGTTGTTGCGGGGGGTCGACAGGCCGCCCAGGCCGTCGTTCGCGCCGTGCCCGCCGGTGCTGCCGAGCGTCACGGTGCGCACCGTCCCGTCCGGGGTGGTCACGTCCTTGCTCGGCGCGCCGGTGTAGCTGTGGCCGCCGATCACCAGCGGCACGCAGCCGGAGCCGATCAGCTCGTCGAGCAGCTCCTTGTCGTGGGCGTACACCGCGAACGGCTGGTCGGCGCAGGCCTGCTGGCGCAGCGCGGTGGCCACCGACTGGGTCGTCACCGCCGGATCCTTGAGCCGGGCGGCATCGCCGAAGTTCACGATGTAGGGGCTGTTCACCCCGGTCATCGGGACGCCGGCGACCTTGTGCTGCTTCCCGTCGGCAACCGTGATGCCGACCTTGCGGGCGTAGCTGACCACCGTGGGCGTGTCGTGCCGGCCGAGTGAGCTGTAGACCGGGATGTCGCCGGCGTAGTGCGCCAGCACCTGCACGGTGTAGCTCTTGAGATAGGAGAGGTAGGCCTCCTGGGCCGTCCCGGTCGCGGTCAGGTCGCCGAGGTTGATGATCGCGTCGGCATGCACCCGCTGCGCCGACTCCCCGACGGTCCGGGCCATGCCGCTGGTGCCCTGCAGGTCGTCGAGCACCATGATCCGCAGCAGGTCCTTGTCCTGGGGCAGCGACGCCGAGCCGTAGTGCTCGGCGAAGGCGGCGTCCCGGTTCGCCGAGACCCGGTCGTAGAAGTCCTGCTCGCTCTTGCCGAGCGCGTCGATGCTGGTGGCCGCCTGCCGGATCAGGTAGCTGAACGGGCCGGTCAGCTGCCAGTCGGCGAGGAACGTGCCGGCCAGTGCCGGATCCGGCCGGACCTGCGTGGTCCGGTTGCCGGCCGGTGAGACGAGATAGCAGGCGGGCAGGATCACCGCCAGCCCCAGCGCGACCGCGACGGTCAGGGCGGCCCGCTCCTCGCCGCGCAGCACCTGCCGGGCCGCGTCGTCGGCGGGCAGCGACCGCAACCGATCGGACCGGCGGCGCAGGTAGGCGTACCCGAGTCCCTCGGCCGCCGCGACCAGGTAGACGACGATGCCGAACACCGTGCCGTAGTAGCGGATCACCCCGTCCTGGATGGCCCGCAGCTCGGCGTGCTGGGCCTGCCGGTCGGAGAAGAGGTGCCCGATCACGTCGATGGTGTCGCGGTCCAGCGCACCGGTCGGGTTGAAGAGGCTCAGGTTCAGGTCGCTGGGCCGCAGCGTGATGCCGACCGGCTTGCCCAGCACGCTCGGGCCGGTGGTGCGCAGGCCGCCGAGCAGCGCGGAGTCGATCTGGGTGGTGTTGCGCCCGAGCGCCAGCCTGACCTCCAGGTCGAGCCCGTCCAGGCCGACGTCGGTGATCCGGGCCGGGGGCGCCAGCACCACCGCGAGCAAGCCGGCCGACAGCGGGGCCAGCACCAGGACCAGCGCGATCAGCGACCGGCGCAGCCTCCGGACCGTGGGGTCGCCGAGGCGCGGCCACCGAGCAGGCAGGCGGCCGCCCACGTCCGGACTCGGGCGCTGGCTGGTCTGGGTATCCGACACCCGGTTCAGACTAACGAGCCGCCCGGCGTTCGGCCTCGGCCTCGTCCAGCCGGGCCGCCTCCGCCGGCGACGGCGCCCGGCCGCCCAGCCGGGCCGGGCAGAACGCTGCCTCGGACGGCGGCAGTGGCGGGTAGCCCTGCTGGGCGGCGTGCAGCAGGGCGGTCAGCTCGGCGCGCAACCGCTCACCGGCCAGCTCGACCTCCCGGCGGCCGACCTCGATCGGCGGGCCGGCCCGCAGCGCGATCGGCACCCCGCTGCGGCCGAGCCGCTTCGGGTGGTCCTTCGTCCACAGCCGCTGCGAGCCCCAGATCGCCACCGGGACGATCGGCACGCCGGCCGCGGCGGCCATCTGGACGGTGCCGCTCTTGAACTCCTTGAGTTCGAACGAGCGGGAGATCGTCGCCTCGGGGAAGACGCCGACCATCTCGCCGTCGCGCAGCGCCCGGACCGCGGCCCGGAACGAGGCGGCGCCGGCGGTCCGGTCCACCGGGATGTGCCGCATGCCGCGCATCAGCGGCCCGGCCACCGGGTGCGCGAACACCTCCTGCTTGGCCATGAACCGCACCAGCCGGCCGGCCGGCCGCGCCGCCAGGCCCGCGAAGATGAAATCGAGGTAGCCGATGTGGTTGGCGGCCAGCACCGCTCCCCCGTCGCGCGGGACGTGCTCGGCGCCGTCGACCGTCACCCGCAGCCCCTGCACGGCGAACATCAGCCGGCTCGCGACGATGGCACTTCGATACACCGGCTCCATCCGGCAACCGTAGCCGCAGCGGTGCCGCCGGTGGCAGCGTGCCGGGGTCACCCGCCATGCTGGAGGCATGCCAGCTGCCGAACCGGTGACGCCCGAACCCCGCCCCGAGGCCGGCGCCCCGCCGGATCCGGACGCGCTGGCCGAGGCGCTGCGGGCCACCGGCTACCTGCCGGACGAGGGGCTGGCGACCGCGGCGTACCTGGCGATCCGGATGCACCGGCCGCTGTTCCTGGAGGGCGACGCCGGGGTCGGCAAGACCAGCCTGGCCCAGGCGCTGGCCGAGGTGACCGGTGCCCGGCTGGTGCGGCTGCAGTGCTACGAGGGCATCGACGCCACCCAGGCGCTCTACGACTGGGACTTCCCGCGCCAGATCCTGCACCTGCGCGCCGCCGAGACCGCCGGCCGGCAGCCGGACGCGGACTCCCACGGCACCGCGGAGGAGCTGGAGCGGTCGCTCTACAGCAGGCGGTTCCTGATCGCCCGGCCGATCCTGCAGGCCATCGAGCAGAGCCCGTCGGTGCTGCTGATCGACGAGATCGACCGGGCCGACGACGAGTTCGAGGCGTTCCTGCTGGAGGTGCTGGCCGACAACGCCGTGAGCATCCCCGAGCTGGGCACCGTCCGGGCGAGCCAGCCGCCGCTGGTGGTGCTCACCTCGAACCGCACCCGCGAGGTGCACGACGCGCTCAAGCGCCGCTGCCTCTACCACTGGGTCGCCCACCCGGACTTCGAGCGCGAGGTGGAGATCCTGCGCCGCCGGCTGCCCGGCATCACCGAGCAGCTGGCCCGCGACGTGGCCCGGGCGGTCCGCCGGATGCGCGAGGTGGACCTGCTCAAGCCGCCCGGGGTGGCCGAGTCGATCGACTGGGCACAGGCGCTGCAGCTGCTCGGCGCCCGCAGCCTCGACCCGGAGCGGGCGGCCGTCACCCTCGGCGCGGTGCTGAAGTACCAGGAGGACGCCGCCCGGATCCGCGACACGGTGCTGGCGGAGCTGGCCGGGTAGCGCGATGGGGGTGACGCGATGACCAGCACCGCCGAGCGCGATTTCACCGAGATCGCGGTGGGATTCGCCCGCACCCTGCGGCATGCCGGGGTGGCGGCCGGGCCGGAGCGGGTGCAGGCGATGCTGGCCGCGGTGGCCGAGCTGGACGTGCTCGACGCGGGCCGGGTCTACTGGGCCGGCCGGCTCACCCTGTGCTCGGACCCGCAGGACCTGCCCCGCTACGACGCGGCGTTCGCGCTGTACTTCTCCGCCCGCACCGCCGGCAGCCGGCCGGGCAGCCCACCGCCGCCGGTGCTGCGGGCCGCCCCGTTCGAGCTGGCCGCCGACGGCACCGGCGGCGAGCGGGACGCCGACACGCCCACCTTCGCGGTGCAGGCCAGCCGGCACGAGGTGCTGCGGCACAAGGACGTCAACACCCTGGCTCCGGACGAGCGGGCCGAGCTGCAGCGGCTGTTCGCGCTGCTCGCCCCCCGGGTCGCCGCGCGCCGCACCCTGCGGTTCCGGCCGGCCGGCCGGGGCCGGGTGGATCCGGACGCCACCGTCCGGCAGGTGCTGCGCCGGGGCGGCGAGCTCAGCCGGCTGCACCACCGGCAGCGCCGGAGCAAGCCGCGCCGGCTGGTGCTGCTGATCGACGTCAGCGGTTCGATGGCGCCGTACTCCGACGCCCTGCTGCGGTTCGCGCACGCGGCCACCCGGTGCCGGCCGGCCAGCACCGAGACGTTCACGATCGGCACCCGGCTCACCCGGGTCAGCCGCGAGCTGCGGCTGCGCGACCCGGACGCGGCGCTGGCCGCGGCCGGCCGGGCGGTGCCGGACTGGAGCGGCGGCACCCGGCTGGGCGAGGCGGTGAAGGCGTTCCTGGACCTCTGGGGCCAGCGCGGGGCGGCCCGCGGCGCGGTGGTGGTGCTGTGCTCGGACGGCTGGGAGCGCGGCGACCCGGGCGAGCTGGGCCGGCAGCTGGCCCGGCTGGCCCGGCTGGCGCACCGGCTGGTCTGGGTGAACCCGCACAAGGGCCGGGACGGCTTCGCCCCGGTCACCGGTGGCATGCTGGCCGCGCTGCCACACCTGGACGACCTGGTGGCCGGGCACAGCTTTGCCGCGCTGGAGGAATTGGCCGAGGTGATAGCGCATGCGTGACGTTCTCGATCAGCTCGCCGAGTGGTGGGAGGCCGGCGCCGAGGTGGCGCTGGGCACCGTGGTCGGCACCTGGAGCTCGGCGCCCCGGCAACCCGGCGCGGCGATGCTGGTCGGACCGGACGGCACCGCCGCCGGCAGCGTCAGCGGCGGCTGCGTCGAGGGCGCGGTGTACGAGCTCGGCCAGTCGGTGCTCGGCGACGGCAGCCCGGTGCTGCAGCGGTACGGGGTCAGCGACGACGAGGCGTTCTCGGTCGGGCTGACCTGCGGCGGCATCATCGACATCTTCGTCGAGCGGGTGTCCCGGGCCGACTTCCCGGAGCTGGGCGAGGTGGTGGCCGACATCCGGGCCGGCCGGCCGGTCGCGGTGGCCACCATCGTGGACGCGCCGGACGGCCAGCGCGGCCGCCGGATGATCGTCCGGCCGGACGGCGAGTCGACCGGCAGCCTGGGTTCGGACCGGCTGGACGACGCGGTGCGCGACGACGCCCGCGGCATGCTCGCCCAGGGCCGCACCGCGGTGCTCCGGTACGGCAGCCACGGCGAACGGCGGGAGGACGAGATCGGCGTCTTCGCCGCCAGCTATGCCCCCCGGCCCCGGATGATCGTCTTCGGCGCCATCGACTTCGCCGCGGCGGTGGCCCGGGTCGGCTCGTTCCTCGGCTATCGGGTGACCGTCTGCGACGCCCGGCCGGTGTTCGCCACCAGCAAGCGATTCCCCGACGCGGACGAGGTGATCGTCGACTGGCCGCACCGGTACCTGGCCCGGGCCGCCGAGGCCGGCGAGCTGGACGAGCGCACCGTGGTCTGCGTGCTCACCCACGACCCGAAGTTCGACGTGCCGCTGCTGCAGGTGGCGCTCACCCTGCCGCTGGCCTACCTGGGCGCGATGGGCTCGCGGCGCACCCACGCCGACCGGCTGGCCCGGCTGCGCGAGCTGGGCGTCGGCGAGGCGGAGCTGGCCCGGCTGCACGCGCCGATCGGGCTCGACATCGGCGCCCGGACGCCGGAGGAGACCGCGGTGTCGATCGCGGCCGAGATCATCGCCAGCCGCTGGGGCGGCACCGGTGCCCAGCTGCGCGCCGCGGCCGGGCCGATCCACGCGGCCGACGGGCACCGGCAGCCGGCGCCCGGCGGGGTGGGCTGAGCCGGGCGAAACCCCGGGTTTGCCCGGCCGGCGCCGGCGCGGCGCGCACCGGCGCGGCCAACTGTGTTCGACTTCCTGCCCGCGCTGGGTTGCGCAGCGAACGTTTTGCGGCTTGGCTGTGATCATCGGCACGCCGGCTCCGGGCGCTGCTCCCGGTTCCGGTCCTGCCATGAGAGCTGAACACCGAGCCTGGAGGGCAGATGACACGGGTCAACGTCACCGTCGACGGGGTTCGCTACACCGATGAAGTGGAACCTCGGCTGCTGTTGGTGCAGTACCTGCGCGAACGGTTGGGCAAGGTCGGCACCGTCATCGGCTGCGATACCAGCAACTGCGGCGCGTGCACCGTCGCGCTGGACGGCAAGAGCGTGAAGAGCTGCTCGGTGCTGGCCGTGCAGGCCGACGGCGCCGAGGTGGTCACGGTCGAGGGACTGGCCGGCCCGGACGGCGCGTTGCACCCGCTGCAGCAGGCCTTTCACGACCATCACGCCTTGCAGTGCGGCTTCTGCACGCCCGGCATGATCATGGCCGCCCGCGACCTGCTGGCCGAGAACCCGCACCCGACCGACGACGAGGTGCGTGAGGGCATCGAGGGAAACCTCTGCCGCTGCACCGGCTACCAGAACATCGTGGCGGCGGTGCGGGCCGCCGGCCGGGCGATGTCGAACTCCAGCGAGGGGGTGGGGGCATGACCACCGTCGAGGAGCGCCCGGCGACCGAGATCGGCCAGGCCCGCAAGCGCAAGGAGGACCGGCACCTGATCACCGGTGCCACCACCTGGACCGACAACCTGACGCTGCCCGGCATGGTGCACCTGGCGATCCTGCGCAGCCCGATGGCACACGCCCGGATCGGCTCGGTCGACGTCGCCCCGGCGCTGGAGCGGACCGGCGTCATCGCGGCCTTCTCCGGCCGGGATTTCGCCGACAGCCAGGGCACGATCCCGTGCGCCTGGCCGGTCACCCCCGACATGGTCAACCCGGGCCACCCGAGCCTGGCCGTCGACACGGTCAACCATGTCGGCGAGGCAGTGGCCGTCGTGGTGGCGCGGGACAAGGCAGCCGCCCAGGACGCGCTGGAGGCGATCGAGGTCGAGTACGAGCCGCTGCCGGTGGTGCTCGACATGGAGGCCGCGGTCGCCGAGGGCGCGGCGAAGGTGCACGCGCACACCGAGTCGAACCGCTCCTACACCTGGGCGTTCTCCTCCGGCGAGGCGGGCACCGGCGAGCCGATCGAGGACGCGCTCCGCGATGCGGAGGTGACGGTGCGGCGCCGGTTCGTCCAGCAGCGGCTGATCCCGGCGTTCATGGAGCCGCGCTCGACGGTGGTGCAGCCGGTCGGCGACGGGTTCACCATGTGGTCGGCCACCCAGGTGCCGCACATCCTGCGCACCATGCTCGCGCTCACCCTCGGGGTGCCCGAGCACAAGGTGCGGGTGATCGCGCCGGACGTCGGCGGCGGCTTCGGCGGCAAGCTGCAGGTGACCCCCGAAGAGGTGATCACCGCGCTGGTGGCCCGCCGGCTCGGCAAGCCCGCCAAGTACACCGAGACCCGGTCCGAGTCGCTGATGAGCGCCCACCACGGCCGCGACCAGATCCAGGACATCACCATCACCGCCCAGCGAGACGGCACCGTCACCGGGCTGGACGTGCACCTCTACGCCGACATGGGCGCCTACCTGCGGCTGGTCTCCCCCGGCGTGCCGGTGCTCGGCGCGTTCATGTTCAACGCCATCTACAAGTTCCCCGCCTACCGTTTCGTCTGCGAGGGGATCTTCACCAACAAGACCCCGACCGATGCCTACCGCGGCGCCGGGCGGCCGGAGGCGACCTTCGCCATCGAGCGGATCATGGACGAGCTGGCCCACGAGCTGGGCCAGGATCCGCTCGAACTGCGCAGGAAGAACTGGATCCGGCACGAGGAGTTCCCGTTCACCACGGTGTGCGGGCTGACCTACGACAGCGGCAACTACGAGGCGGCCACCGAGCAGGCGCTGCAGCTGATCGGCTGGGAATCCCTCGTCGCCGAAAGGGAGGGCCGGCGCGCCAGCAACGACCCGGTGCAGCTCGGGCTGGGCATCTCCACCTTCACCGAGATGTGCGGCCTGGCGCCGTCCCGGGTGCTCGGCTCGCTCGACTACGCCGCCGGCGGCTGGGAGAACGCCGCCATCCGGGTGCTGGCCACCGGCAAGGTCGAGGTGGTCACCGGCGCCTCCGCGCATGGCCAGGGTCACGAGACGGCATGGAGCCAGATCGTCGCCGACCAGCTCGGGGTGCCGTTCGAGGACGTCGAGGTGATCCACGGCGACACCCAGTCCTCGCCGAAGGGCCTGGACACCTACGGTTCGCGGTCGCTGGCGGTGGGCGGCATCGCGGTGGTGAAGGCGTCCGAGAAGGTGGTGGCCAAGGCCCGCCGGATCGCCGCGCACATGCTGGAGGCCGACGAGGACGACCTCGAGTTCAGCGGCGGGAAGTTCTCGGTCAAGGGCGTGCCCGGCGAGGGCAGGACCATCCAGGAGATCGCCTTCGCGACGTTCGCCGCGCACGACCTGCCCGACGGCATCGAGCCCAGCCTGGACGCCGACGCGACCTTCGATCCGGAGAACTTCTCGTTCCCGCACGGCACCCACCTGTGCGCGATCGAGGTGGACACGGAGACCGGTTTCGCCAGGATTCGCAAGTACGTCTGCGTCGACGACATCGGCACGGTGATCAACCCGCTGATCGTGGAGGGCCAGGTGCACGGCGGGTTGGCGCAGGGCATCGCGCAGGCCCTGTACGAGGAGGCCGTCTACGACGACGACGGCAACCTCACCACCGGCACCTTCGTCGACTACCTGGTGCCGTCCGCGGCGGACCTGCCGAGCTTCGTCACCGGCCGCACCACCAGCCCGTCCACCACGAACCCGCTGGGGGTGAAGGGGGTCGGCGAGGCCGGCACCATCGCCTCGACCCCGGCGGTGGTCAACGCGGTGGTCGACGCGCTGCGCCCGTTCGGCGTGACCGACGTGCAGATGCCGTGCACGCCCGAACGCATCTGGCGGGCGATCCACGAGGGCGCGGAGAAGTCGGACCGGGCCGCTTCGGGCACCGTCGCCTACGGCGGCGCCAGTACCAGCAGCTCGGACGGATCGGACGGTGATCAGCTGTGATTCCCGCATCGTTCGACTACGTCAAGCCGGCCACCGCGGCCGAGGCGGTGCAGGCGCTGGCCGAGGCCGGCGAGGACGCCAAGCTCCTGGCCGGCGGGCAGTCCCTGCTGCCCATCCTGCGGCTGCGACTGGCCTATCCGGAAAGGCTGATCGACCTCGGCGGCATCCCGGAGCTGACCGGGGTGACCGACGCGGGTGACAGCATCGTGATCGGGGCGATGACCACCCACGACGAGGTGCTGCACGACGGGCTGGTCGCCGAGCACGCGCCGCTGCTGGTGCAGGCGACGCGGACGGTGGCCGACCGGCAGGTCCGGCACCGCGGCACCTTCGGCGGCTCGCTGGCCCACGCCGACCCGGCCGGCGACCTGCCCTCGGTGGCGCTGGCCCTGGAGGCGGAGCTGCGGGTGCTGGGACCGGCCGGCGAGCGGTCGATCGCGGCGGCGGACTTCTTCCACGACTACCTGACGACCGCGCTCGCGCCGGACGAGATCCTCACCTCGATCCGGCTCCCGAAGCTCGGCGACGGCTGGTCGACCCACTACGAGAAGTTCAACCGGGTCGCCCAGGCGTGGTCGATGGTGGCGGTGGCGGCGGCGGTGCACCGTTCCAACGGCACCATCACCGAGGCCCGGATCGGGTTGACGAACATGGGCCCGACCCCGCTGCGGGCCCGGGCGGTGGAGCAGGCGCTGGCCGGCGCGGATGCCTCGGCCGAGGCAGTCGGCCGGGCCAGTGCCCGGGCAGCGGAGGGCACCGCGGCGCCGAGTGACCTTTCCGCGCGGGCCGATTACCGTGAACACCTGGCCACCGTGCTGACCAAGCGAGCGGTGCTGGCCGCCGCCGGGATCTGATCGCGATCGTCGGGCGGAACTGCCGAGGAGAGGAACGCACTTGCAGCTCGAACACACCTTCACCGTCCCGGCCGAGATCGACCAGGCCTGGCAGGTCCTGCTCGACATCGAACGGGTCGCGCCGTGCATGCCGGGGGCCGCGCTGGACACCGTGGACGGCGACGACTTCACCGGGACGGTGAAGGTGCGGCTCGGCCCGATCGGCCTCACCTACAAGGGCAAGGCCAGCTTCGTGGAGAAGAACGAGGCCGAGCACCGGGCGGTGATCGACGCCAACGGCCGGGATGCCCGCGGCAACGGGACGGCGAGTGCGAAGGTGACCGCCACGCTGGCCGCCGACGGTGCGCAGAGCACCAAGGTCACCGTGCTGACCGACCTCAACATCACCGGCAAGCCGGCGCAGTTCGGCCGCGGCGTGATGGTCGACGTCGGCAACAAGCTGATCGGGCAGTTCGCCGACTGCCTGGCCGGCAAGCTGGCCGGGCCGGAGCCGGCCGCGGCCGAGCAACCCGCCGCGGCCGAGCAACCCAGCAAGACCGAGCAACCCAGCGAGACCGAACGGCCCACGGCCGAGCAGCCCGTCGAAGTGCCGGCCGGTGAGACCGGGGCCGCGGTCCCGGCTGCCGAGCCGGCCGCCGGTGAGCCTCCACTCGATCAGCCCACCCCGGCCGCCGCCGAGATCGCGGCGGGTGAGCGACCGGCGGCCGGGAACGCCGCGCCGGGTGGGCCGGCCGGCGCGGAGCCCGCCGTGGGCACCCGGCCCCGGGCGGTGACGAGCCACGAGGTCGAGCCGATCGACCTGCTCGGCTCGGCCGGACCGGCGGTGGCCAAGCGCCTCGCCCCGGTCGCCGCGGTGCTGGCGGTCGCGGTGGCCGTCTGGCTGATCCTGCGTCGCCGCCGCTGACCCCGGCGGCGGACGGGTCGGCCGGTGGCGAGACGGGTTCCGTCACCCGCCTTGCCCGCCGGCCGATTCGTCCGCCCGCCGATTCTCCGCCGTCCACAGCCGCGCCGGCTGTCCACAATCCCGGCGCACCGCCTCCGCCGTGACCGCGGAAGCGCCACGCTGGTGCCATGACCGTCGTGCCGGTGTGGGCAGCGCTGCTGGTGAGCGTCGGGACCCCGCTGCTCACCTTCGTCAGCGCCGTCGCCGCGCACCGCGCGAACCGGACTGACGCAACCGACGTGGAGCGGCGATCCCGGCGCGAGCAGGTCCTGCATACCTTGCAGTGGGCAGCCGAACTCGCACTCGACCCTCATCCGGGCCGGTCGACGATGGGCCTGGCCCAGTTGCTGGTCCTCGCCGACTCCGACCTCAGCGGCGATGACGTCAAGGACTTCGTCACAGCCGCTCCCGCCGCTCTGGAGTCCTGACATGCCGTTCCGTCGAAGCACGCCCAGATGTCTGATGGCGTACCATCAATCAGATACGTGGTCCCCGCAGGACACCGGAGGAGGGCTCGATGCCGAGCAGCGAATACGTGACCTGGACCCAGCGGGAGGCGGCCAGGATCCACATCAAGCTCGCCGAGAAGTGGGGTGAACCCCTGCCGGAGCGGGTGTTCCGCATCGCGGACTCGCCCGTGAGCAACCCGCTGCCCGTCTCATACGACAGCGAGCTCCGCCCGTACCGAGTGCCTCCCGAGCCGGGGTCCCCGCCGGACGAACCCGGCACCTACGTGGGCTGGCGGCAGCGGGAGGCGGCCAGGATCCACATCAGGCTCGCCGAGAAGTGGGGTGAACCTCTGCCGGAGCGGGTGTTCCGCCTGGCCGCCGCGGTGCGGGAGCGCCAGGCGGCCGATGGGGTGCCCGGCGCAGCAGCCCCGGCCAGCCACGCGGCGCGGACCGGGGAGGTTCAGAACAGCGACAGCTGATCGACCCGCGGCCGGGGCTTCTCCAGCTTGCCGTGCCGCTTGCCGCCGCCCGGGTGCCGCTGCCCCGGCGTCAGGTAGCCCGCGGACCCGCCGTCACCGTCGGGTGAACGGCCAGCCGTCCGGTGGTGCTGCGGGGCCGGCTGCGGGGGCGGCCCGTCGTGGTGCGCCAGAACCCGCAACGCGGTCGCGGTCGTCCAGGTCAGCTGATGCGCCGAGAACGCCGCCCGCACCGCGTCGGCCGGCAGCGGCAGCACGCCGGGACCGGCGGCCAGGTCGAGCCCCAGCTCAAGGGTGTCGTGCATCGCCATCACCTGGCAGTTCAGCCGCCAGGCCGCCACCGAATCCGGCTCACCGAGCCGGGCGGCCAGTGCCGGCCCGACCGCGGCTGCAACCCGCTCGCCGCCGGCTGCCAGGTCGTCGAGCGCGGCCCGCACCGATCCGAGTTCGGCGAGCAGCCTGGCCGCCAGCTTGGGCCCGAACCCCCGGACGCCGGGCAGGTTGTCCGACGGATCGCCCCGCAGCGCGGCGAGATCCCGGTACTGCTCCGGCCGGATGCCCTGCATCGTCACGAACCGTTCCGGGGTGAGCAGCGGGGACGCCTCCACACCGCCGTTGATGATGCGCAGCACCCGGGTGGTGTCGTCGATCAGCGCGAACGCATCCCGGTCCGAGGTCATGATCACCGTCCGCAGGCCGGCCTCCCGGCCGAACCGGGCGGCCGAGGCGAGCACGTCGTCGGCCTCCAGACCGTCCGGCACGTGCACCGCCAGGCCCAGCTCGCGCAGCACCTCGACGGCACCGGCCAACTGGCAGACCAAGGTCTCCAGCTTCTCCGTGCGCCCGGCCTTGTAGGCCGGCCAGCGATCGCGGCGCAGGCTGCGGTCCGGGTCGTCGAAGCCCACCAGCACCGCGACCGGCCCGATCCGCTCGACGGCGGCGACCAGCTGGGTGAGCAGGCCGCGGATGGCCCAGAGCGGCTGGCCGGAGGCCGACCGCAGCCCGGTCGAGGCCTGGGCGTGGAAGCTGCGGTGGACCAGGGAGTTGCCGTCGACGGCCAGCAGCACCCGCGACTCGTCCCCGGCATCCGGCATGGCCACCACTCTGCCACCCGCCCCCGACAACGGCCGAGCCGACGGCGGCCGTTCCTTCGAGCCCGTAAGGTCATCGGCATGCTTGGTCTCCCCCTTCCCGGGCCGCTCGCCGTGCTGCGGCTGGCCGGCCGCGGTTACCTCGCCGCGGAACAGGCACTGGACCTGGTGCCGCGGGTCACCGCGCTGGTCGGGCAGCTGGAGCGGATCGCCGACCGGGCCGACACGGCGCTGACCGGCCTCGACCGCACCCGCGGCCGGGCCGACCGGGTGCTCGACCGGACCGAGGGCCTGCTCGACCAGACCGAGCAGGTGGTGCTGGCGACGGTGGCCCTGCTCCGCCAGACCGAGGCCGTGCTGCGCCGCACCGAGGCAATCGTGCACCAGACGGACGGCATCCTGGAACGCACCGACGGGCTACTGCAGCGCAGCGACGGCCTGGTCGCCGGCACCGACCGGGTGGTGTCCGAGGCCGCCCAGGTGAGCGGGCGCGCCGACGCCCTGGTGGGTGAGGCGGGGCAGCTCACCGACCGCGCCGGCGCCCTGCTCGACAAGTTCGGCCCGGCGCTGGACGACCTGGCCCCGGCAGTGGATCGCCTGGCGCCCACCCTGACCGACCTCGTCCCGATGGTCGAGCGGCTGGCCTCGACCACCAGCCCGGCCGAGGTGGACGCCATCGTCGCGCTGATCGACACCATGCCCGAGCTGGTGGACCGGCTGCGCACGGAGATCCTGCCGATCCTGTCGACCATGACCAGCCTGGCGCCCGATGTGCGGGAACTGGTCGACACCACCAAGGAGTTCACCGAGATCCTCGGCTCGCTGCCGGGCCTGGGCCGGATCAGGCGCCGGGTCGAGGAGCGGCACGAGCAGCACGACCAGGAGCGGGCCGAGATCGAAGCCGCGGTCGACCGCACGTGATCGACGAGATCCAGGCGACCCGCTACGTAGCGCCGCTGCGGGAGGGCGGCTCGCTGCCCGGGCTGGTCGAGGCGTCGGACTACGGCATCTACGTGGCCAAGTTCCGTGGCGCCGGCCAGGGCCTGAAGGTGCTGGTGGCCGAGGTGATCCTCGCCGGCCTGGCCCGCCGGCTCGGCCTGCGGGTGCCCGAGCTGCGCGCGCTGCAGCTCGACGCGGCGATCGGCCGGTACGAGGCCGACGAGGAGGTGCAGGACCTGCTCACCGCCAGTGTCGGGCTCAACCTGGCCGTCGACTTCCTGCCCGGCTCGTTCGGCTGGGATCCGGCTTTTCCGGTCGGGCCGGAGGAGGCGGCCACCGTCCTGTGGCTCGACGCGCTGACCGCCAATGTGGACCGGAGCTGGCGCAACCCCAACCTGCTGCTCTGGCACCGCCAGCTGTGGCTGATCGACCACGGTGCCGCGCTGTACTTCCACCACAGCTGGGCCGGCGCCGCCGCGAGCCCGGAGCGGTTCGCCCGCCAGCCCTACGACACCGCCGACCACGTCTTCGCCGCGCACACCCACCGGGCCCAGGCGGCCGATGCCGAGCTGGCCGGCCGGCTCGACGCGGACGTGCTGACGGAGATCCTGCGGGCGGTGCCGGACGAGTGGCTGGAGCCGGTCGAGCGCTACCCCGACCCGGCCGCGGTCCGCGCCGGCTACCGGGACTACCTGCTCGCCCGGCTCGCCGACCGGTCCGGCTGGGTGCCGGGTGGGTCGGGCTGATGGCGCGGCTGCCGTTCCAGTACGTGGTGCTGCGCTGCGTTCCCCGGGTGGACCGGGAGGAGTTCGTCAACGTCGGCGTCGTGCTGTACTGCCAGGCCGCCGGCTACCTGTCCTGTGCCAGCCAGCTGGTCGAACCCCGGCTGCTCGCCTTCGCGCCGGACCTCGACCTGGCCTCGGTGCGGTCGGCGCTGGCCGCGATGGCCGGGGTCTGTGCCGGCACCGGCCCCAGCGGGCCGGCCGGGCTCGGCCAGCGGTTCGGCTGGCTGGCCGCCCCCCGCAGCACCACGATCCAGCCCGGCCCGGTGCACGGCGGCCTCACCGACGATCCGGCGGTCGAGCTGGCCCACCTGGTGGACACCCTCGTCCGCTGACCGGCCGCGCGAATGCACCGCGGCAGAGGCCGCTCAGAACCACCGCGGCAGAGGCCGCTCAGAACCCGTCGCCGGTGTCCTCCTCGTTCGTGTCCTGCTCGTTCAGCTCGTCCTCGTCGACGATGTGCATCGCCGCCTCCTCCGAGCTGGCGGCGTAGCCGGCCCGGCCGACGTCCGTGGCCACCGCGTCCGACTCCTCGTCGGGGTGGGCGCCCTCGTCCGGCGCCACCAGCCGGCCGGCCCGGTCCGGGTCGGCGGGCCGGCTGTTCTCGGCGCCGACGTCCGGCTCCTCCTCCGACAGCCGCTGGTCCAGGGACTCGCCCCGCTGCTGCTCGGCCAGGGTCATGCCGCGCCGGGCCGGGGCCGGCTCGTGGTCCGGCGGATCCCAGCGGGTCTCCTCCGGCTCGTCCAGGCTCTCCCGGGTGCCGTCGCCGGTCAGGTTCTCGGCCGGATCCAGGTCCTCGGCATCCTCTACCCCCGCGGCGTACACGTCGTCGCCGTACTCACCCATGCTCGTCCCCCACCCTCTCGGCCGCGCCAGTCCATTCACCCAATCACCGAAAGCGCAACCGCGCTAACCCCGGCCGGCGAGCTCGGCCGCGATCCGGCGCAGGGTCAGCGCGAACAGCCGGTCACCCGCGGCGGCCGCGACCGGGTCGGCCCACCGCGGCGTCCACCGGGTCCGGACGTCCTCCACCCAGCTCAGCCGGCAGCCGCCCGGTTCCGGCCGGACCTCGATCTCGGCCCACCCGGTGAGCCACCTGCCGCGCTTGACCACCCGGCACCGGCCGGGGGTGCCGCCGTCCGGCGGCTGCCACTCGGTCACGGTCATCGGGTCGTCGAAGCCGACCGGGCCGAGTGCGGTGCGGCCGGTGAACCGGGTGCCGAGCCCCGAGCGGACGGGGCTGTCGGCGTCGACGGCCACCTCGGTGAACGGGATCCAGCGGCTGTGGGCGGGCCAGTCGGTCACCAGCGCCCAAACCAGGTCGACCGGGGCGTCGAGGTGACGGGCGGTGCGCACCAGTGCCATAAGACACATCCTATTGAGCGGACGCGAATTGCCCCGCCCCGTGCGACGTACTGTTGAGCCGACACAAGTTCGCAAAGGAGCGATGGATCATGACCGAGACCGCCACGGGCGCAGATGTCGCCGTGTTCCAGCCGCCGACCGGCGACGCCCAGAACCTCAAGGTCATCCACCCCACCGAGGGTGCCCCCGGCGCGGACATCGGCAAGTTGCTGGCGAAGTCGAACGTGGTCACCTTCGACCCCGGCTTCGCGAATACCGCCAACTGCCGGTCCGCGATCACCTACATCGACGGCGACGCCGGAATCCTGCGGTACCGGGGCTACCCGATCGAGCAGCTCGCCGAGCACTCGACCTTCATCGAGGTCAGCTACCTGCTGATCTACGGCGAGCTGCCGACCACCGACCAGCTGGCCGCCTTCACCGAGCAGATCCGCCGACACACGCTGCTGCACGAGGAGCTCAAGGGCCTCTTCGACGCCTTCCCGCGCGACGCGCACCCGATGCCGGTGCTGTCGTCGGCGGTATCGGCGCTGTCGACCTTCTACCAGGACGCGCTGAACCCCAACATCGAGGCGGACGCGGAGCTGTCCACCGTCCGGCTGCTGGCCAAGCTGCCGACCATCGCGGCCTACGCCTACAAGAAGTCGGTCGGCCAGCCCTACCTCTACCCGGACAACTCGCTGGGCCTGGTGGAGAACTTCCTGCGGATGACGTTCGGCTTCCCGGCCGAGCCGTACGAGCTCGACCCGGTCGTGGTCCGCGCGCTCGACCAGCTGTTCATCCTGCACGCCGACCACGAGCAGAACTGCTCCACCTCCACCGTCCGGCTGGTCGGCTCGGCCCAGGCGAACCTGTTCGCCTCGGTCTCGGCCGGCATCCACGCGCTGTCCGGGCCGCGGCACGGCGGCGCGAACCAGGAAGTGCTCGAGATGCTCGAGGCGATCCGGGCCGGCGACGGCGACGTGAAGTCGTTCGTGGAGAAGGTGAAGAACAAGCAGGACGGCGTCCGGCTGATGGGCTTCGGGCACCGGGTCTACAAGAACTACGACCCGCGCGCGGCGATCATCAAGAAGACCGCCGACCAGGTGCTCTCGGCGATGGGCAAGCGGGACGACCTGCTCGACATCGCGATGGAGCTCGAGGGCTACGCGCTGTCCGACGACTACTTCGTCAGCCGCAAGCTCTACCCGAACGTCGACTTCTACACCGGCCTGCTCTACCGGGCGATGGGCTTCCCGGCCAAGATGTTCACGGTGCTGTTCGCGATCGGCCGGCTGCCGGGCTGGATCGCCCAGTGGTATGAGATGACCAACGACCCGGAGACCAAGATCGGCCGGCCGCGGCAGCTCTACACCGGCCCCGGCGAGCGCAAGTACGTCGGCACCGACGAGCGCTGAGCCGATGGCCGAGCAGGTACGCGGCGTCATCGCCCGCGGCGTCGGGGCGCCGGTCGAGCTGGTCGACATCACCATCCCGGACCCCGGGCCCGGCGAGGCCGTGGTCAGGATCCAGGCCTGCGGGGTGTGCCACACCGACCTGCACTACCGCGAGGGCGGCATCAACGACGAGTTCCCGTTCCTGCTCGGCCACGAGGCGGCCGGCGTGGTGGAGCGGGTCGGCGATGGCGTCACCGAGGTGGCCCCGGGCGACTTCGTGATCCTGAACTGGCGCGCGGTCTGCGGCCAGTGCCGGGCCTGCCTGCGGGGCCGGCCGTGGTACTGCTTCAACACCCACAACGCCACCCAGCGGATGACGCTGGCCGACGGCACCGAGCTGAGCCCGGCGCTGGGCATCGGCGCGTTCGCCGACAAGACGCTGGTCGCGGCCGGCCAGTGCACCAAGGTCGATCCGCAGGCCCCGGCCACGGTGGCCGGGCTGCTGGGCTGCGGCGTGATGGCCGGCATCGGCGCGGCCCTCAACACCGGCGCGGTCGGCCGCGGCGACTCCGTGGCCGTGATCGGCTGCGGCGGGGTCGGCATGGCCGCGGTGGCCGGCGCCCGGCTGGCCGGCGCGGCCACGATCGTCGCGGTGGACGTCGACGACCGCAAGCTCGCCGCCGCGCGGGAGTTCGGCGCCCACGAGCTGGTGAACTCCGCCGCCACCGACGCGGTCGAGGCGATCCAGCAGGCCACCGGCGGCTTCGGCGCCGACGTGGTGATCGACGCGGTCGGGTTGCCCGAGACCTACCGGCAGGCCTTCTACGCCCGCGACCTGGCCGGCACCGTGGTGCTGGTCGGGGTTCCGCGGCCGGAGCACCGCCTGGAGCTGCCACTGCTGGACGTCTTCGGCCGCGGCGGCGCGCTGAAGTCGTCCTGGTACGGCGACTGCCTGCCGTCCCGGGACTTCCCGATGCTGATCGACCTCTACCTGCAGGGCCGGCTGCCCCTGGACAGGTTCGTGACCGAGACGATCGGCATCGGCGACATCGAGGCGGCGTTCGAGAAGATGCACGCCGGTGACGTGCTGCGCTCGGTGGTCGTGCTGTAGATGGCGGTCCGCATCGAACACACCGTCACTGCCGGCACGTTCTCCCTCGATGGCGGCAGCTGGCAGGTGGAGAACAACGTCTGGCTGCTCGGCGACGACGAGCAGTGCGTGCTGGTCGATGCCCCGCATGCCGCCGGCCCGATCCGGGAGCTGATCGGCGACCGGGCGCTGCGGGCCATCGTCTGCACGCACGCGCACGACGACCACATCACCGCCGCGCGCGAGCTCGCGGAGGGCTACCGGGCACCGGTGCTGCTGCATCCGGCGGACGAGGTGCTGTGGCGGCAGACGTACCCGTCGTTCGAGTTCACTCCGTTGTCGTCGGGTGAAACGCTGACGATCGGCGACGTCGAGCTTCAGGTGCTGCACACACCCGGCCACTCCCCCGGCGCGGTCAGCCTGTACGTGCCGGCGCTGGGCACGGTCTTCACCGGCGACACGCTCTTCGCCGGCGGCCCCGGCGCGACCGGCCGGTCGTTCTCGGACTTCGGCACGATCGTCGACTCGATCCGGGACCGGCTGCTGACCCTGCCGCCGGCGACCGTCGTGCACACCGGCCACGGCGAGTCCACCAGCATCGGTGCCGAGGCTCCGCACCTGGCCGGCTGGATCGCCCGCGGCCACTGACGGCATCCCGTCGGCCGAGCGGGATCCCGGCGCGTTCGCCTACCGTGGGAATCCGGTGCCGCGCGGGCGGCGTTGGCACCGGTGTCCGGACCCTCCCCCGTTCGAAACGAGGTTCGCGCCCGTGCCCGGTGTGTTCACGTTCCCCAACCCGGTCAACGAGAAGGCAGCCCGCACCGTCGCGGCCGGTGTCGTCGTGCTCAGCCTGCTGGCCCTGCTGCCCGGAGTGCGCTGGCTGACCCTGGTGCTCGCGGCCGGCTTCTGGCTGCGGGTGGCGGCCGGGCCCCGGTTCAGCCCGCTCGGACAGCTTGCGACCCGGGTGATCGCGCCCCGGCTCGGTGAGCCCCGGCTGGTGGCCGGCCCGCCGAAGCGGTTCGCCCAGCTGATCGGCGCGACCGTCACCAGCCTCGCCGCGATCTGCCTCCTGGCCGGAGCGGTGGGCGCAAGCCAGCTGCTGCTCGCCGCCATCGTGGTGGCCGCCGGGCTGGAATCCGGGCTCGGCCTGTGCCTGGGCTGTGTGATCTTCGGGCAATTGATGAGAACTGGCCTGATCCGCGAGGAGGTATGCCTCGAGTGCGCGACCGTCGGGCTGCGGTACCGCCAGAATGGGTGAGTGACCAGCTCGCCCGCCGTCCCCGCCACCGAGGCCGCCGCTGAAGCCCAGCGGGCCGGCCGGCAGCGTCCCGGCATCGAGGTGCTGCTCGTGCTCGGGGTGTCGCTGGGCATCTCGGCGATCAGCTCCTGGATCAACTTCCTCGACATCCAGACCCGCGGCGGCTTCCGGCACGCCACGGCCACCCTCAACCCCTCGACCAGCCCGCGCGAGTGGGTCGACCTCTCCTACCAGCTGCTCGGCATCCTGAACGGCGTGGTGCCGGCGTTCCTGGCCCTCTACCTGCTCTGGCAGTCCCCGGCACTGCCCGGCTTCGGCATCGGGGTGGACCGGTTCCGGCCCCGGCGGGAGCTGCTGCAGGGCCTCGGCTTCGCCGCGCTGATCGGCATTCCGGGACTCACACTGATCTACCTCGCCCGCAGGCTGGGCATCAATGCCCAGTTGGACGCCTCGGACCTCGCCGACGTCTGGTACCGCTACCCGGTGCTGGTGCTCAGCGCGCTGCAGAACGCCATCGTCGAAGAGATCGTCATGATCGGCTTCCTGCTGACCAGGTTCCGCCAGCTGCGCTGGCGACCGTGGACGGCGATCGGGGTCAGCGCGGTGATCCGGGGCTCGTACCACACCTACCAGGGCATCGGCGGCTTCGTCGGCAATCTGGTGATGGGGGCGATCTTCGGCTGGTGGTTCACCCGCACCCGCCGGGTGCTGCCGCTGGTGATCGCGCACAGCGTCCTCGACATCGTCAGCTTCGTCGGCTACGCCGCCCTGCACGGCCGGGTGTCCTGGATCTGACCCGCGCGGCTCTCACGAGCCGGGCACCAACGTGCTCAGCCGGATCCGCACCATCGAGCCGGCCTGACCGGATCGCCGCACCGCGAGATCGACGTCCGTGGCCTGGGGCACCAGGGCGAGCGCAGCCGGCGAGCACCAGGGAGCCGATGGCCAGCAGACCCCCTGCCACTGGTCGATGAATGGCAGGCATGGTGCCAGGATGCGGAGACCGATCCGGGCCGCTGGACATTCAACGGCAAACCGAGACAAGCTCGACACCGTTTCGCAAGGTGCCGCGTTCGCGTCGCAATGTGCCGCGACCGCAGCGGAAACCCGGTTGCCGGTTGTGGGATGGTGCTGCTGTGACTCCTGAGATCCGTACCGCTCCCGAGATCCATACGGTGCCGTCCGAGGAGATGGTTCCCTGGCTGAAGACGATGCGCACGTCGCTGCAGGCCGATCCGGGCAACATCTCCGACAGCCAGCTCGACTACTGGCGCGAGGTGTGGGATCCGGAGCGCATCTGGGGGGCCTACGACGGCGGGCGGTGCGTCGGCACGCTGCGCACCTTCGACACCGACCTGGGCGTGCCGACCGGTCCCGGGTCGGCGGCGCCGATCCCGACCGACGCGCTCACCCAGGTCGGCGTCGCGGCCACCCACCGGCGCCAGGGCCTGCTGCGACGGATGCTGACCGCCTCGCTCACCGCGGCCAAGGAGCGCGGCGAGGCGGTCAGCCTGCTGCGCGCGGCCGAGTGGGGCATCTACGGCCGGTTCGGGTACTGGCCGGCCGCGCCGGCCGCCGACTACACCATCCGCACCGGGAACCCCTCCCTCACCGTCCGGCCGCCGGCCCAGCCGGTCGAGGTGGTGCAGGTCGACCCGTCCGAGCTGCTCGACCCGGCCCGGTCGGTGCTGGACCGGCTCAGCCGGCAGGCACCCGGCCAGATCCGCCGGCCACCGGCGATGTGGAAGCGGACGCTGCGGCTGCACAACCCGGCCAGCCTGCGCGAGCCGGTGTGCGTCGTGGCGCGCTCGGCGAGCGGCGAGGTCGACGGGTACGCGATGTGGACCGGCCAGGACGGCGACTGGTACCACGACCCGGTCCATCACGTCCAGGCCCGGATCGACGAGATCCTCGCGGTCACCCCGGACGCCGAACGGGCACTGTGGAACTACCTGGTGCACATCGACCTGGTGCGCTCCCTGACGCTGGAGGCCTACCCGGTCGACCTGCCGCTGGAATGGCTGCTCTCCGACGGCCGGGACGCCCGGCGTACCTGGTCCGGGGACAACGACTGGCTGCGCATCCTCGACCTGCCGGCCACCCTGTGCGCCCGCCGGTACGCCACCACCGACCGGCTGGTGCTCGACGTGGTCGACGAGGACGGCGGGTTCGCGGCCGGCCGCTTCGTGCTGGACGGCGGCCCGGAGCACGCCGAGTGCACGCCCACCAACTTGAGTGCCGACCTCACGCTCTCGCAGCGGGCGCTGGCCGGCAGCTACCTCGGCGGCTACCCGGTGCGCGCGCAGCAGCAGGCCGGGCTGCTCGACGAGGAGACGCCGGGCGCCGCACGCCGGCTGCAGGCGATGCTCGTCACCGAGCGCGCGCCCTGGAACGCCACCCCGTTCTGACGGGACGGGACGGTGCCGCCGGGCCCGGTCAGGCCGGCGGCACCGTCACGAAGTCGATCAGCTCCTCCACCGAGCGCAGCAGCGGCACCTCGACGTCGGCGTAGCTGTTCACCGAGGCCAGCACCCGCCGCCACATCTCCCGAGGGTCGGCGACCCCGAGCGCGTCGGCGATGCCCTGCTTCCACTCGATGCCGCGCGGCACCACCGGCCACCGCTCGATGCCGAGCGCGACCGGCTTCACCGCCTGCCAGATGTCGACGTACGGGTGACCGTTGATCAGCACGTACGGCGAGCGGACGCCCGCGGCGATCCGGGACTCCTTGGAGCCGGCCACCAGGTGGTCGACCAGCACCCCGAGCCGGCGCTCCCGGCCGGGGCCGAACTCGGCCACCGCCTCGGCGAGCAGGTCGATGCCACCGAGCGGCTCGACCACGATGCCCTCGATGCGCAGGTCCTCGCCCCAGATCCGTTCCAGCAGGGCGGCGTCGTGCACGCCCTCCACCCAGATCCGGCTGGCCTTGGCGACCTGGGCCCGCACCCCGGCGACCGCGACCGAGCCCGAGGCCGTCCGGCCCGGCTTGGCAGGCTGGCGCGGTGCGGCGGCCGGCCGCACCAGGGTGACCAGCTCGCCCTCGTAGCGGAAGCTGGCCGGCAGCAGCGGGAACACCCGCTCCCGGTCGTGCCGGTCGGCCAGGGTCACGGTGTCGCGCTGCTCGCCGGCGATCACCGCCCGGCCGAGGCGGACCACCGCCCCGCAGAACTTCCCGTCCGCCGTCTCGACGACCAGGTCCGGTTCGGCCGGGAGTTCGCGCACCGTGCGGCGCCGGCGGACGGGCTGGGCGAGGACGTCATCCGAATACACCCGACCACCGTAGAGACTCCGGCGGCCGGCACCGGGTAGCCGCGCCCGGGAAGGTCGGTACCGTGGATCCCTGTGTCCGATCATCGTCGCTGCGCCCGGCTGGCCGCCTGGGGTTCGGCCTGGCTGGCCGGCTCCGTCGCCTTCGACCAGGTGCTGGACGCGGTCGCCGGCCGCGGCCGGCACCTGTCCGGCCCCGGCTACGACGGCAGCGGGGTGCACCCGGCCGGCACCGCGCTGACCGACTGGCGGCGCTCCGGCACCCAGGCGCTGAGGCTGGTGCTGCCGGTGCCCGGGGACGTCCGCGGCCTGGCCGGACCGGCCGAGCTGCGGACCGCCGCGCTGCAGGCCGGGCAGGCCGTCTACGGCCTGGGCTTCGGGGTCACCGTGCTCGCTGGCCCGGAGACGCCGAGCAGCGCCGGGCCGGAGTACGTCTGGCACCGCGGGCCGGCGGCCGACCAACCGCCGGATCCGGTCTCGCTCGCCGACGCCGAGCACGACCTGGCCGAGGCGATCCGGGAGACCGCCGGCGACCTCGCCCGGCGCGGCACCACCAGCTGGCTGTCCGACATCGCGCCGGCGCTGTCGGACGCCCGCCGGGCCGGCGAGCGGCTGCACCTGCCGGCCAGCCACCCACCGCGCGCGGTGCGGCTGATCGCGCAGGCCGAACGGCTGACCGCCGTCTTCGCGGTGGTGGACCGGGACGGCACGGGCGAGCTCACCGCGGCAGCGACCGCCGAACGGGCCGAGGCGCTGGCGCCGCTGCGCACGGCCGTCCGGCGGGCGCTGCTGGCCGGCTACAACGCGCCGGCCGAGGTGGTGGCGCGCGACCGCTGAGCCGGGCGCGGCTCGGACCGGCTCAGCAGGTGCCGGCGCGGGGTTCACCGAGGCCGGCGCCGGGTCACCGCGGCTGGCGCGCCGGTGCCGGGCAGCAGGTCGCCGGGCACTGCCAGCCGCAGATCCCCAGCGGCGACAGCGACTTCTGCTCCGCGCCGGTGAGCTGCTCGGCCACCAGGTCGGCCAGCCCGGCCACGAACGCCGGGTGGGTGCCCGCGGTGGCCGCCCGGGCGAAGCCCAGCCCCAGCTCGGCCGCGGTGGCGGCCGCCTCGTTGTCGAGGTCCCACAGCACCTCGAGATGGTCGGAGACGAAGCCGGTGGGCGCCACCACCACCGCGCCGGTGCCGGCCTCGGCCAGCGCGCGCAGGTGGTCGTTGACGTCCGGCTCCAGCCACGGCACCTGCGGCGGCCCGGACCGCGACTGCCAGACCAGGTCGAACTCCGCGCCGGGGCCGCGCACCGCCTCGGCCACCAGCCGGGCGGTCTCGCGGTGCTGGGCCAGGTACAGCCCGCCGGCCGGGCCTGCGGTGTCGTTCATGCCGACCGGCACCGAATGCGCGGTGAACACCAACCGCGCGTCGCCGTCGCCGAGCGTGGCCAGCGCGGCCCGGACCGCGTCAGCGTTCGCCTCGAGGAAACCGGGGTGATCGAAGTAGTGCCGCAGCTTGGTGAACCGCACCGCCGGCGCCGCCTCGGCGGCCCGGGCCAGGTCCTCGCGGTACTGCCGGCAGCCCGAGTACGAGCCGGTGGCGCTGGTGGCCAGCACCAGCACCTCGCGGTGCCCGTCCGCCTCGATCCGGCGGGCGGTGTCGGCGACGAACGGGTGCCAGTTGCGGTTGCCGAAGTACCGCGGCAGCCCGATGCCACGCAGGTCGAACTCGGCACCCAGCGCGGCCAGCAGCGCCTCATTCTGCGCGGTGATCGGCGAGACGCCGCCGAAGTGCTGGTAGTGCTCGGCCACCGCGGCCAGCCGTTCGTCCGGGATGCCCCGGCCGGCGGTGACGTTGCGCAGGAACGGCAGCACCTCGTCCGGGCCCTGCGGCCCGCCGAAGGAGAGCAGCAGGAACGCGTCGTAGGCGGGGCCGGACAATCAGACACCCATCGCGTGGAAGCCGCCGTCGACGTGGATCAGCTCGCCGGTGGTGACCGGGAACCAGTCGGAGAGCAGCCCCACGCAGCTGCGCGCGATCGGCGTCGGATCCTCGATGTCCCAGCCGAGCGGCGCCCGGTCGCTCCAGATCTCCTCGAAGACGTGAAAGCCGGGGATGCTCTTGGCGGCCATCGTGCGCACCGGGCCGGCCGCCACCATGTTGACCCGGATCTTGCGCGGGCCGAGCTCGCGGGCCAGGTAGCGACCGGTGGATTCCAGCGCGGCCTTCGCCACGCCCATCCAGTTGTAGCCGGGCCAGGCCAGCCGGGCGTCGAAGTCGAGCCCGACGATCGAGCCGCCGGCCTCGCCGAACAGCGGCAGCGTGGCGACCGCCAGCGACTTCAGGCTGAACGCCGAGACCTCGACGGCGGTCGAGAGGTCGGCGAACGGGGTGTCGAGGAAGTTCTCGCCGAGGCAGGAGGCCGGCGCGAACCCGATCGAGTGCAGCACGCCGTCCAGGCCGTCGACGTGCTCGCCCACCCGGCCGGCCAGCGCGTCGAGGTCCTCGGAGGAGGTGACGTCCAGCTGCACCAGCGGCGCGGGCCTCGGCAGCCGGCGAGCCACCCGCTCCACCAGCGACATCCGCCCGTAGCCGGTCAGCACCACCTCGGCGCCCTGCAGCTGCGCCTCGCGGGCGACCGCGAACGCGATCGAGGAGTCGGTGATCACCCCGGTGATCAGCAGCCGCTTGCCGTCCAGCAGTCCCATCTGTGATTTCCCTTTCCGTAGAAGGATGTTCTCAGATGGTCCTGGCTCGCCGTCCGAGCCCGTGACCGATCTGGTAGTCCGCTCAGATGCCCATCGCGAGGCCGCCGTCGACCGGCAGCAGCGCCCCGTTGAGGTAGCCGGCCGCGTCCGAGCCGACGAAGCGCACCACGTCCGCGACCTCCTGCACGCTGCCGTACCGCTTGGCCGGGATGCCGGCCAGCACCTCGGCCCGCCGCTCCTCGGTCATCGCCGCGGTCATGTCGGTCTCGATGAAACCGGGGGCGATCACGTTCGCGGTGATGTTGCGGCCGCCCAGCTCGCGGGCCAGCGACCGGGCGAAGCCGATCAGGCCCGCCTTGCTAGCCGCGTAATTGGCCTGGCCGGCCGCACCGGCCAGCGACACCACCGAGGAGATGAAGATCAGCCGGCCGAACCGGCCCCGGACCATGCCCGGCGCGGCGCGCTTGGCCACCCGGAAGGCGCCGGTCAGGTTCGCGTCCAGTACCGAGGTGAACGACTCCTCCGACATCCGCAGCAGCAGCGTGTCGTCGGTGACACCGGCGTTGGAGACCAGCACCTCGACCTTGCCGAGCGCGGCCTCGACCTCGCCGAAGGCCGCGTCCACCGACTGCTCGTCGGTGACGTCGCATCGGACGCCGAGGAACCCGTCGGGCGCCCCGCTCCCCCGATGCGTGACGGCCACCCGGTCGCCCGCGGCCGCGAAGGCCTGCGCGATGGCCAGTCCGATTCCCCGATTGCCGCCGGTCACCAGCACAGTTCGACTCACCCGCGCCACGCTAGCGGATCGGCCCGGCGAGCCGGCGGAGCAGGTCGGACACGCCGGATCGGTAGTGTCGTCAACCATGCGTGCGGTGCGGATCGAATCCTTCGGCGGCCCCGAGGTGCTCCAGGTGGTGGAGGTGCCCGAGCCGGTGCCGGGCCCGGACGAGGTGGTCGCTGACGTGCGCGCGGCCGGCGTCAACTACGCCGACACGCACGCGGTCGAGGACTCCTACCTGTCCCGACAGGCCCTGCCGCTGATCCCCGGCGGCGAGGTGATCCTCGACCTGCCCGGCGGCCGGGCGCTGGGCATGGCCGCCAGCGGCGGGTACGCCCAGCGCGTGGCGGTGAACCCGGCCCGGCTGATCGGCGTGCCGGACGGCATCTCCGACGGCCAGGCGCTCAGCTGCCTGGTGCAGGGCGCCAGCGCCTGGCACCTGCTGCGCACCAGCGCGCACCTGCGGCCGGGCGAGACGGTGGTGGTGCACGCCGCGGCCGGCGGGGTCGGCACGCTGGCGGTGCAGCTGGCCGCGCTGTGGGGTGCCGGGCGGGTGATCGCCACCGCGTCCACGCCGGCCAAGCGCGAGCTGGCGCTCTCGCTCGGTGCGGACGCCGCGGTCGACTCCACCGAGCCGGAGCTGGCCCAGGCCCTGCGGGCGGCGAACGACGGGCGCCGGGTCGACGTGGTGCTGGAGATGACCGGCGGCGCGGTGTTCGACCAGAGCCTGGCCGCGCTGGCGCCGTTCGGCCGACTGGTGTGCTACGGCATGGCGGGCCGGATCCCGCCGACCGCGGTGCAGCCCGCCGCCCTGATGGCGCACAGCACCGCGGTGATCGGCTTCTGGTTGGCCCACGCCGGCGAGGCGATGCTCGCCGAGGCGGTCACCGACCTGTTCGAGCTGATCCTGGCCGGCAAGCTGAGCCCGGTCCTCGGACCGGGCTACCCCCTCGACCGGGTCGCCGACGCGCACCGGGCGCTGCGGTCGCGGCAGAGCACCGGCAAGCTGATCCTGCTGCCGAACGGCTGAGCCCGGTCCCGAGCAGCCGATCCTGCCGCCGGACGGCGGCGAAGCGGACCGGCAGTGCCGCTCAGGCCAGCCGGCCCGACCAGAGCAGCGAGAGGCCGCCGGCCACGAGTGCCAGCACCAGCCCGGCGAACATGAACCGCCAGCTGATGTCGCGCTGGGCGCGGGTGTAGCCGATCTGCGAGCCGATGTCCTTGTAGACGCTGCGCAACTCGGCCTGCGAGGTCGCGGTGTGGAACGAGCCGCCGGTCGCCTCGGCCAGCCCGCGCAGCGTCACCTTGTCCGAGGGCACCTGCTGGACGGTGCCGTCCAGGTTCACCGTCCCGCTGTCGGTGCCGAAGGCGATGGTGGAGACCGGGGTGTCGGCCTTCTTGGCGGCCGCGGCCGCGTCGGCGACCTTGCGGCCGACGGTGTTGAAACCGTCGGAGAGCAGCACGATCCGGGCCGGCGCCGGCTTCTCACCCGGCGTGGTCGAGGTCTGGCTGAAGGTGTTCAGCGCGTCCAGACAGGCGTAGACGCCCTCCCCGATCGCGGTGTACTGCTCCAGCTGCAGCGCAGCGATCGCGCGCTTGACCGCGTCCCGGTCCTGGGTCGGCGGCACCAGCACGTTGCCGGCCCGGCCGAACTTCACCAGGCCCAGGTTGATCCGCTTCGGCAGCAGGTCGGCGAACTCCTCCGCGGCGGCCTGCGCGGCCTTGAGCCGGCTCGGCAGCACGTCGGTGGCCTCCATCGACAGCGACACGTCGATGGCCAGCATCACGGTGGCCCGTTCCTGCGGGACGCGCACGCTGGCGGTCGGGCCGGCCACGCCGAGGGTGAGCACGGTGACCGCCAGCAGCAGCGCGGCGAAGGTGAGGTGCCGCCGCCAGCCCGGCCGGCGCGGCACCACGCTGGCCAGCAGCGCGGTGTTGGTGAACCGGGCGGTGAACCGGCGCCGGCGCAGCGCCACCAGCAGGTAGGCCAGCCCGACCGCCAGCACCGCCAGGAGCAGGAACAGCCAGTACGGCGAGCGGAACTGCATCAGTGCACCCCGATCATCCCGGCCCGGGACGGCGGCCGCACCGCGACCCCGCGCCGCCGGGTGACGACGAACCGGACGAGGTCGGCCAGCCAGTCCGAGTCGGTGCGCAGCCGCAGGTGGTCCGCACCGGCGCGCCGCAGCATCGAGGCGATCTCGACCCGCTGCTGGCGGGCGACGCCGGCGTACCGTTCGCGCAGGCCCCGGTCCGAGGTCTGCACCTCCAGCTGCTCGCCGGACTCCGGGTCCACGAAAGTGACCAGCCCGGCCGCCGGCAGGTCCAGCTCCCGGGGGTCGAGGATCTCGATGCCCAGCAGCTCGTGCCGGTCACCGAGGCCGCGCAGCGGGCGCTCCCAGGACGCGTCGCCGATGAAGTCGCTGATCACCACGACCATCCCGCGCCGGCGGGGCGGCCGGCGCAGCAGTTCCAGGGTGCGGGCCAGGTCGTTGCCGCGGCCGCTGCCGGCCCGTTCGGTGGCGGCGATGCGGCGCATCAGGTAACGGGCGTGGTTGGTGCCCCCGACCGCGGGCACCCGGACGGTCCGCTCGCCGTTGGTGATGACCGCACCGATCCGGTTGCCGGCCTTGGCGGTCAGGTGGCTGACCGCGGTGGCGGCCGCGAGCACCAGGTCCCGCTTCTCGGTGCGCACCGTGCCGAAGTCCAGGCTCGGCGACAGGTCGACCACCAGCCAGGTCTCCAGCTCCCGGTCGGCGACCGTCTGCCGGACGTGCGGGGTGGTCGTCCGCGCGGTCACCGGCCAGTCCATCCGGCGGACGTCGTCGCCCGGGTAGTACTGCCGGGACTCGCCGGGATCGCTGCCCGGGCCGGGCACCAGGCCCAGGTAGCTGCCGAGCAGCAGCCCGTCCAGCTTGTTCCGCACGGTGTACTCCAGCCGGCGCAGCACCGCCTCGACCTCGGCCGGGGCGGCCGTGCCGCCGAGCCGCGCGGGCGCCTGCCCGCCGGCCGTGGCGGCGTGCGGGACGTCCGGCTGGGTCACGCCGGCGGGCCCCAGTTCCCGGGCCGGCCCTGCTGCGGCGGCAGCCCGGACGGGGCCTGCAGCGGCGCGCCGTAGCCGTTCGGCGGGGCCATCCCCTGCTGCGCGGTGGCGGCCTGCGGCGGCGCGCTCGCGGCCGGGGCCAGGTAACCGCCGGCCGCCCGCTGCCGGGGTGCGACCTGGGGCAGCGGGACGGTCTGCAGCACCCGATTGACCGCCTGCACTGCGGTGATGCCGTCGGCGATCGCGTCGTAGGAGAGCACCATGCGGTGCGGCAGCACGTCGACGGCGACGTCGAGGATGTCCTGCGGCAGCACGTAGTCCCGGCCCCGCAGCAGGGCCAGTGCCCGGCCGGCCGCGATCAGCCCGAGGCTGGCCCGCGGGCTGGCGCCGTAGGAGACCCAGGAGGCCACGTCGGGCATCCCGAACTCGGCCGGCTCCCGGGTCGCGATGACCAGCCGCACGACGTAGTCGACCACCGCGTGGTGGACGAACACCCGGCCGGCCCGCTGCTGCAGCCGGATCAGCTCGGCGGTGCCGATCACCGGCTGGGCCACCGGCGGCTCGACCCCCATCCGGTAGACGATCTCGCGCTCCTCGGCCGCGGTGGGGTAGCCGACGGCGATCTTCATCAGGAACCGGTCCCGCTGCGCCTCGGGCAGCGGGTAGACCCCCTCGCTCTCGATCGGGTTCTGGGTGGCCAGCACCAGGAACGGGTTCGGCAGCGGGTACCGGTTGCCGCCGAGGGAGACCTGCCGCTCGGCCATCACCTCCAGCAGCGCCGACTGCACCTTGGCCGGCGCCCGGTTGATCTCGTCGGCGAGCACGAAGTTGGCGAACACCGGGCCCAGCTCGGTGTCGAACTGCTCGGAACCCGGCCGGTAGATGCGGGTGCCGACGATGTCGGACGGCACCAGGTCGGGGGTGAACTGCAGCCGGGCGAAGCTGCCGCTGACGGTGCGGGCCAGCGTCTCGACCGCCAGCGTCTTGGCCACGCCGGGCACGCCCTCCAACAGGCAGTGGCCGCGGGCCAGCAGGCTGACCAGCATCCGTTCCACCATCCGCTCCTGCCCGACGATCACCCGCTTGACCTCGAACAGCACCTGCTCCAGCGCGGTGGCATCGGCCGCCGGAGTCGGGATGGAGCCGGGCTCGGTCATGGGTCTCCTGTCCTCGACCGTGAGCCGGTCGGGCGTCGAGAGCGATCTCTGCAGTACCGCAACCGTACCCAGCCGGGGGCGCCGATGTGGCGCAGGGCCGCTAAGTCGCAGCTGTGCGCTGTGCCTCGCGACGGGCGGTGCGAGAGGCCGGTGCGACGGGCGCCGGCTCAGCCGCCGATCGCCGACATCGGGCGGTCGGGCTGCCGGAACCCGGCGACGCTGATGCCGTGCCCGGCCGGCTTGGCCGCCACCGCGGTGCGGATGATCGCCGCCAGCTCGCCATCGCCCGCACCGCCGCGCAGCGCGCCACGCAGGTCGGTCTCGGCATGGGCGAACAGGCAGGTGCGCAGCTGCCCGTCGGCGGTCAGCCGCAGCCGGTCGCAGTCCCGGCAGAACGGCCGGGTGACCGAGGCGATCACGCCGACCCGGGGGTCCGGATCCGGCCACTCGGCCCGGCCCGGGCCGTCCAGCACCTGGAAGTCCTCGGCCGGCGCGTGCCCGTCCCGGCCGGACGGCCCTAGGGTGAACGTCTGCGAGAGCACCGCCAGCACGTCGGCCGCGGTCACCATGCTCTCCCGGCTCCAGGTGTGGTCGGCATCCAGCGGCATGTGCTCGATGAACCGCATCCGGTAGCCGGACCGCAGCGCCCAGCCCAGCAGCTCCGGCGCCTCGGCGAGGTTCTCCGGGGTGAGCACCGCGTTCACCTTCACCGGCGCCAGCCCGGCGTCCTGGGCGGCGGCCAGGCCGGCCAGCACGTCCGGCAGCCGGTCCCGCCTGGTCAGCGCGGCGAACCGGGCGCGGTCCAGGGTGTCCAGCGAGACGTTCACCCGGTCCAGCCCGCTGGCGGCCAGCGGGCCGGCCAGGTCGGCGAGCGCGAGGGCGTTGGTGGTCAGCGACAGCTCGGGGCGCGGCCGCAACCCGGCCAGCTCGCCGATCAGCCCGGCCACCCCGGGCCGGACGAGCGGCTCACCGCCGGTCAGCCGGATGGTGGTGACGCCGAGTGAGAGGAACACCGAGGCCAGCCGGAGGATCTCGGCGTCGGTGAGCACCTGGTTCTTCGGTAGCCAGTCCAGGCCGGCGGCCGGCATGCAATAGGTGCAGCGCAGCGAGCACTTGTCGGTCAGCGAGATGCGCAGGTCGGCAGCGGTCCGGCCGTACGCGTCGACCAGGCCGGTCGGGCTGTCTCGGTCAGGCACCATTCGCCCAGCCTATCGCCGTCCGGCCGGACCGGGTGGCCGTCAGCTGAGCGGGCGGGTCGCCCCGAAGTAGCCCCAGTCCACCTGGTCCCACGGGGTCACCTTGACCACGTCGCCCGAGTTCGGGGCCTGGATCACGTTGCCGTTGCCGATGTACATCGCCACGTGATGGATCCCGGAGACGCCGCCGGTGGACCAGAAGAGCAGGTCGCCCGGCATGAAGTTGCCCGGCGACGGGTGGTACGACCCGGCGACGTAGTACTGGCTGGCCGCGTAGTGCGGCAGGTAGAGGCCCTCGCCGGCCCAGGCGTACATCATCAGGCCGGAGCAGTCGAAGCCGTAGACCTGGCTGTCGTTCCAGCCGTCGGTGCCGGGTGAGTTCACCCCGTAGGTGGGGCCGTTGTAGCCGCCGCCGGCCCAGGCGTACGGCTGGCCGATCCAGCGCATCGCCCGGTTGACCGCGGACTGGCCGAGCCCGGACGACCAGCCGCCCATCGAGCCGGCGGGCGGGGTCGGGC
>DATJNU010000168.1:0-8629 GCA_035507775.1 Jatrophihabitans sp.
CCGGCTGGTGGATCGCTCGGTGGCGGCCCTGGCCGCGGGCGTCGCCCTCGGCCTGTACGCGCTGGCCAGCGCCGCCGGCGCGCCGGCGGTGCTGGCCGGCCTGCTCGCGGCCGGGCTGGGCGTCCCCGCCCTGGGCGCGGCGCTGCCGGCCGGGACGATCCGGCTGCGGGCCGGCCAGCCGGCCGCGGTGGCGTTCATCTGCTGCGCGGCGGTCGCGTACTTCTCGGTCGATGCGTTCCTGCCGCTGTCGCTGACCTCCGTGCACGGCAGCTCGGTCGCGGCGGCCGGGCTGATCCTGAGCACCGGCACCGTGTTCTGGGCGGCCGGCACCTGGCTGCAGGCCCGGCTGATCACGCGGGTGAGCCCGCGCCCGCTGCTCGCCGGCGGGGCGGTCACGCTCGCCGCCGGGGTCGGCTCGACCGGCTTCGTCATGACCACCGCCTGGGTGCCGTTCGGCCTGGCGGCGGTGAGCTGGGCGCTGGTGGCGCTCGGCATGGGCATCACCTCGTCCACCGCGACGCTGGTGGTGCTGAACTGGGCCGGACCCGGTAGCGAGGGCCGGGCCTCGGCAGCCGCCCAGCTGGCCAACCTGCTCGGCGGGGCGGCCGGCACCGGGCTGGCCGGGCTGAAGATCGCCTCGGCCACCGACCGTCCGTCCCTGACGACGGACGTCCGGCTGGTCGCGCTGGCCGCCTTCGGCTTCGCGCTGGTCACCGCCGTGGCGTCGGCCCGGGCGCGGCCGGCCCCGGCAAGCCCGAACCCGTCCGATCCGAAAGGGGTCCGAGAAGGATGAGCCGCCTGCACGCACGTTTCGAGCTCTTCGTACACGACCACGCCGCCTCGATCGCGTTCTACGAGCGGGCGCTGGGCTTCGAGGTGGCTCGACGGCACGACAACTACGTCAGCCTGAGGCACGGGGACGTGACGATCGGTCTCGGCCGGATCGACGACCTGCCCGAGCACGACGACGGGCCCGGCTTCACCCGAAGCCGGCTGCGCGACGACCGCGGGGCGGGCGTGGAGATCGTCTTCGAGACCGACCGGCTCGACGCGCTGCACGATCGGGCCCGCGCCTCGGGCTACCCGCTGGCCGCGCCGCTGACCGACCGGCCGTGGGGCCTGCGGGACTTCCGGATCGCCGACCCGGACGGCTACTACCTGCGCGTCACGGAGTTCGCCACCGACGACGAGTAGGGCCGAACAGCCTGAATTTATCAGTTGATTTACACCGAAAACGGGCACGCTGGTGATATGCGAACACTCACCATGCAGATCAGCTCCCCCGCCCACGTCGCGCCGGTGACCTCGGTGGATCTCAGCGGAGACCGCCGGCTGATGGCCAGCGGTTCCTACGACGGCAGCGTGCTGATCTGGGACGTCGGCGAGCCGGACCGGCCGCGCCGGCTGGCCCGGCTCGCACACCGCCGCCTGGTGAACGCGGTCGCCTGGAACCCCTACCGCCCGGCGGTGCTGGCCACCGCCTCGGCGGACAAGACCGTGGCCGTCTGGGATCTGGCCGACCCCGCGGAACCGCGGCTGCTCAGCGTCTCGGCCCGGCACACCGACGACATCAACTCGGTGGCCTGGATGCCGGACGGCGAGCGGTTCGTCTGCGTCTCCGAGGACGGCCGGGCCAGCCTGTGGCAGGCCGACCGGTTCGAGGGCCTGGTCGCCTCGCACGCCGCGCACTGCATGATGGTGGACGTCTCGCCGGCCGGCCTGGTCGCCACCGTCGGCGAGGACGGCCTGGTCGCGGTGACCGACCCGCGGACCGGCAGCACCGCCGAGCGCAAGTACGACGGCTCCGTCGAGGGCTGCCGCTGGTCGCACGGCGGCGAGCTGCTGGCCATCGCCCGCGACGACGGCTACGTCGACGTGCTCGACGCCGACCTGCAGCCCCGGCTGAGCACCAAGGTCGCCAGCTCGGCGGCACGCAGCGTCGCCTGGTCCGACGACGACCGGATGCTGGTGGTCGGCGCGTACGACGGCGGCGTGCACCTGGTCTCGGCAGCCGACGGCGACAAGCTGCAGTCGGTGTCGGATCCGCGGTTCTGGCCGCGGGCGGTCGCGGCGGCCGGCGGCCTGGTCGCGGTGGGATCGTTCTGGAACGCCCCGCACCTGCTCGACCTGCAGACGCTGGCGACGGTCTGCGACCCGGCCGGGCCGACCGAGGGCGCGAACGCGCTCGCCGCCCGGGCCGGCTCGGACGAGCTGCTGGTCGGCACCGACTCGGGCGCGGTGCTGACCGTGGCCGGGGCGTCCACCGGCGGCCCGCTCATCGCGAGCCGGGTCGACCGGGTCACCCGGAGCCCGATCCTGTCGCTGGCCGTCCGCGACGAGCGCACCTGGGCCGGCACCTACGACGGGCACGTCCATCTCGTGGTGCCGGGCGCGCGGCAGGTCAGCTCGATCAACCTGGGCGCCCCGATCCCCTCGCTGCTCGCGGTCGGCGACCGGCTGGTGGCCGGCACCTACAACGGCGAACTGGTGGAGCTCGACGCGGCGACGCTGGCGATCCGGCACCGCAGCGGGGCGCACGACGGGTCGGTCAAGTCGCTGGCGGCGGGGAGCGGGGAGGCCTTCCTGTCCGCCGCCACCGACCGGACGGTGCGCTTCGGCGACCTGGACCGGCGGGCGGTGCTGTGGGAGCACGGCAACCTGGTGAACGCGGTCGCCACCGACGCGAGCGGCACCGTGGTGGCCAGCGCCTCCCGGGACCACACCGTCAAGGCCGGCCGGCTCGGGCCGGACGGCGGCGTCACCGGGCCGGTGCTGACGCTGCTCGGCGCCGACGAGTCCATCAAGACGGTGCTCGTGCTGGGCAGCCCGGAGGCCCCGGTGGTGGTCGCCGGCTCGTACGACTTCGGGCTATACGCCTGGCCGATCGACTGGTCGGCGCCGGAGCGGGCGCTGCGCACCGGCGAGCGGATCGGCGAGCTGGGCCAGGGCGTGTCCACCTCGTGCCTGCTCACGCCGGACCTGGCCGCGGTGGTCGGCTGGGATGGCTCCCTGGTGCTGCTGCGCCAGGCCGGCGGCCGGATCGAGCAGGTCGCCACGGTGCCGGTGCCGCACCTGCTCGCCGAGTGCCCATCCGCCAAGCCCGCCGCGACCGAGGAGGTCTCCCGATGAGCGCGTCCGTCCGCACCGCCATCCCGCTGCCGATCGACCTGGCCGACCGGACCCCCGAGATCGTCACCTTCGACGGGCTGGCCGACCCGCGGGAGCACGTGGCGATCGTGTTCCGGCCGCTGCCGGCGGTGCCGCTGGTCCGGATCCACAGCGAGTGCCTGACCGGTGACCTGCTCGGCTCGCTGCGCTGCGACTGCGGCCTGCAGTACCGCGAGGCGATCACCCAGCTGGACCGGCACGGCGGCGTGCTGCTCTACATGCGCCAGGAGGGACGCGGCATCGGGCTCTACAACAAGCTCGACGCCTACCGGCTGCAGGACGAGGGCCTGGACACCTTCGCCGCGAACCTGCGGCTGGGCCGCGGCGCGGACGAGCGCTCCTACGACGACTGCGCGGCGCTGCTCACCGCCCTCGGGGTGCGCAGCTGCCGGCTGCTGACGAACAACCCGGACAAGGTGGCAGGCCTGGAACGCAGCGGGATCCAGGTCGCGGGCGCGGTGCCCACCGGGTACTTCCGGCAGCGGACCAACGCGGCCTACCTGGACGCCAAGGAGACCGCCGGGCACCGGTTCCAGCGCGCGGCCAGCTGAGCCGGCGATGGTGCACCGCACAACCCGGCCGGCCACCGTGAGGAAGTCATGAGGGATGCCATGAGGGACCTGCGAGCAGGCCCTTGGACCGTTATTCAGGCGGTGCATCGCTCCTAGCGTGGACCACGGAGCAGGCCTGCTCCGTGGCACGCGCGAGGAGTTGGCGGACATGTCCACCCTGGTCCAGTCCCGCCCGGGACCCGTCGTCACCGGGGCTCCCGAGCCGGACGTCGACATCCCGGAACGGCTCAGCTACCGGATCAAGCGGCGGGTGCTGGGGCCGCCGATGGTCACCGCTCAGCTGCACGAGGAGAAGCTGACCAAGAAGGCAGCCCTCGGCGTGCTGTCCTCGGACTGCATCTCGTCCTCGGCCTACGGCAGCGAAGAGATGCTGATCGTCCTGCTCGGCGTCTTCGGGCTCACCGGCTTCCACATCCTGATGCCGATGACCTTCGTGGTGCTGGCCGTTCTGGTCCTCATGACGCTCTCCTACCGCGAGGTCGTCATGGTCTACACCCGGGCCGGCGGGTCGTACGTCGTGGCGCGGGAGAACTTCGGCCCGAAGGTCGCCCAGATCGCCTCGGTGGCGCTGCTGATCGACTACATCGTGACGGTGGCGGTGCAGTCGGCTGCCGGGGTGGCCGCGATCACCTCGCTGCTGCCGGCACTGGCCGGCGGGGACAAGCCGCTGTACCTCACCGTCGGCATCGTGCTGCTGCTGGCCTACGGCAACCTGCGCGGGGTGCGCGAGGCCGGCCGGGCGTTCGCCTTCCCGACGTACTTCTTCGTCAGCTCGGCCGGCCTGGTCGTGGTGATCGGGGTGCTGCGCGAGATCGTCGGCGACCTGCCGCACTACGCCCCGGCGCCGGGCATGATCCCGATCTCGAACACCGGGCACTCGATCTTCTCGGCGTTCGCGATCTTCTACCTGCTCAAGGCATTCGCCAACGGCGGTTCGTCGCTGACCGGGCTGGAGGCGATCTCGAACGGGGTCAGCGCGTTCAAGCCGCCGGCCGGTGACAACGCCCGCCGGACGCTGTCGGTGATGTCTGTGCTGCTGGGCACCCTGGTGCTGGGCATCTCGTTCCTGGCGTTCCAGACCCACGCCACGCCGTACAGCAGCGGCAGCCCGACCGTGATCAGCCAGGTGGCCAAGGCGGCCTTCGGTACCGCCTGGTACGGGCACCTGGGCTTCGTGGTGGTGCAGATCGCGACCGCGCTGATCCTGATCACCGGCGCGAACACCCCGTTCACCGGCTTCCCGTTCCTGGCCAGCTTCATCGCCGAGGACTCGTTCCTGCCCCGGCAGCTGACCCGGCGCGGGCACCGATTGGCCTTCAGCAACGGCATCATCGTGCTCACCGTGCTGGCGGTGGCGCTGCTGCTCGGGGTCGGCGCGCACGTGGACAAGCTGGTCCCGTTCTATGCCATCGGGGTGTTCACCGGGTTCACGATGGCCGGCTTCGGCATGGCCCGCTACCACTCCCGGCAGCGGGAGGCCGGCTGGCGGCACAAGCTCGCGGTGAACTTCACCGGCGGCCTGGTCTCGATGCTGATCGTGCTGATCTTCGCGGTGGTCAAGTTCTCCGAGGGCGCCTGGCTGGTGGTGCTGCTCTTCCCGCTCGGCTGGCTGGTGCTGATGCGGCTGAACACCCGCTACCGGGACGAGGCCCGCGCGCTCGATCTCGTTACCGCGGTGGGCAAATCGGGATCGACGCTGACCCGCCACTACCCGCGGCACGTGGTGCTGGTGATGATCGACCGGCTGGACCTCGCGGTGATCCGCGCGATCCGGTACGCCGGCAGCCTGCGCCCGACCGAGATCCGGGCGATCCACGTGGTGGTCGACGCCGAGGTGGCCCGGCAGCTGGAGCAGGAGTGGATCGACCGCGGCCTCGGCGAGCGGGTGCCGCTGGAGCTCGTCGAGTGCGCCGACCGCCGGCTGGTGCGGGCAGCCGCCCAGACCGCGCTGCACACCGTGGTGCAGGAACGGGCCGAGGTGACCCTGCTGCTGCCCCGGCGGACCTTCCACCGGCTTTCACAGCGGATCCTGCACGACCGGACGGCCGACCGGATCGCCGAGGCGATCGCCCGGATCCCGCACGTCGCGGCCACCATCGTCCCGTTCGACACCACGCTGCCGGCCGACGTCGAGCACCGGCTGGAGGACCGGCAGCGGCGCGCGGCGACCGAGCCGGCCCTGGTGGACCCCGAGCTGGCCGGCGAGGCGGTGCCCGCGGGGTCGCCGAACGGTTCGGCCCCCGGGGCCGGTGCCGGCGCCCCGGCGGTGACCGGGGACCGCACCTGCGTCGGGACCGTGGACGCGATCGGCACGGTCGGCTGGCGGCAGCAGGTCACCGTGGAGGGCAAGATCAAGATCGTCCAGGTGGGCACCGCGGCCGGCAAGTCGCTGGAGGCCCAGGTCTTCGACTCCACCGGCGGCATCCGGCTGCTGTTCTTCGGCCGCACCAAGATCCCCGGCATCGAGCCCGGCCGGCTGGTGCGGGCCACCGGCCGGGTCGGCGAGTACAAGGGCCACCTGGCGCTGGCCAACCCCCGCTACGAGCTGATTCCCGACTGAGGCCGTCCCCGCGCCGGCGCGGGCGGGCGCCCGGTAAGCAGCACCGGGCCGTTCGCCCGCGCCGGGTCCTGCTCAGTGGTTGCCGCCGGCCCGGCTGGCCGGGCGCACGTCGGCGGCCTCCAGCAGCTCCAGCGGCCGGTGCGCGACCAGCCGGGACAGCGCCACCACCGACGTGGAACGGGCCACCCCGGGAATCTGGGAGACCTCGATCAGCACCCGCTGCAGGTCCTCGTGCGAGCTCGCCGCCAGCCGGCAGTGCACGTCCCCCGGCCCGGTGGTGGCGTACGCCTCGACCACCGAGGGGATGGCGCGCATCGCCGCGGTGACCTCGTCCAGCCGGCCCTGGGCGATCTCCAGGGTCGCGAAGGCGAGCACCGGGAAGCCGGCCGCGGCCAGTTCCACGTCCGGGCCGTACCCCGAGACCACGCCGGCCTTCTCCAGCCGTTCGAGCCGGGCCTGCACGGTGGCCCGGCTGACCCGCAGGGTGCGCGACAGCTCCAGGTACCCGGCGCGCGGGCTGTCCCGCAGCGCCGCCAGGACGGCCACGTCCAGCGCGTCCAGCTCGTGCGCCATCCGCCCTCCCTCGACATCGACCGGTCCCCGGAACGCAGTCCGGCCCGGACCGGCCACGGTGCTGTGCACCAAAGCCGACCCGGGCCGAACCCTACCGAGCTAGAGGTTGCCGCGGCTCTCCTGCTCCCGCTCGATGGCCTCGAACAGCGCCTTGAAGTTGCCCTTGCCGAAGCCGAGCGAGCCGTGCCGTTCGATCAGCTCGAAGAAGACGGTCGGCCGGTCGCCGATCGGCTTGGTAAAGATCTGCAGCAGGTAGCCGTCCTCGTCCCGGTCGACCAGGATGCCGCGCGACTGCAGCTGCTCGATCGGCACCCGAACCTCGCCGATCCGGGCCCGCAGCTCGGGGTCCTCGTAGTAGGAGTCGGGGGTGGAGAGGAACTCCACGCCCTCGGCCCGCATCGCGTCGACGGTGCCGAGGATGTCGTTGGTGGCCAGGGCCAGGTGCTGGGCGCCGGGGCCGCCGTAGAACTCCAGGAACTCGTCGATCTGGCTCTTCTTCTTGGCGATGGCCGGCTCGTTGAGCGGGAACTTGACCCGGTGGTTGCCGTTGGCCACCACCTTCGACATCAGCGCGGAGTAGTCGGTGGCGATGTCGTCGCCGACGAACTCCGCCATGTTCACGAAGCCCATCACCTTGTTGTAGTAGGAGACCCAGTCGTCCATCTTGCCGAGCTCGACGTTGCCGACGACGTGGTCGAGCGCCTGGAACATCCGCTTGGGCGCGCCCGGCCGCTTGACGTAGCTGCCGGTCGCCGGGACGTAGCCGGGCAGGTAGACGCCGTCGTACCCCGACCGGTCGACCAGGGTGTGCCGGGTGTCGCCGTAGGCGGCCAGCACCGCCGTCCGGATGGTGCCGTGCTCGTCGCTGACGTCGTGCGGCTCGGCCAGCACGGTGGCGCCCTGGCTGCGGGCGTGCTCGACGCACTTGTCCACGTCCGGCACCTCCAGGGCGATGTCGAGCACCCCGTCACCGTGCGCGCGGTGGTGGTCCAGCAGCGGGCTGCCCGGCGCCACGCCGCCGGAGATCACGAACCGGGCCGAGCCGCTGCGCAGCACGTAGGACTTGTGGTCGCGGTTGCCGGTCTCCGGACCGGAGTAGGCGACCAGCTCCATGCCGAAGGCGGACTGGTAGTAGTGCGCGGTCTGGGTGGCGTTGCCGACCACGAAGACCACCGCGTCCCAGCCGGTCACCGGGAACGGGTCCACCGACTCGTCGTAGGGCACCAGGCCCACCAGCTGCTTGAGCTGCTCGAGGTCGAGCTGGGCGGCGCGCTCGTCGGCGGTCAGGGTGTCGGGCGTGGCGGTCATGTCGTCCTCCGGCGTCGGTGCGGGTGGCTTCGGTCCAGAACAGCTCCTTGCAGAATGGCGCGGACCGCCCAACTGCGCAACGCGCCCACCAGAACGTAGCAGCGATGCACACAGAGCCGGCCCTACTGGGGTAACTACTGCGCACAATGCGCAGTTGGCTGCTCTCTGCGCCAGCCGACCACCGGGTAGAAGACGCCGAACGGGTCACCGGCGTAGTACGGCCGGGCGGTGAACGTCCGGCCCTCGGCCGCGCCGGCGAGCACCTGCCAGGCCGCCCGGCCGGCGACCAGCAGCTCCGCGGCCAGGCATGCGTCCAGCGCGGCCAGCCCGGCCGGCTCCCCGGCCAGCAGTGCCCGCTCCACGGCCGCGTCGAACGGTGCCGCCCGCTCGTCCAGGTAACCGGGCGCCTTCAGCCCGCGCCGGGCGGTGCCGTCGGCCATCACCAGCA
>DATJNU010000169.1:0-16555 GCA_035507775.1 Jatrophihabitans sp.
GGCGGGCTGACCGGCATATCGGTCAGCCCGCCGCCCGGCCGACCTGATTCGCCAGCAGCACCGCGACCGCCCGCACCGTGGCGTAGCCCCGCCACTCCAGCCGGGCGGCCGGCGAGTAGCTGCCGAAGTCGACCAGCCAGCCGCCGTCCCTCTGCTGGCCGGCCGCCAGCCGGGCCAGCTCCGCCTCGATCACGCCGGCCCGCACCAACCGACGGGCCGGCCGCTGCGGCCAGGGCGCGTAGTCGAGCGGGCGCAGCGCCTCGTCCGCGGCCCCGCCGGCCACCCGCAGCAGGCCGTCGGCCGGCAGCAGCGCCGCCAACCGGTCCAGCAACGCGGCGGCGCCCGGTTCGCGATCGGCGGCCGCGTCCAGGAACTGGATCGCATAGCTGAGTTCGTGCGCCGACGGCTCGGCCAGCTCGGCGATCCCGCGCAGGCAGTAGCCCGACGCCGTCGCCAGCCACGGGTGTCCGGCCAGGTCCGGCAGCCGGTCGGCGAGCAGGTGGGCGTGCGCGCCGACCGCCGTGGTGATGTGCAGCGACGAGGTGCCGGACGCGGCCTGCGCCCAGAACGGCGCCACGCCGGTGTCCTCGGCCACCGGCAGCGCGAACGGCAGGCCACCGTCAGGCAGGGTGTGGCCGGCCAACCAGTCGAGCAGTGCGCCCGCCTGGCCGCTCACCGCCTGCGGTGCCTCGGCGAAGACCTCCAGGGCGTGCAACGCGCCGGCGACCTGGCTGGTGCCGTCTCGCAGGTCCGGCTCGATCCCCCAGCCGTAGCCGCCGTCCGGGTTGCGGTAGCCGTCCACCGCGGCGATCACCGCAGTCGGGTCACCGTCGCCAGCCAGCAGCTCGAACCGGCGCCGGTCGAGCAGCCGGCCGTGCCCGGCCAGAAACGAACGGGCCCGATCGAGTGAGTACGCCATGAGGGTCGAGTCTGCCACCGGCCCCACGATCGGCCGTCAGCCTCACGGCGTTGCATGACCCACCCTGGCTGGTGATCGGGTTAGCGTGCCATTGCCGGTCACAACCCGAAGGAGCTGTTGGTGCCAGGGCGCTTTCTCGCCGATCCTCGGGTAGACGAGGCCATCGACACACTCGCACGATCGGGCCAGCTCACGGTCTTCGTGGGCGCAGGCGCATCGATGGAAGTCGGGCTGCCGTCGTGGCCGGCTCTCATCAACCGCCTGCTTGACGGCGTAGCCCGCGACCGAGGACTGAACGACAGCGAGGCGTCCGAGTTCATCGCTGCGATCACGGCGGAGGCGGACGGCGTCATCGGCGCGGCCACGGTGATCCGAGCGCATTTCAGCAGCTCGGAGTTCCGGGGCAACGCCGATGAGTTCATCAGGCGGAGCCTCTACCTCGACCCGCTCAGCGATGACCTCGTCGAGCCGCCGTTCGGGCCGACGGCACGCGCCGTGGCGAAGCTCATTCGGCTGTGGCCGATCGGCGCGGTGGAGATCGTGACCACGAATTACGACTTCCTACTCGAGCGCGCCGCCGATGAGGGGCTGCACGCCGACGGCAGCGCCCCGACCGGAGCGCGAGCGGGCCAGGGTGGCCCGCAGATCGAGGGCGGTCGCTTCACCGTGCGACACCTGCACGGCGCTCTCGGCCCTGGCGACGGAGAGTCAGATCTGAAGCCCATCGTGATCGCCGAAGCCGACTACCACCTGCTCCAGGGCGATGACGCCTGGCAGCGCGAACTCATGATCACGCGGCTGCGCGAGTCGAACTGCATCTTCGTCGGCGCCAGCATGACTGACGTCAACGTCCTGCGGTTTCTCCGGCTTGCCCGGGACGAGGGCCCGACCACACACCGGCACTTCGCGCTGCTCACCCGCCCTCCGCAGGACTCGCCGTCGGCGGCGAAGGTGACCGCCGCGCTCCGGGCCGCCGCCCAGGCCCGCTGGGCGGAATATGGGGTCGAGGTGCTCTACCCGGACTACTTCCTTGAAACCTCACAGTTCCTCGAAGAATTGGCCCGGCGTCGCCAGGCCGGGAATGCCGGACGGCTCCTGGACCGTCCGGAGGATCGCTACCAGCAGCGGCTCGGCAGCTGGCAGGACGCCATGGAGCGGACCGCGCTGCCACGTCGGCCGCTCGAACGGTTCGTCGATGCCCAGGATCGCGCCAACCACGCTCTCGGCGAATGGCTGGTGGAACTGGTCAACGCCATGCCCGGGCGGCTCCGGGCCTCGTGCACCAGGGAGACGTTCGGCCTCCAGTTGTGGATCGCCCAGGACAAGGGCGACAGCTTGCTGCTCTGGGCGCAGAGCACGAACAGTTGGCGTGACCCGAGGGTCCTGGAGCCGATCCCCGCGAAACTGCCCTCGCAGTGGGGAGCCGTCCAGGCATACTGTGCCGGATCACCGGTCCTGCAGGAGCTTGCTGCCACGATCGGCAGCAGGTGGCGCTCCGCACTCAACGTGCCGATCTACCTCGACGATGAGCAATGGGGACGATTACCCGTCGGGGTGCTGGGCCTGTCAGCAATGCACCGGCACGGCGCGGCGATTCTCACCACGCTGGATCGCGCGGAGCGGGACACCATCGTGAACATCATGGCGGCAGCAGCAACCGAGTACCTCACCCCGAACGCGTGAATCAGCACGGTCCGGAGCCCGACTGGCTCCGGACCGTGTCGTGACACAAAATGTCGTACCAGTCCGCCAAGCTGTCCGGGACGGCGTAAATTCGAGTTCGGAGGAACGCGATGAGCAGCCTACGTAAAGAGGAAGCAACTACCCAGGACGGCCGCAGCGTCATCGTCCCGTTCGCCGGTACGAAGCACACGGCCACGGAGGCGGAACGCCGCGCAATCACTCGCGTCCGTGAGATCAGCAGGAACGCGAAACTCGTGCCGCAACGCAGCGCCTGAGTTCAGACGCGACACCGGCGATCACTTTCCGCCGCAGAAACGCCGATGGGCGGCCCTCTCCAGAGAGAGGGCCGCCCATCGCGATTCCGAAGGCCGAGCGCACCCGTGGTCTTGCGCTCCTGTCGGCCTAGTACCAGTTGGTCGCCTGCGAGTGCGCCCAGGCGGAGCACGGGGTGCCGTACACGCTGGCGATGTAGTTCAGCCCCCAGGTGATCTGGGTGGCCGCGTTGGTCTGCCAGTCGGCGCCGGCCGAGGCCATCTTCGAACCGGGCAGCGCCTGCGGGATGCCGTAGGCACCCGAGGGGTTCTGCGCGTCGGTCCGCCAGCCGCTCTCCTTGTTCCAGAGGCTCACCAGGCAGGAGAACTGGTCGTTGCCCCAGCCCCGGGCCGAGACCATGCCGGCCGCGATCTGCTGCGCGTCGCCGGAGGCGGTCACCGTGGGCTGCGCGGTGCCGACCCGCTCCTGCTGGTTGACCGGCTGCTTCACCACGGCCGACGAGGTGGGCACCCGGCCCGACAGCTTGCCGTCGATGTAGACGAGCTGGTACGTGATCCGCTTGACGCCGTCCTGGCCCTGGCGGGTCACCGAGGTGGAGCCGGCCGGGCTGTTCGGGTCGTTCACCTTGTCGACGCCGTACGGGATCGCGACCTGGCCGACCGTGGTGCCGTACTTCACCCGCTCGATGGTGATGATCTCGCCGTTGCGGATGGCACTGCCCCGCGGGGCCGACAGCCGGTCGTGCGCACCGATGGTGAGGTGCGCGTCCTTGATCGCCTGCGCGACCGTCGGGCCGCCGGAGGTCACCGCGTTCACCTTGCCGTCGGCCTTGATCACCACCCGCTTGGGTGAGGTGATGGTCAGGTCGGTGACGCCGGCGTCCAGTCGCTTCGACCGGGAGACCGAGACCAGCTCGGACGAGCCGTAGCCCAGCTGGGCCAGCGCCTGGTCCACCGAGTCGGCATTCACCCAGACGTCCTTGGCGACCCCGTTCACGGTCAGGTGCAGCAGGTGGCCGCGGCTGATCACGATCTCGCCACCGTCACCGATGTGCGCGGAGAGGTCCGGCGCCACCAGGTCGTGCTGCCCGACCGGCACGTGGGCCGACTTCAGCACGCCCTCGACGCTGCTGGCGGTGGTGTGGATACGGCGCTGCTGGCCGTCCACCTTGAGTTCCACGGACTTGCCCTGGGTCGCCCAGGCGGCGGTGCCGCCGAGCAGGCCGGCGAGCACGACGCCGTAGAGGCTCAGTTTGATAGCACGTTGCACAACGAAAAACTCCCTGATTCTTCACTGCATCAGGGCATGCCGACGGATCATGCGTCGGTTCCCCGATTTTCGGACACACCTCTCGGGCACCGCGACCGGTCAGGCCGCCCGGCACCGAGCGGAGGTGAGGTATTTACAGGCGCTGCCCGCAGACAGGCCAGGGGCTGGCGCCACGCGCGGCGTACAGCCGGTTCGCCACGGCGATCTGCTGCTCGCGGGTGGCCAGGTCGGCCCGCGGGGCGTACGCGCCGCCACCGTTCGACAGCCAGGTCCCGCTGTCGAACTGCAGGCCGCCGTAGAAGCCGTTGCCGGTGTTGATGTGCCAGTTGCCACCGGACTCGCACTGCGCCACCGCGTCCCAGTTCAGGCCGCTGGTGTCGGCCGGTGGGGCAGTTCCACCGCCGCCGGAGGGCGCCGCCGGAGCCGGAGCCGGTGCCGGCTGCTGCTTGCTGCCGACCTTGTCGACCTCGGCCACCGGCTGGCTGAGCGTGGTCGAGCCGGTCGCGATCTTGCCGGCCAACTTCCCGTCGACGAAGACCAGGTGGTACGAGACCCGCTTGGCGCCCGGCTTGCCGGCGGTCACGACGGAGGTGGTGCCGACGTAGGAGTTCGGGTCGGCTCGCTTGACCGTGCCGTACGGGATGGCGACGGTCTCGGCCGTGCTGCCGTACTTGATCCGCGACACCCGGACGACCTGGTCGTCGGCGAGCTTGCTGGTGGCCGGCACCGAGAGCCGGTCGTGCGGGCCGAGGAAGATCATCGAGGCCTTGAGCGCGTCGGCCACGGTCGGGCCCGCGCTGCGCACGACCATCCGCTTGCTGCCCATCAGGAACGTCACGCGCTTCGGCGAGTCGATCGACAGGGTGGTGGTCCCGTGGTCGAGCCGCATCGAGCGCGACACCGAGACCAGGCTGGTCCGGCTGTAGCCGAGCTGGCTGAGCGCCTCGTCCACCGAGTCGGCGTTGACCCACACCGAACGGCTGACGCCGTCGACGGTCAGGTGCAGCAGGTGGCCGCGGCGGACCACGATGGTGCCGTGGTCACCGATCGCGGAGGCGAGGTCGGGTGCCACGAGGTCGTGCGAGCCGACCTCGACGTGGGCCGCCTTGAGCGCACCGGCAACCTTGCTGGCAGTGGTGTGGACCTGCTGGGTGCGCCCGTCGATCTGCAGGGCGACGGTCTTGCCGGCCGGGCTCTGTGCCCAGGCGGCCGTTCCTCCGACAACCCCCGCGATGACGAGGCCGTACAGGCCGGTCTTCACGCTGCGACGCAAAAAGAGACCCCTCAATGTTCGCGGCATCAGCGGGCCGCACTGGCTACGTGGCTAATCGGTCGGTCACAGCACGGTAACTGCCACGCGGGGGTCAGGCCAAGCCAGCAGCCAAAAAATCTTCGCCAAATCCGACCTTACAGCCCGAAAATGCGTCGTCCGGTGGCCGAAATCGTGTCGCAGACCACGGATTCGCTCACCCGGTGAGCCTCTGCCAGCCCCCGCACCACGTGCGGCACGAGGTACGGCGCATTCGGATGCCCACGGTACGGATGCGGCGTCAGGAACGGCGCGTCGGTTTCCACCAGCAGCTGGTCGAGCGGGGTAAGGGCGGCAGCTGCCCGCAAGCCCGGCGCGTTCCGGAACGTCAGCACCCCCGAGAACGACAGTACGTAGCCACGTTGCACACACAGGGTAGCCATCTCGGCGTCCCCGGAGAACGAGTGAAAGATCACGCCGGCGTCCGGAGCGCCCTCCTCGGCCAGGATCCTGAGCACGTCGGCGTGTGCCTCGCGGTCATGGATCATGAGCGGCTTGCCGACCCGCTTGGCCAGCTCGATGTGCCGGCGGAAGTGCTCCTGCTGCTCGGCCGGGGTCGTCCGGTCCCAGTAGTAGTCCAGCCCGGTCTCGCCGACCGCGACCACCCGGTCACCGGCCACCAGCTGCTCCAGCCGGTCGTAGTCGGCATCGGTCAGCCCGGCGACCTCGGTCGGGTGCACCGCCAGCGCGGCATAGACGGCCGGATGGGCGGTCGAGTCGAGGGCGGACTGCCACTCGCCCACCTCGCAGCCGACGTTCACCAGCCGGGTGACGCCGACCGCCGCGGCCCGGCGCACCGCCGCCGCCACGAACTCCGGGCCGGCCGGCTCGTCCCGGGCGGCGACCCCGGCCCGGTGCGCCATCGCGTCCAGGTGGCAGTGCGCGTCGAAGACCGCGCCGGCCAGCGGTTCCGGGGCCGGCGGCTCGGTATGGTCGGCCACCTCAGCCCTGCTCGAGCCGGGCCAGCTCCTCGTCCACCACGGACGGGTCCAGCTTGGCGATGATCGGGCTGGGCGGGCCCAGCTGCCGGCCGGCCGGCAGCGGCTCCGACGCCCAGCGGGCCTGCGTCTGGTAGTCGCCGGTGAGCACCGAGTACGACGGCGAACCGGGCGCGGTCGGTTCGGCCACCTCCACCAGTTCCGGCATCGCCGCCCACCGGCCCTCGCCACCGAGCGCGGCGTGCACCTTGGACGAGATCGAGGGCAGGAACGGCGTGAGCAGCGTCTTGGCGTCGTCGATCACCTGCAGCGTGGTGTGCAGGACGGTGGCCATCCGCTCCGGGGCGTCGTTCTTCAGCTTCCACGGGGCGGTGTCGGACAGGTACTTGTTCGCCTCGCCGACCACCCGCATCGCCTCGGCCAGCGCCGCCTTCTGCCGGTTCTTCGCGATCAGGTCGCCGACCGTGCCGAACGCGGCTGCCGACGTCGCGAGCAGGGAACGGTCCGGTTCGGTCAGCTCGCCCGCCGCCGGGATCGCGCCCAGGTTCTTGGCGGTCATCGAGATCGTCCGGTTGACCAGGTTGCCCCAGCCGGCGACCAGCTCGTCGTTGTTGCGCCGGACGAACTCGGCCCAGGTGAAGTCGGTGTCCTGGTTCTCCGGGCCGGCCGCGGTCAGGTAGTAGCGCAGCGCGTCGGCGTCGTAGCGCGAGAGCATGTCACCGACGTAGATCACCACGTTGCGGGAGGAGGAGAACTTCTTGCCCTCCATCGTCAGGAACTCGGACGACACCACGTCGTACGGCCGGTTCAGCGCGCCGTACGGACCCGGCGTGCCGCCCTTGGCCCCGATGCCGGAGTAACCGAAGAGCATCGCCGGCCAGATCTCGGCGTGGAAGACGATGTTGTCCTTGCCCATGAAGTAGTAGCCCAGCGCGTCGGGGTTCTGCCACCACTGCCGCCAGGCATCCGGGTCGCCGGTGCGCCCGGCCCACTCGATGGAGGCGGACAGGTAGCCGATCACCGCGTCGAACCAGACGTAGATCCGCTTGTCGTTCCGGTCGCGCCAGCCGTCCAGCGGCACCGGCACGCCCCAGTCCAGGTCCCGGGTGATCGCCCGCGGCTTGAGGTCGGTGAGCAGGTTGAGCGCGAACTTCTGCACGTTCGGCCGCCAGTGCGACTGGCCGCGCAGCCACTCCGAGATCACGTCGGCGAAGGCCGGCAGGTCGAGGAAGAACTGCTCGGTCTCGACGAACTTCGGGGTCTCGCCGTTGATCTTGGACACCGGGTTGATCAGATCCACCGGGTCGAGCTGGTTGCCGCAGTTGTCGCACTGGTCGCCGCGAGCGCTCGGGTAGCCGCAGATCGGGCAGGTGCCCTCGATGTAGCGGTCGGGCAGCGTCCGGCCGGTGGACGGGCTGATCGCGCCCAGCTCGGTGCGGGAGAAGATGTAGCCGTTGTCGAGCAGGCCCAGGAACAGCGCCTGGGTCACCTCGTAGTGGTTGCGGGTGGTCGTGCGGGTGAACAGGTCGTAGGACAGCCCGAGCTGCTGCAGGTCCTGGGCGATGACCAGGCTGTTGCGGTCGGCCAGCTCCCGCGGCGAGACCCCCTCGCGCTCGGCCTGCACCTGGATCGGGGTGCCGTGCTCGTCGGTGCCGGAGACCATCAGCACCTGGTTGCCGGCCAGCCGGTGATAGCGGGAGAAGACGTCGGACGGTACGCCGAACCCGGCGACGTGCCCGATGTGGCGGGGCCCGTTGGCGTACGGCCACGCCACCGCGGTCAGCACATGGGTGGAGGCTGTCATCGAACCACCTTGCTCGTAGTTGTTCGGATCCAGCCTAGTGAGCGTTCCCAACCGGACGATCTCGGGCGCGGTCGCGCACCACGCACCGGGGTTCGCCCCCTACGATCGGGGCGTGACAGCGACCCTGGCGGCCGACCCGCCGGCCACCGCGGTTCCGGCGGAGCGGGCCTCCCGGCCGCTGCCGCCGGGCCTGCGCACCTGGCGGCCCGACTCTGCGGTGCGCAGCTGGGGCTGGGCGCTGCTGGTCACCGCGATCGCCGCGGTCACCCGGCTCTGGGCACTGGGCTTTCCCGCGGGCAAGAGCTTCGACGAGATCTACTACGCGACCGAGGCGCAGGAGATGCTGCGCTACGGCTACGAGGACAACCGCGACTACATGTTCATCGTGCATCCGCCACTCGGAAAGTGGCTGATCGCACTGGGCTCGGCCCTCTTCGGCGACAACTCGCTGGGCTGGCGGGTGGCGCCGGCGCTGGCCGGCACGGTCGCGGTGCTGATCGTGGCCCGGGTCGGCATGCGGATGTTCCACTCGGTGCTGCTCGGCGCGCTGGCCGGCGGGCTGCTCGCGCTGGAGGGCATCTCGCTGGTCATCTCGCGGGTGGCGCTGCTCGACATCTTCCTGCAGGCGTTCGTGATCGCCGGCTTCGCGGCGCTGGTGATCGACCGGGACGCGCTGCGCGACCGGCTGGCCGGGCTCTACCTCGCCGGCGTCGACCTGACCGAGGGGCCGCCACCGCTCGGCCCGCGACCGTGGCGGCTGGCCGGCGGCGTGCTGCTCGGGCTGGCGTTCGCGGTGAAGTGGAGCGCGCTGTCGTTCTGGGGCGGATTCGCGCTGCTGTCGATCCTCTGGGACCGGGGCGCGTTCCTCAGCGCCGGGATCGAGCGGCCGTGGCGGGCGGTGCTGCGCCGGTCGCTGGTGCCGGGCACCTTCGCGCTGGTGGTCTCGCCGCTGTGCGCGTACTTCCTGAGCTGGACCGGCTGGTTCGTCGGCGAGAACTCCTGGAACCGGCACTGGGGCGACACCCACCCCGGCACCGGGCTGTTCGCGCTGCTGCCGTCGGGCTTGCGCAGCCTGCTCGACTACCACCACCAGGCCTACCTGTTCCACAGCCACCTCTACGACCCGCACCCGTACAAGGCGAACCCCTGGTCGTGGCTGGTGCTGGGGCGGCCGATCTCGTTCTACGCCCCGCAGAACGTCACCGGCTGCGGCGCGGCCAGCTGCACCCGCGAGATCCTCTGCATCGGCACCCCGATCATGTACTGGGCGTTCGTCCCGGCGCTGCTCTGGCTGCTCTGGCACTGGGCCACCACCCGTGACTGGCGGGCCGGCGCGATCTGGATGGCGTTCCTGGCCGGCTGGGGCGTCTGGCTGCAGAACACCCGGCGCACCGGCTTCCTCTTCTACATGACGCCGCTGATGCCGTTCCTGGTGCTGGGCGTGACGCTGGCGGTGGGCGTGCTGCTCACCCGCACCGCGGCCGAGACCGCCCGCGCCGAGGCGGCCCGGGCCGCGGCGCCGCCGGAGCCGGCCGACGGCGAGGTGCGCACGGTCGGCCTGCGCGAATGGATCGCGATCCAGGGCATGTCGCTCGGCCACCTGCTGCGGATCGCGGTGGTCGCGCTCTGGCTGGGCGCGGTGGTCGCCGACTTCGTGTTCATGTGGCCGATCTTCACCGGCGGCATGCTGACCAACGCGCAGTGGCACCAGCGCATGTGGTTCCCGGGCTGGATCTGACGCCCCGGCGGGCGATACTGGACGGGCGGAACCACACCGGCCAGCCGGATCGTTGGCCCGGGTGACGGACCCGCCGGACGAGTCGCCCGCGCGCGCACGGGAGCGAGGTAGCACGATGGCCATATCGGCGAACATCCCCAAGCCCGGTCTCGACCTGGAATACCCACTGTCCCTCGGGGTGTACGACAGCTACGCCGAGGCCCAGAAGGTGGTCGACCACCTCTCCGACAACGAGTTCGAGGTGAAGCAGGTCGCCATCGTCGGCACCGAGCTCAAGACGGTCGAGCGGGTCACCGGCCGGCTCACCCGGGGCAAGGTGGCCGCCGCCGGTGCCGTCTCCGGCTTCTGGGTGGGCCTGTTCGTCGGGCTGGCGTTCTCGCTGTTCGCCAGCGGGAACGCGCTCGGTTTCCTGATCAGCACCCCCATCTTCGGCGCCGTGTTCGGCCTGATCTGGAGCCAGCTCGGCTATGCGGCGGTCACCCGCGGCGGCACCCGCGACTTCTCCTCGGTCAGCCAGGTGGTCGCCACCAAGTACGAGGTGCTGGTCGAGCACCGCCTCTTCGACGAGGCCCAGCGACTGCTGGCCACCCTGCACTGAGCCGGGCGGGCTAACCGACCGTTCGGAACGCTATGCCGGCCGCCTGCAGCCGGGCCAGCAGCGCGTCACCCAGCGCGACCGCGGTGGTGACCTGGCCGCTGGTCGCGGGCAGCTCGTCGAGCGCGGTGCACAGCGCCGCCTCGGCCAGCATCTTCGCCGTCTCGCCGTAACCCGGATCGCCACCGGACACCTCGGTCACCAGCCGCCGGTCGCCGGCCTCGGCGTGGAACCGTACCCGGAACCAGCTGCGCGCCCGGCGCTCGGCCGACGGCCCCTCCCCCGGCGCGAGCCGGGACTCCAGCAACCGGCGGGCGGGCGGCAGCTGGGCGAGCCCGACCACCCCGGCCAGCCCGACCGCGCCGGCCGCCGCGACCGGCAGCCGGCGGAAACCGGCGTAGTGGCGGTAGGTGAAGTCCGGCCCGTACGCGGCCAGCGCTCGGGCCGAGCGGGCCACCACCTGCGGGTCCACGGTGGGCAGCGGCAGCAGCCACATGCCGTCCAGCCGGCGGGGCCCGGTGGCCGCGGCGCGGGCCGTCCGGCCGACCGGCCGGGCCTCGACCCGCTTGCGTTCCTTGGCGATGGCCGCCGCCTGCCGGGGCCGCGACAGCGCGGTGAGGGCCGAGGCGAGGGTGCCGCCGGACGGCTGCCCACCGGCCCGGACCACCCCGTCGACGGTGACCGGGACGTCGTCCGGCAGCTGCCGGACGGTGTAGAGCACGCCCAGGTCGTAGGGGATCGAGTCGAAGCCGCAGCAGTGGATCAGCCGGGCGCCGGTCTGTACCGCCCGATGGTGGTAGCGCAGGTACATCGCGTCGACGAACTCCGGCTCACCGGTCAGGTCGAGGTAGTCGGTGCCGGCCGCGGCGCAGGCCGCCACCAGCGGCTCGCCGTGGCGCAGGTACGGCCCGACCGTGCTGACCAGCACCCGGGTGTCGCGAGCCAGCGCGGCCAGCGAGTCCGGGTCCGTGCTGTCCGCGGTCAGCAGCGGCAGCCCGGCCAGGCCCGGCTCGATGGCCGCCAGCCGGTCGCGGACGGCAGCGAGCTTGGCCTGGCTGCGGCCGGCGATCGCCCAGCGCAGGGTGGCCGGCGCGTGCCGGGCCAGGTACTCGGCGGTGAGGCCACCGGTGAACCCGGTCGCGCCGAGCAGCACCAGGTCGTACGGGCGTTCGGTCATGCGCCTCACCTCACGATCACGTGGTGTGCCCTGACGGGTCGAGAGAGCCTACTAGATCAGCAAGCCATCTCCGCAGAGGAGGAGAGGTTCCTACTCCGACCGTGCGCCCAGTCGGACCGACCCTAACGCTGCTGTTTGTGCGCCTCGTTCGTCAACAGGGGCGAATACACAGGCGACCGGTTGACGGATGAAAGCGCATTCGGGTGCGCAGGGTACGAGGCGTAACTCCGCCGCCAGAGTTGTAAAGACGCCCCACCGCGCCGACAGTCTGGGCGTTCACCACGTACCCGGTCCCAGTCCAGGTGTACAGGGTGTACAGGGTGTACAGGGTGTACAGGCCGCAGCTGCAGAAGCTGAACACCTCCCAATATCCGGGCATATTCGGGTTCTCAACATATGCACAGAAGTAGCTGGTGTTGCATTCCGCAGCTGTCGCTACCCGACATAAAAAGTCTGTGCCGCAGGACTCGTCGACGGAGCCGCCGTCGACGGAGTAACACCCAGCGCGGAAGCTGATGCAGGAGCGGCCAGAGCGGCAGGGAAAAGCAGCGAGGCGGCCATGATCAAGACTGCGATCTGAATGCGCCCGAAGCCGAGCTTGCGGGATTCTCGCATTTTTCACTCCTATCGATCCGCTATGGCACCCGATTTTAGCGGGCCTTTATGCCAATCCCCGCTTAGCAGTCGTCGCCTTGCCGATCTGACCGATCAGTTGATGCAGCCGGCCTGGGCGGCGTTGGTGGTCACCGTGCCGTCGGAGCTGGTGGGGGCCGGGCTGGGTGCCGCGGCCGAGGTGGGGGCGTGGGTGGTGGGCGCCGGCATCAGGGTCTTGACCTGCACGCCGTTGTTGCCCAGCACCAGGGTCACCCCGCTGACGTCGCCGCTCTGCTGCACCGCGGCGCCGGGCACCGCGGCGGCCAGCGCCTTGGCCGCGGCCTCGCTGCCCTTCGGGTACTTGATCACGGTCTTGTCGACCACGTCGGAGCTGGGCGCCGGGATGGTGGTCTGGAAGCCGAGCTTGCCCAGCGCGGCGGCGTTGGTCTGCTCCAGGCCGTTGGAGTTGGTGTCGTTGACGACGCTGACCGTGACCGTGCTCGGGTCGGCGGCCTTGGCCTTGGCGTAGGCGTCGGCCGAGGAGTTGCCGATCAGCCGGTTGATGAAGTCCGGCATCGCGGCGGTGTTGACCACGACCACCGAGCCCGCCGGGGTGTTGTCGTCGAAGCCCGAGGTCGGGATGGTGGTGAAGCTGACGTTGCCGGCCGAGAGGTTCTGCATCTGCTGGGCCAGCTTGATCGGGTCGAGCGACTGGTCCATCGTCAGCGACGAGGTGATCGCCTTGAGCAGGTTCTGCAGCTTGATCGGGTTGAGCAGGGTGCCGCCGGAGACCAGCTTCCGGAACACCGCCGAGAGGAAGTACTGCTGCCGCTTGATCCGGTCCAGGTCGCCGTTCGGCAGGCCGTGCCGCTGCCGCACGAACGCCAGTGCCTGCAGGCCCTGGATGGTGCTCTTGCCGGGCGGCAGGTTGATGTTGGTGTAGTCCTTGACGAACGAGCCGTCCGGCTCGTAGCCGGAGTCGATGCCGTTGCCGGTCTCGCCGACGTACTTCGCACCCCGGGCACCCTCGTTCAGGCACACCGTGACGCCCTGGATCGCGTTGGAGATGCGGTAGAAACCGAGCAGGTCGACCTGCACGAAATGGTCGATCTTCAGCCCGGTCAAGTTCTCGATGGTGGTCTCCAGCAGCGACGCACCCGCCGCCCGCTTGTCGTCGACGCTGCCCTTCGCGTCGTTGAAACCGTCGGGGTAGGCGGAGTTCAGCTTGTTCTTGCCGTAGCCGGGGATGTCGACGTAGGAGTCCCGCGGGAAGGAGATGACGGTGGCCTTGCTGCCGTTGGCGGGCACGTGCAGCAGCATCATCGTGTCGGTGTTGAGGCTGCCGCCGTCCCGGGTGGTGCCCAGCTGCGCCAGCTCGGCATTGGTGGCGGTCTGCCGATCGTCGTTGCCGACGATCAGGATGTTCTGATCGCTGCCGTCGATGTTCTTCGCGCCGGCCGAGGAGCTGCTGGTGATCTGCAGGCGCTTGATGTTGGAGTTGAAGCTGCGGTACGTCGCCCAGGCCCAGCCGCTGCCGAGCACCACCGCCAGCGACATCGCCGCCGCCACGATCTTGACTCCCAGCAGCACGCCGCGCGCGGTCGCGCCACGGGTGCGGGTCCGGCGTTCGGCCGCCCGGCGGGCGCTGCGCCCGCGCGGGTCCAGCTGCGGCGGCAGCCCACCTGGCTGCTGGTTGCGCGGCTGCTGGTTCGACTGCTGGCCCCCACCCCGCTGGTGGCGGTCGCTGCGCCGCGGCCTGCCCCCGCGCGGGTCGAGATGCGGGGGCAGCTCCGATCCGTTCGAGCCGTCCCGGCCGCTGGAGTCAGAATTCACCAGTCGAGTCTACGGCGCGTACCGCCGCACTCCGGCGATCGCGCTAAGAACCGGCTTAGTTCTGCCGTCAGAGCTGGTCGAGCGGGACCTCCGGATCCGCCAGCCGGTCCGGGTCAACCTCGCGCCGGCTGCGGATGAGCGCCTTGATCGGGTCGGTGACGTCCCAGACGTTGACGTTCATGCCGGCGATCACCCGGCCGCCGGACAGCCAGAACGCGATGAACTCCCGGCCCGGCCGGTCGCCGCGGAACACCACCCGGTCGTAGCCGCCGGGCTGCACGGCACCGAGGTACTCCATGCCGAGGTCGTACTGGTCGGTGTAGAAGTACGGCAGCTCGTCGTAGCCGGCCTGCTCGCCGCGCATCGACCTGGCCGCGACCGCGGGCTGCTTGAGCGCGGTCGCCCAGTGCTCGACCCGCAGCCGGCGGCCGTAGAACGCCGACGGGACGCTCGCCACGTCGCCGCAGGCGAAGATGTCGGGATCCGAGGTGGCCAGCGACTCGTCCACCAGGATGCCGTCCTCGACGGCCAGGCCGGCCTGCTCGGCGAGCTGGACGTTCGGCGCCGCGCCGATCGCGATCAGCACCCGGTCGCCCTCGATCACCTCGCCGCCGGCCAGCCGGAGCCCGGTGGCCCGGCCCTGCTCGGTGACGATCTCGGCCAGCTGGGCGCCGAGCCGCAGGTCGACCCCGTGCGCCCGGTGCAGCTCGGCGAAGACCTCGGCGAGTTCCGGGCCGAGCACCCGCAGCAGCGGCAGCTCGGCGGACTCGACCACGGTGACCTCGAGGCCGGCCTGCCGGGCGGCCGCGGCCACCTCGAGCCCGATCCAGCCGGCACCCACCACCAGCAGCCGGCCGCCGGCGCCCAGCGCCTCGGCCAGCGTGTCGGAGTCGCCCACCGTCCGCAGGGTGTGCACGTTCGCGGCGGTGCTGCCCGGCAGGTCGAGGGTGCGTGGGCTGGCACCGGTGGCCAGCAGCAGCTTGCGATAGCCGAGTTCGCTGCCGTCGGAGAGCCGCAGCCGGTGCGCCGCCCGGTCGATCGCGGTCACCGAGGTGCCGGTGCGCAGGTCGACCTCGTGCTCGGCGTACCAGCCGGCCGGGTGCACGAAGGCCTTCTCCAGCGGCTGCTTGCCGGTGAGGTAGCCCTTCGACAGCGGCGGGCGCTCGTACGGCCGGTGCGGTTCGCTGCCGATCAGGGTCAGCGGGCCGTCGTAGCCCTGCTCGCGGAGCGCCTCGACCGCCTTGCCGCCGGCCAGCCCCGCACCGACCACGACGAAGCCGTCCTGACCGCCGTCACCCATGCCGTTCCTCCTGTGCGCGAGATCGCCGTTACCGGCACCCTAACGGGGCCGAGCGCGACGAGACAGCGGTGGAGCGGCGAGCCCGTCAACTCGCCCGCGCGCCCAGCAGCCGGGCCACCTGCTCGCGCACCGCGCCGTCCACCCGGTCGGCCGTGGTCCCCCGGCGCCGGGTGAGCACGTCGACCAGCGAGACGTGCCAGAACTCCTCGATCCGCTGGCACCATGCGCAGTCGGCCAGCCGGTGCCGGCCGGGGTGCGCCAGCTCGCCGTGCAGGTGCATCGCGTACAGGGCGAGGTCGAACATGGCGTCCACCGAACGCCAGCCGACCTCGTCGCCGTGCACGATCAGGCCGTCGGCGCGACCGTACCCGTCGTCGCTCTGCAGGATGCGCGCGGCGTAGAGGTGCGGTGCCGAATCGTTCGACGGGCGAATGCCATCGGCCCACAGCTGCCGGCGCGCATCCAGCAGCGCGTCGGCCGCGTTCGCCGCGCGCAGGTGGCTGATCGGGCGGTCCGGCATGCCATCCACGTTATCGAACATGCATTCGATACAACCAGTGCAGACACGTATTCGTGACACAGAACGCTTGTCAATTCAATAGATTCTCGATCACTGAGCTGCAATTGCCTTATCTCGCAAGGCATTCACTCGGCGCGAGATCCCAGGTCGCAATGATTGCCGGCGGCGCATCCAGGCGGCGCGGAACGGGGTGGCAGCCGAACGATGCGGCGGCCGGAATCGTCGGTGCAGGGGTGGTTCACCTCGGCTGCGCTTCGAGTGGCTGAACCGGAGCGCCGATGGGAATATTCGCCGCAGCACTCGCACAGCAGGCATCTCCCCGTGAACCCGACGGCCATCCGTCACCACCCTAGGAGCTTCAATGCTGAGGAACAGCGCCACGATCACCGCCGCCCTGCTGCTGGCCGCCGCTCTGGTCCGGCCCGCCACCGCCGCCGCTGCCACCGCCCCCGCCCTGACCGCCGGCTCGACGGTGCCGGCACAGTACATCCCCAACGACCAGGCACCCGGCTCGTACGAGATGGACAGCGCCAACCACATGTCGTGGATGAAGGCCGCGGGCGTCCCCATCCAGAACGTCACCCTCGCCGCCACCGCGACCCT
>DATJNU010000170.1:0-12260 GCA_035507775.1 Jatrophihabitans sp.
GTCTTGGCCAAGAGCCGGCTCACCGTCATCGACGGCGACACCACCAAAGAGCAGGAGGTGACCCTGCCCGCCCTCACCGCCTAAAGTCCAACCCAAGATCACGCGGAGGCCGACTCAAACACCACTCCTGCGGACGTGACCCGGCGCTGACGTCGATCACCCTGCCCCGGGCGCCGGAGCCGGGCGAGGGACAGCTGCACGTCTTCGCCGTCACCGCTCATTGATTGGCTTCCAGGTCAACCCTCGGCGTGCGGGTGCTGTGCCTGCCGAGGGTGGGAGGCCTTCTGCGAGTGGACGGTCTCGCCGCGTTCGAGCATGGCCACGAACTCGGCGATCCGCCGGGCACGCGTGTCGGCGCGCTTGGCCTGGCCGATCCGGTAGGTGATGGCGTACCGGTTTTGCGAGGTGAGCACGTCCCACATCGCCTGCGCGGACGAGTTCTCCCTGAGCGCAGAAGCCAGATCGTCCGGGACCTCCGCGGCAGCCGGACCCGCATAGGCAGCGTCCCAGCGCCCGTCCGCCTTCGCCGCCTCGACCGCGGCCAGGCCTGGCTCGGCCATCAGACCGGCCGCGGTCAGCCGGGCCACGTGCTCGACGTTGCGCTTCGACCAGGCGCTGCGCGCGCGGCGGGGCGTGAAGCGTTGCCGCATCGTCTCGTCATCCCGGCGGCCGACCTGCCCGTCGATCCAGCCGAAACACAGCGCCTCGTCCAGCGCGGCGGCGTAGTCGAGCGCGGTGACCGTGCCGCCCTTCTTGGTCAGCACCAGCCAGACGCCCGGCGAATCGGCATGGTTGTCGAGCAACCATGCCCGCCAGGCGACCGCGTCCGGGACCAGCAGCTCGACCAGCTCGATCGGCATGTCAGTTCGCCAGGACCCGTCAGTTCGCCCGCACCGCTAGTTCGCCAGTACCGCGGCGAGCACCGGGCCCAGCACCGTGTCCAGCAGCTCGACGCACCAGGTGAGCAGCGGCTGGTCACGCAGCGGCTCGCCACCGAACTTCGCCACCGAGAACGTCCCGTCCTTGGTCAGGACTCCCTTCGGCCGGGCCGCCGCCATCGTCGACACCGGTGCCTTGTAGAGCGTCTTGTCGTACATCCGCTGCAGCCGGATCTGCGCCGATTCCGGCAGCATGACGGGCGAGAACCGCACCGACTGCCCCTGCAGCGACACCTCGGTGATGCCGTACTTGCGGCACACCACCTTGAACTTCGCCACTGCCAGCAGGTTGTCCACCTCCGGCGGGATCGGGCCGAACCGGTCCAGCAGCTCCAGCCGGACCGCGTCCACCTGCTCGTTCGTGGTGGCGCCGGCCAGCGACCGGTACGCCTCCAGCCGCAGCCGCTCCCCCGGCAGGTAGTCCACCGGCAGGTTGGCGTCCACCGGCAGGTCGACCTTCACCTCGGTGAAGGTCTCCTCCTGCTCGCCGCGGAATTCGGCGACCGCCTCGCCTACCAGCCGGACGTAGAGGTCGAAGCCCACCCCGGCGATGTGCCCGGACTGCTCGCCGCCGAGCAGGTTGCCGGCCCCCCGGATCTCCAGGTCCTTCATGGCCACCTGCATGCCGGCGCCGAGCTCGGTGTGCTGGGCGATGGTGGCCAGCCGGTCGTGCGCCAGCTCGGTGAGCGGCTTCTCCGGCGGGTACAGGAAGTACGCGTACCCGCGCTCGCGCGCCCGGCCCACCCGGCCGCGCATCTGGTGCAGCTGGGAGAGCCCGAACATGTCGGCCCGTTCGACGATCAGCGTGTTCGCGTTGGGGATGTCCAGCCCCGACTCGACGATGGTGGTCGAGACCAGCACGTCGAACTCGTTCTGCCAGAAGCCGACCATGATCTTCTCCAGCGCGTCCTGGCCCATCTGGCCGTGCGCCACCGCGATCCGCGCCTCCGGCACCAGCTCGGCCAGCTTGGCCGCCGCCCGGTTGATCGACTCGACCCGGTTGTGGATGTAGAAGACCTGCCCGTCGCGCAGCAGCTCGCGGCGGATCGCCGCCGAGATCTGGCGCGGGTCGTAGGCCCCGACGAAGGTCAGGATCGGGTGCCGCTCCTCCGGCGGCGTCAGGATCGTGGTCATCTCGCGGATGCCGGTCAGCGACATCTCCAGCGTCCGCGGGATCGGCGTCGCGGACATGGTCAGCACGTCCACCGCGGTCCGCATCGACTTGAGATATTCCTTGTGCTCCACGCCGAAACGCTGTTCCTCGTCCACGATGACCAGGCCCAGGTTCTTGAACCGGACGGTCTGCTGCAGCAGCCGGTGGGTGCCGATCACGATGTCGACGCTGCCGTCGGCGACCCCGGCCATGATCTGGTCGACGTCGGCCGCGTGGGTGAACCGGGACAGCTCCTTGATCGTCACCGGGAACTGGCTCATCCGGCCGGTGAAGGTCTGCAGGTGCTGGTGGGCCAGCAGCGTCGTGGGCACCAGCACCGCGACCTGCTTGCCGTCCTGCACCGCCTTGAACGCCGCCCGCACCGCGACCTCGGTCTTGCCGTAGCCGACGTCGCCGCAGATCACCCGGTCCATCGGCAGCGACTTCTCCATGTCGGACTTGACCTCGTCGATGGCGGCCAGCTGATCGGGCGTCTCGATATAGGGAAACGCGTCCTCCAGCTCGCGCTGCCACGGCGTGTCCGGCCCGAACGCGTGCCCCGTGGTGGCCATCCGCGCCGAGTACAGCCGGATCAGCTCGGCGGCGATCTCCTTGACCGCCTTGCGCGCCCGGCCCTTGGTCTTGGCCCAGTCCGCGCCGCCCAGCCGGGACAGCGAGGGCTGCTCGCCGCCGACGTACTTGGTCACCTGGTCCAGCGCGTCGGTCGGCACGAACAACCGGTCGCCCGGCTGGCCCTTCTTGGCCGGCGCGTACTCGATGATCAGGTACTCGCGCTCGCCGCCGTTGATGGTGCGCCGCACCATCTCGACGTACCGGCCGACGCCGTGCTGCTCGTGCACGACGTAGTCCCCCGCGGCCAGCTGGATCGGGTCGATCGCGTTGCGCCGGCGCGACGGCATCCGGGACTTGTCCAGGGTCGCCGCGCCGCGCTGCCCGGTCAGGTCGGCCTCGGCCAGGATCGCCAGCTTCAGCTCGGACGACACCACGCCCGAGGCCACACAGCCGGTGGTCACCGCGACCACGCCGGCGTCCAGGGACTCGATGCCGGGCACCAGGCGCGCGGCCAGGTCCGCCCCGCGCAGCCGTTCCAGCGCGCGTTCGGCGGTGCCGTGCCCGTCGAAGACCAGCGCGACCCGCCAGCCGCCGGCCAGCCAGCCGGCCACCTCGGTCAGCAGCGCCTCGGTGTCGCCCCGGTAGGCCGGCGCCGCCTCGAACGACGAGGTCACCGCGACCGTCGAATCACCTTCGACGGCAAGGGAATTGTCGACGGTGAACGGTGACAGCGTCCACCACGGCAGGCCGAGCCCGGCGGCGTCGTCGGCCACCTCCTCGATGGTGCGCAGCGAGGCGGCGCCGAGATCCACCGGCGCCTTGCCGCCACCGGCCGCGGCCGCCCAGGACGCGGCCAGGAACTCCGCCGAGGTGGCGACCAGATCGGCCGCCCGGGCCCGCACCCGCTCGGGATCGCAGATCAGCACGTGGGTGCCGGCCGGGAACTCGTGCAGCACCAGCTGCAGCTCGTCGACCAGCACCGGCGCCAGCGACTCCATGCCCTCGACCTGGTTGCCCTGGCTGATCGGCTCGAGCAGCTCACCCAGCTCCGGGTGCTCGGCCAGCAGCTTGGCGGCCCGCTCCCGCACCGGCTCGGTGAGCATCAGCTCGCGGCACGGCGGCGCCCACAGGCCACCCGGGGCGATCTCCAGCGAGCGCTGGTCGGCGACCTTGAAGTAGCGGATCTCCTCGACCTCGTCGCCCCAGAACTCCACCCGCAGCGGGTGCTCCTCGGTCGGCGGGAAGACGTCCAGGATGCCGCCGCGGACGGCGAAGTCACCGCGCTTCTCGACCAGTTCGACCCGGGCGTAGCCGGCCGCGACCAGCGCGCCGACGATGTCGGTGAGCTCGCGGCCGGCGTCGCCGATCGCGAGGCTGACCGGTTCCAGGTCGCCGAGGTCCGGCACCTGGGGCTGCAGCACCGACCGCACCGGCGCCACCACCACCTGCAGCGGCCCGGTGCTGGTGTCGTCGGCGCTGGGGTGGCGCAGCCGGCGCAGCACCGCCAGCCGCCGTCCGATGGTGTCGGCCCGCGGCGAGAGCCGCTCGTGCGGCAGCGTCTCCCAGCCCGGGTAGAGGGCCACCGCGTCGCCCGGCAGCAACGACTGCAGCGCCTGCGCCAGGTCCTCGGCCTCGCGGCCGGTGGAGGTGACCGCGAGGACGGTGCGCCCGGCCCGGGCCAGGGTGGCGATGGCCAACGGCCGCAGCGCGGCGGGCCCGGCGACCGACAGGCTCGGCGTGCCCACCTGCTCCCGGATGGTGGTCAGGGCCGGGTCGCCGTCCCGGCCGGCGGCCTCGTCGATCAGTCCGGACAAGCTCATTCTTCTGCGTTCCCCTGGGTCTGGCTGCCGGTGCTGCGGCAGCACGGCTGGCCCCCGGCCAGCGCTGACCGGGGGTGCTCCGCGGTTCAGCGTACGCAGCCGGGCGGGCTACTGGTTGCCGACCGCGGACCGCGCCAGCGCGACCAGGTTGGCCTGCACCCGGCCGCCGACCGCGGCGAGGGTGCCCGGGGTGCTGCTCTGCACCTGCAGCGCGCCGGTCGTGGTGCCGCTGAGGTACTGCAGGTTGTGCGCCGACGGGGTGTAGTAGGCGCTCTGGCCGACGCCCGCGACGGCCACCGCCCCGTGCGCCAGCGCCGCCCGCCGGCCGGCCGCGAACGACGCCGCCGAGGCCGGGCTGAGCCGGGTCAGCCGCAGGCTGATGCCCGGCCCGAGGTTGGAGTTGGCCAGCCGGATCTGGCAGAACTGGGCGTTCGGGCCCGAGGTGCCGGTCGTCTGCGCGGCGATCCGGGCGCCGAACGCGGCGGTCACCGCCTGCGCCGAGACCAGCGGGCAGGGCGTCTCCGCCGCCTCCGACCGGGCCCCCTCGGCCCCGCCGGGCGCCGTCGAGCCGGGGCTGCCGCTCGGCTTGGGGGTGGCGGAGATGATCGGGCCGGTGGCGTCCACCCGGGGCCGGGACGGTGCCGGCCGGGCGCTGCCCGAGCAGCCCGCCGCCGCGAGCAGCGCGACCAGCGCGGCGGCCCGGATCGGCATCGGCAGTCTGCTCACCTGCCCGATCCTAGGTCGCCCGGCCGGCCTCGCGCTGGCCGATCGGCCGGTTCAGATCTGGCGGCCGGAGGTGTCGACGTTGCCGCTGACCGTCGCGCCGGCCGGCACCGTGTACGCCTTGACCTGGTACCCCGGGGCGAAGGTGTTGCCGGTCAGCACCACCGGGCCGGGCACCCCGGTGCCGTAGGCGCAGGTGCCGTACGAGGTCTGCTGGCCGTTGCGGTTGCCGGGCTGGAACAGGTTGCCGGTGACCGTGTAGTTGCTGATCTGCTCGTTGCCGGACAGCCACTGGACGAACACGTTGCAGTTGTTGCCCGAGTCGAAGTGGTTGTGCTTGACCACCACGTTCGACCCGCCGGTGGACTGGATGCCGTCGGAGTGCGCGCCCGGCGCCGCCGCGTCGCCCATCACCAGGTTGTGGATGTAGGAGTCGACGATGGTGGTGCCGCCGTCGATCCGCATGCCGTCGCTGGTGTTGTGGATGTTCACCCGCTGGAACACGTTCGCCGAGTTCGAGCCGCCGGACCACACGCCGATCGCCGGGGTGAACGTGCTGCCGTTGGCGCCGCCGCCGATCTCGGTGTCGGTGACCGTGGTGTGCGGGCCGACCGACAGGCACCACTGCTGCTCGTTGGTGCAGCGGATGCGGGTCCTGGTGATGACCACGTTCGAGACGCTGCTGTTCACAGAGCCGTTGATGTCCAGGTTGGCCAGCACCGCGCCGCTGCCGGTGACGTCGACCCAGCCGCCGCTGTTCCAGCGCCAGCCGGTGCCCGAGGTGGCCTGGCCCGGTACCGCGACCAGCGCGGTGCCGGCCGGGACGCCGGTGTTGGTGCCGTCCGGGAACCCGCCCGAGCTGGGGGTCGGGGTCGGAGTGGGCGTCGGGGTCGGGGTCGGGGTCGGGGTCGGGGTCGGAGTGGGCGTCGGCGTCGGCTTGGGGGTAGGAGTCGGGGTCGGCTTCGGAGTGGGCGTCGGGGTCGGCTTCGGGGTCGGGGTGGGAACCGGGGTCGGCTTGGTGGGCACGCCGCCGACCAGGTTGCCCAGCGCCGTCACGGCCGGGTCCAGCCGCCACGGGCCGGCCGACCAGCCGTCGGTGAACTGGTTCGCGCTGACGTCGCTGCCGGTGGCACCGGCCGCGGTCACCACCGCGCCGTACTGGGAGACCCGACCGCTGCGGGCGATGGCCGAGAAGGTGTTGTTCTCCGCGCTGATCACGCTGGTGGCGGCCTGCCCCGGCGACACCAGCAGGCCCGCGTAGGTGCCGGCCTCGATCAGGTTGTGCCAGACCACGGTGGCGCTGCCGCCGGTCACGGTGATGCCGCTGGTGTTGGCGTTCTGGTACGGCGCCTGCCCCATCGGCAGGTCGTGCACCCAGGAGTCGACGACCGTGGTGCCGCCGTCGGACCGGATGCCGTTGACCAGGTGGTGCACGTTCACGTTCTGGATCACGTTGTTCGGGCCGGCGGAGTAGATGCCGACCGCCGGTCCGAAGGCGGTCCCGCTGGCGCCGCCGCCGACCTCGGTCGCGAGCACCGACGAGTTGGCCGCCAGGGTCAGGCACCAGTCGTGCTCGTTGGTGCACCGGATCCGGGACGACACGACCGACAGGTTGGGGTAGCTGCTCTGCACCGAGCCGGCGACGTCGAGGCCGCGCAGCACCACGTTGGGGGCGTCCACCCGGATCCAGCCGCGGCTGTCCCAGTGCCAGCCGGCCCCGGCGCGCAGCTTGCCCGGCACCGCCACCAGTGCGGTGCCGGCCGGCAGCCCGGTGTCGCCGGCGCCGAGCGGGCGCGCCGACATCCGGGTGCGCACCGCCGCCACGGCGGCCCGCATCGCCGCCGACTGCCGGTCGACGCCCTGGTCGGTGAGCCGGCTGCCGGGGTGCGAGCCCACCGCCAGCGCGGCCTGCGGGCCGACCACCGAGGTCAGCGCGACGGCGGTGACCGTCGCGCCGATCAGGAGCACCCGCCGGGACGGCAGCCGCATCGCGCGCGGGACGAACGAGAGTCGAACGCTGCTGTGCTTGGCCATGGCGGTAACTCCGTGGGTGGCGGCTCGATCCGGCGACTACATTCTGTAGTCACTCGATTACGCCAGGTACGTATCCACCACACACCGATTTTAAGCCTGATCGTAACCACTTCGTTATCAGGATTCCCTGCGCGCCGCCGTGACGGCAGTTTCGGCCACGAAGCGTGACTATCGGCAGGATTGACCGCCACTTGAGCCCCGCACCTTGACTACAGAGAGTTACCACGATGCCGGTCGCCGGGCGGCGCCTCAGCCGGGGCGCCCCCGCTGCCGATCGGACGGCGATAGGCACGCATCGTGTTCGGGCACCGGCACCCGCCGCCAGGTGAAAGGATCGCCCCGTGGCCGAGGCACCCGTTCCACCGCTGGCCAGCGTGGTGATCCCGGCCCACGACGAGGCCGCCGTGATCGAGCGGTGCCTGGCCGCCTTCCTCGGCCCGCCCGGCGGCCCCGCGTCGCCGGAGTTCGAGGTCGTCGTGGTGTGCAACGGCTGCCGGGACGACACGGCCGGCCGCGCCGCCGGCTTCGCCGGCGTCCGGGTGGTGGAGATCCCCACCCCGTCCAAGGTGGCCGCCCTGAACGCGGGTGACGGTGCCGCGACCGTGCTGCCGCGGATCTACCTCGACGCCGACATCGAGGTGTCGGCCGGCGCGCTGCGGGCGGTCGCCGAGGCCCTGGCCGCGGGCGCGCCGGCCGCCGCCCCGCTGCCCGAACTGGACCTGGCCGGCTGCAGCCTGGCGGTCCGCGCGTACTACCTGCTCTGGCGCCGGCTCGGCTACGTCCGGCGGCAGCTGATCGGTTCCGGCGTGTACGGCCTGTCCGCCGAGGGGCGCGGCCGGTTCGGCGCGTTCCCCGAGCTCATCTCCGACGACGGCTACGTCTACAGCCACTTCGCCGCGGCCGAGCGGGTGAACCCGCCCGGGGCCCGGTTCACCATCCGTGCCCCGCGCACCGCGCGCGGCGTCTTCCACCGCCGGGTCCGCATCGCGCAGGGCAACCGGCAGCTGCGCGAGCTGACCGGCAGGCAGCCCGAGGTGCCGGGACCGTTCTGGCGCCAGGTGCTGCTGCGCCGGCCCTGGCTGGCCCCGGCCGCCACCGTCTTCCTGGGCGTGAACCTGCTCGCCGACCGGGCGGCCGGGCGCCGGCTGCGGGCCGGCCGGGCGGACTGGAACCGGGACGACAGCAGCCGCACGCCGGCGATCACCACCGAGGGCAGCACCGCAGCCGAGAGAAGGGACGTGCCGATGGGCAGCAGCAGAGGACTCGGCCGCGCGGCGCGCACGCTGCGCTCCCCCGCCACCTACCGCAGCTTCGCCCGGCTGCTGAACTTCTTCGGCTACGACGTCGGCGAGCAGGCGCGGGTGCGGCGCGGGGCCGGGGTGCGCATCTCGCCGACGGTGTCGATCCGCAACGGCGACCGGGTCAGCATCGGCGCCGGCGCCCACATCGGGCAGTGGAGCTGCCTGTGGGCCGGCGACACCACCGGCCGGATCGAGATCGGCGAGCACGCGCTGCTGGCCCCGGAGGTGTTCCTGACCGCCTCGGACTACGACTTCGACGCCGGCCCCGGCCCGGTGATGGACCTGCCCCGGCGCGAGGCCGACATCCGGATCGGCGCCAACACCTGGCTGGGCGCCCGGGTGGTGGTGGTGGCCGGTGTGACCGTCGGCGACGGGGCGATCGTGGCGGCCGGCTCGGTGGTGACCAGGGACGTGCCGCCGGGCGCGGTGGTCGGCGGCGTGCCGGCCCGGCTGATCCGGCAGCGCGGCGAACCGCACCCCGAGCAGCACGGGGAACCGCAGGGCCAGCGCGGCGGGCCGCGGTGACCGTCCCTGCGGTGGCGGTCGTGATCGTCACCTACAACTGCCGGGACTGGATCGAGCGGTGCCTGGCCGCGCTGCCCGCCGCGCTGGCCGGCCTGCCCGCCGAGGTGGTGGTGGTCGACAACGCCTCCGCCGACGGCAGCGCCGACCTGGTCGCGGCCGGCCATCCGGAGCTGGTGCTGATCCGCAACCCGGTCAACGCCGGCTTCGCCGCGGCGGTCAACCTGGGCGTGGCGCGCTCGTCCGCCCCGTGGGTGCTGCTGCTCAACCCCGACATGGAACCGCGACCGGGCTCGCTGCGCGCACTGTACGACTTCGCCGGGCAGCGGCCGGGGCACGGCATCTACGGCGGCCGGACGCTGCGCCCGGACGGTTCGGTCGAGCCGTCCTCCTGCTGGGCGCTGCCCACCCTGTGGAGCACGTTCTGCTTCGCCAGCGGGCTGTCCACCGCGTTCCGCCGCACCCCCCTGCTCGACCCGGAGTCGATGGGCGGCTGGCAGCGCGACTCGGTGCGCGAGGTCGGCATGGTCACCGGCTGCCTGCTGCTCACCCCGCGCCCGGTCTGGCAGGAGCTCGGCGGCCTGGACGAGCACTACTTCGTCTACGGCGAGGACGCCGACTTCTCCTCCCGGGCCCGCGCCGCCGGCTACCGGCCGATCGTCACCCCGGCCGCCGAGGTGGTGCACGCCATCGGCGTCTCCTCCGGCGACGGCGCGGGCAAGATGCCGCTGCTGCTGGCCGGCAAGGTCAGCTACGCCCGGCGGCGGTTCACCGAACCTCGCCGGACGGTCGCGATCACCCTGCTGCGACTGGGGGTTCTCGTTCGCGCCGCCGGCTCCCGGCTGACCGGGCGCGGCGCCAAGTGGCGCGCGGCCTGGGCCCGGCGGGACGCCTGGTGGTCCGGCTTCGGCGAGCGGGCCCGCTGAGGCCGGCGTGTACATCACCATCCGGGACCGCCCCGGCCGCACCGCCGGAGCCCGGGCCGGCCGGGTCACGAGCACCGTGCTGCTGCTCGGCACCGTCTCGCTGCTGACCGACATCTCCTCGGAGTCGGTGAACGCGGTGCTGGGCGTCTACCTGGTCAGTTACCTCGGCTACACCACCCTGGCCTACGGGGTGCTGGACAGCCTGTACCAGGGGGTGAGCGCGCTGGTCCGGCTGGCCGCCGGCTGGCTCGCCGACCGCACCGCGCAGCCGAAGTGGATCGCAGCCTCCGGCTACGGCCTGTCCGCGCTCGTACGGGCCGGGCTGGTCGTCTTCTCCGGTTTCGGCGCGATCAGCGCGGTGGTCACCCTGGACCGGCTGGGCAAGGGGGTGCGCACCGCGCCGCGGGACGCGCTGATCAGCGCCTCGTCCCCGCCGGAGCAGCTCGGCCGGGCGTTCGGGGTGCACCGCTCGCTCGACACCGTCGGCGCGATGCTCGGCCCGCTGCTCGCCTTCGCCGTGCTGCTCGCGGTGCCCACCGGCTTCACCACGGTGTTCGTGATGTCGTTCGGCTTCGCGGTGGTCGGCGTGGTGGTGCTGCTGCTCTTCGTGCCCAACCTGCGGCCCGGGCGTGCGGCCGCGACCCGCGCCCCGGCCCCGCGCCCCTCGCTGGCCCTGCTGCTGCGGCCGAGCTTCGCCCGGCTGTGCCTGGGCGCCACCCTGCTCGGCCTGCTGACCATCAGCGACAGCTTCCTCTACCTGGAACTGCAGCGCCGGGACGACCTGGCGGTGAAGTACTTCCCGCTGCTGTTCGTCGGCAGCAACCTCGCCTACCTCGCCCTGGCCGTGCCGCTCGGCCGGCTGGCCGACCGGATCGGCCGGGTCAAGGTGTTCGTGGCCGGGCACCTGGCCCTGCTGCTGGCCTACCTGGCCGCCGGCGGCGGCTGGACCGGTGCGGGCGCGACCCTGGCCTGCCTGCTGCTGCTCGGCAGCTACTACGCCGCCACCGACGGGGTGCTCGCCGCGCTCGCCGGCCAGCTGTCGCCGGTCGCCGTGCGGACCAGCGGCATCGCGACCGCCCAGACCCTGCAGGCGCTCGCGCGGGCCGGCGCCTCGCTGGCCTTCGGCGCGCTGTGGGCCGCGCACGGGGCGGTCACAGCTTTGCGGATCATGATCTGGCTGCTGGCGTTCGCGGTGCCGGTGGCCGGCCTGCTGCTGCGCGGCACCGAGCGGGACAGAGCGGAAGTCGAGGTCGCAGCCGGGTGAGCGTGCGGAACAAGGTGGCGATCCTGGTCGCGGTCTGCGTGCTGGCGATCGCCGGCACCGTCACCGCGCTGCTGGTCGCGCGGTCGGCCGGCGGCCGGGGCGGTCCGCCCGTCGCCCGGACCAGCTTCGCCGGCCTGGCCTCCGCGCCGCGCATCGTGTTCCGTTCCACCACCCGCGCCGACGGCTACGGCACCGTCGCCGCCGTGGCGCTCAGCGACCCGGCCGGCCCGCGCGGCTTCCTCAGCTCGGGCAGCGGTCCGGTGCAGTGCGACCGGGTGTACGCGACCGCGGCCCGGCTGCTCTGCCTGGCCTCCGACCGCGGGCTGGTCACCACCTACTCGGCCGCCGTCTACGACCTCGGTGCGACCGGCACGCCGAAGCTGCAGAGCCTGCCGCTGGCCGGGGTGCCGTCCCGGGCCAGGCTGTCGCGGGACGGCACGCTGGCCGCGACCACCAGCTTCGTCGCCGGTGACTCCTACGCCGCCACGACCTTCTCCACCCGCACCGTGATCAGCCGGGTGGGCGGCGCCTCGTACGGCAGCCTGGAGGACTTCCGCCTGGTGCACCAGGGCAGGACCATCGCGCCGGTGGACCGCAACTTCTGGGGCGTGACGTTCGCCGCCGACGACGACACCTTCTACGCGACCGCCGAGTGGGCCCACCACACCTGGCTGGTGCAGGGGCGGCTGTCCACCCGCACCCTGCGCACCCTGGTCGAGGACGCCGAATGCCCGTCGCTGTCGCCGGACGGCGCGCACATCGTCTACAAGCACCGGGGCGGCCTGCCGACCGGGCAGTGGCGGCTGATGGCGTACACGGTCTCCGACGGCTCGACCCGCCAGCTCGCCGAGACCCACTCGGTCGACGACCAGGTCGAGTGGCTCACCGACGACCAGGTGCTCTACGGCCTGCCGCGCACCGGCAGCCAGGCCGCCGAGTCCGACGTCTGGTCGCTGCCGATCGACGGCTCCGGGCCGCCGAAGCTGCTCATCCCGGACGCCTGGTC
>DATJNU010000171.1:0-48353 GCA_035507775.1 Jatrophihabitans sp.
CCGTGACGCGCTGGACGGGCCGGTCGAGAATGTCCACGGATCGCTGAAGGATCTCCGCCGGCTCTGGCCGTGGCTGCGCCCGTACAAGGGCTACCTGATCTTCATGCTGGTGGTCGCCACCAGCGCGATGATCGTGCAGTCGCTGCTGCCGATCGTCACCGCCGCGCTGATCGACGGCCCGATCGCCCGGCACGAGACCTCGGGCATGCTGCCGCTGATCGGCCTGGCGCTGCTCTTCGGCGTCGCCGAGGCGGCCCTGTTCGGCATCCGCCGGCGCGCCATGACCACCTCCGCGCTGGCCATCGAGACCGACCTGCGGCGCGACTTCTACCAGCACCTGCAGCGGCTGCCGGTCAGCTTCCACGACCGGTGGCCGTCCGGGCAGTTGCTCTCCCGGGTCACCAGCGACCTCTCGACGCTGCGGCGCTTCGTGGGCTTCATGGCCATCTTCTTCGTCGCGAACCTGACCCTGATCGCGGTCATCCTGGTCATGCTGGTCCGGCTGCAGCCGCTGCTCGGCCTCGGCGTGGTGCTCGTGATGCTGCCGCTGGCCGGCCTCACCCGGCACTTCGAGCGGCTCTACAACCGGCAGGCCCGGCACGCGCAGGACCTCACCGGCGACCTCGCCACCGAGATCGAGGAGTCGGTGCTCGGCATCCGGGTCGTCAAGGCGTTCGGACGGCGCGGCCGGCTGCTGCAGTCGTTCTCCGGCACCGCCGGCCGGCTGCGGGAGGCCGAGCTGGCCAAGAACCGGACGCTGGCCAACCTGTGGACCGCGATCGGCACCTACCCGCAGCTGGTGCTGGCCGGCGTCACCTGCTTCGGCGTGGTCGCGGTGGCGCACGGGTCGCTGTCCAAGGGCGACCTGATCGCCTTCATCACCCTGCAGCTGCGGCTGAACTGGCCGCTGATGGCGATGGGCTGGCTGATCGCCGGCACCGAGGAGACGGTGGCCGCCACGGCCCGGCTCTTCGAGGTCTTCGACGCGGCCAGCGACATCACCGAGCCGGCCGAGCCGCTCGTGCTGCCGGCCGCGACCGGCGCGACCGGGCCGGGCCGGCCGGCCGGGCTGCGGTTCGCCGACGTGAGCTTCCGGTTCCGCGGTGCGGGCGCCGACGCCCTGCACCACCTGAACCTGGACATCGAACCCGGCGAGACGATGGCCCTGGTGGGCGCGACCGGTTCCGGCAAGACCGTGCTGACCTCGCTGGTCTCGCGGCTGCACGACGTCACCGGCGGCGCGGTGCTGATCGACGGCGTCCCGGTCGACCGGCTCTCGCTGGTCGAGCTGCGCCGGACCGTCAGCGTGGCGTTCGAGGAGCCGACGCTGTTCTCGGCCAGCGTCCGGGAGAACCTCACCCTGGGCCGCCCCGAGGCCGGCGACGACGAGCTGGCCGAGGCTATCGAGGTCGCCCAGGCCGGGTTCGTCCACGACCTGCCGCACGGCCTGGAGACCCGGGTCGGTGAGCAGGGCCTGTCGCTGTCCGGCGGCCAGCGGCAGCGGCTCGCACTGGCCCGCGCCGTGCTCGGCCGGCCCCGGGTGCTGGTGCTGGACGACCCGCTGTCCGCGCTCGACGTGCACACCGAGGCCCAGGTCGAGCGGGCGCTGCGCCGGGTGCTCGGCCAGACCACCGCGCTGGTGGTGGCGCACCGGGCCTCCACCGTGCTGCTCGCCGACCGGGTGGCGCTGCTCTCCGGCGGCCGGATCACCGCGGTCGGCACCCACTCCGAGCTGCTGGCCACCAACCCCGAGTACCGGAACCTGTTGTCCCAGAAGGCGGAGTCCACCTCGGAGGCCCGGGTATGAGCACCATCGACGCCGCCTACGACCCGAACGACGAGCAGCAGCTGGAAGGCGTGCACGTCGAGGAGTGGCGTGGCCGCTGGGAGGATCGCGACACCGAGCCGGAGGCACCCGACGGCCGGCCCCGGCTGCGCTCGGAGGCCCGGTCGCTGCTGGCCGACCTGCTGCGCCCGTACCGGCGCCGGATCCTCGTGGTGTTCAGCCTGGTGCTCGGCCAGGTGGTCGCCACCATGGCCGCGCCGTGGCTGGTCGGCCTGGTCATCGACCACGGCCTGCCGGACGCGCTGCATGGCCACTACGACACCCTGCTGCGGCTGACGGGTGCGCTGGTGGTGGCCGCCGTGGTGTCCGGCGTGCTGCAGTGGATCTTCCTGCGCCGCACCGGCGAGATCGGCCAGGCGATGCTGTTCGACCTGCGCCGCCGGGTCTTCGACCACACCCAGCGGCTGTCGGTCTCCTGGCACGAGCAGTTCACCTCGGGCCGGGTGATCAGTCGGCTCACCTCGGACGTCGACACCCTGCGCGAGCTGCTGGACGCCAGCCTCGACGGGCTGGTGCTGGCGGTGCTGAACATCGCCGTGATCAGCGTGCTGATGCTGGTGCTGGACCCGTGGCTGGCGCTCATCGCGATCAGCGCGGTGGTGCCGCTGTGGCTGCTGTTCCGGTGGTTCTCGGCCCGATCGACCATCGCGTTCCGGCGCACCCGCGAGACGGTGGCGCTGCTGATCGTGCAGTTCGTCGAGACGTTCAACGGCATCCGCGCGGTGCAGGCCTTCCGGCGGGAACCCCGCAACGACGCCATCTTCGAAGGCCTGAACTCCGACTACCGGCAGGCCAACGCCGAGGTGTTCCGGCTGCACGCGGTATTCATCCCCGGCGTCACCCTGATCGGCAACGTGGCCACCGTGGCGGTGCTGTTCGCCGGCGGCGTCCGGGTCGCCGAGGGTGGCCTGGCGCTCGGCGTGCTGACCGCGTTCCTGCTGTACCTGCGTCAGTTCTACGGCCCGATGGAGGACGTGGCGATGTTCTTCAACTCGCTGCAGTCGGCCACCGCCGCGCTGGAGAAGCTGGCCCTGGTGCTGGCCGAGCCGCCGACCGTGCGGGAGCCGGCCACCCCGACGGCCCTGCCGCGCCCGGTCGCCGGCCGGATCGGCTTCGACCGGGTCGAGTTCGGCTACGAGACCGGCCGCACCGTGCTGCACGAGCTGGACCTGCAGATCGAGGCCGGCCAGACCGTGGCGCTGGTCGGCGCGACCGGGGCCGGCAAGACCACCATCGCCAAGCTGATCAGCCGGTTCTACGACCCGACCGCGGGCACCGTCCGGCTGGACGGCGTGCCGCTGCCGGAGCTGGCCGACCGTGACCTGCGCGAGGCGGTCGTGATGATCACCCAGGACGGATTCCTGTTCTCCGGCTCGGTGGCAGACAACATCGCCTTCGGCCGGCCGGGCGCCTCCCGGGACGAGGTGGTCGCGGCGGCTACCGCGGTCGGGGCGCACGAGTTCATCGCGCAGCTGCCGAACGGCTACGACACCGACGTGCGCAAGCGCGGTGGCCGGCTGTCCGCCGGGCAGCGGCAGCTGGTCGCGTTCGCCCGGGCGTTCCTGGCCGATCCGGCGGTGCTGATCCTGGACGAGGCGACCTCGTCGCTGGACATCCCCAGCGAGCGGGCCGTGCAGCGGGCGCTGCGGACGGTGCTGCGCGGCCGGACGGCGCTGATCATCGCGCACCGGCTCTCGACGGTGGAGATCGCCGACCGGGTGCTGGTGCTCGACGCCGGCCGGGTGGTCGAGGACGGCACGCCCGAGGTGCTCACCGGCACCGAGGACGGACGCTTCGCCGCCCTGCACACCGCCTGGCGCGACTCGCTGGTCTGAGCGCGAACCGCGCTGGTCTGAGCGCGAACCGCGCTGGTCTGACCTCGCCCCTCGCCGACAGGGGTGTCGTGTTCTGCGCGTCAGCGGTCGGACCGCTGACGCGCAGAACACAACCGGGTAGGACCCCGAGCAACGAACGGTCCCGGCGGTCCAGTGGACCACCGGGACCGTTCATCGCTACCTACGCTGCCTGTCCGGCGACACCCGCCGCTGGCTCCAGCGCCAGCGCCAGCACCTCGCGCACATCCGACACGGCATGGATGGTCAGCGCGTCCCGCACCTCGGCCGGCACGTCGTCGAGGTCCGGCTCGTTCCGGCTCGGGATCAGCACTTCTGCGATGCCGGCCCGGTGCGCAGCGAGCAGCTTCTGCTTCACCCCGCCGATCGGCAGCACCCGTCCGGTCAGCGACACCTCACCGGTCATCGCCACGTCCGAGCGGACCAGCCGGCCCGACAGCAGCGAGGCCAGCGCGGTGGTCAGCGTGACGCCTGCGCTCGGCCCGTCCTTGGGCACCGCCCCCGCCGGGAAGTGGATGTGCACGCCTCGTTCGGCCAGCGTCGCGACCGGCAACTGCAGCTCCGCACCGTGCGAACGCAGGTACGAGAGCGCGATCTGGGCGGACTCCTTCATCACGTCACCCAGCTGCCCGGTCAGCCGCAGCTCGGTCGAGCCGGTACCGGGCTCGGCCAGCGACGCCTCGACGAAGAGCACGTCACCACCGGCGCCGGTCACCGCCAGCCCGGTCGCCACCCCGGGCACCGCGGTCCGTTCGGCCGCTTCCGGCGTGTGCCGGGGCCGGCCGAGGTAGCCGCGCAGGTCGTCCGGGCCGATCGTGACCGGGTCCGAAGAGCCGGACAGCGCTGCCGCGGCGGTCACCTTGCGCAGGATCCGGGCGATCAGCCGCTCGAGCTCCCGCACGCCGGCCTCCCGGCTGTACTCGGCGGCCAGCGCCCGCAACACATCCTCGCTGATGGTCACCTCCTCCGGCTGCAGCCCGGCGCGTTCGAGCTGCCGGGGCAGCAGGTGGTCGCGGGCGATGGTCAGCTTCTCGTCCTCGGTGTAGCCGTCCAGCGTCACCAGCTCCATCCGGTCCAGCAGCGGGCCCGGGATGGCGTCGAGCACGTTGGCGGTGGCCAGGAACAGCACGTCGGACAGGTCCAGCTCGACCTCCAGGTAGTGGTCGCGGAAGGTGTGGTTCTGCGCCGGATCCAGCACCTCGAGCAGCGCCGCGGTCGGGTCGCCCCGGTAATCGGAGCCGAGCTTGTCGACCTCGTCCAGCAGCACCACCGGGTTCATCGAGCCGGCCTCCTTGACCGCCCGGACGATCCGGCCGGCCTGGGCGCCGACGTAGGTGCGCCGGTGGCCGCGGATCTCGGCCTCGTCCCGGACGCCACCGAGCGCCACCCGGACGAACTTCCGCCCCATCGCGCGGGCCACCGACTCGCCCAGCGAGGTCTTGCCGACGCCCGGCGGGCCGACCAGGGCCAGCACCGCGCCGCTGCGCCGACCGCCGATCACGCCCAGCCCGCGGTCGGCCCGGCGCTTGCGCACCGCCAGGTACTCCACGATCCGCTGCTTCACGTCGTCCAGGCCGGCGTGGTCGGCGTCGAGCACCGCGCGGGCGCCGGCGATGTCGTAGGAGTCCTCGGTGCGCTCGTTCCACGGCAGGTCGAGGACGGTGTCGAGCCAGGTACGGATCCAGCCGACCTCGGGTGACTGGTCGGAGGTGCGCTCCGGCTTGTCGACCTCCGTCAACGCCGCCTGCGCGACGTATTCCGGTAGCTCGGCGGCCTCGACCCGGGCGCGGTAGTCCTGCTCCTCGCCGGCCACCTTGCCGTTCAGCTCGGCCAGTTCCTTGCGGATCGCGGTCAGCTGCTGGCGCAGCAGGAACTCCCGCTGCTGCTTGTCCATGCCCTCCTGGACGTCCTTGCGGATCGTCTCGGCGACGTCCAGCTCGGCCAGGTGGTCGCGGCTCCAGCCGATGAGGGTGCGCAGCCGCTCGGCGACGTCCGGGGTCTCGAGCAGCCACACCTTCTGCTCATCGGTCAGGTAGCCCGCGTAGCCGGCCAGGTCCGCCAGCGCGGCCGGGTCGGTCATGCTCTGCACGGTGTCGACGAACTGGAACGCGCCGCGCTGCTGCAGGATCGTGGTGGCGATCGACTTGTAGTCCTTGACCAGGTCCCGAAGCTCGGCATCGACCTCGGTGCGCTCGTCCAGCGCGGTCGCCTCGACCCAGAGCGCCGCGCCCGGGCCGGTGGTGCCGGTGCCGATCCTGGCCCGCTGGGTGCCGCGCACCACCGCCGCGTGCTCGCCGCCGCGCAGCCGGCCGACCTGCTCGATCACCCCGACCGTCCCGAAGCCGGAGTACTTGCCGTCCAGCCGGGGCACCAGCAGCACCTGGGCGGGCTCGGCGCTGGCGGCCTGCGCGGCCTCGACCGCGGCCCGCACCTCGGCGTCGGAGAGCGGCACCGGGACGACCATCCCGGGCAGCACCACCACGTCGTCCAGCGGGAGCATGGGGAGTGCGAAAGTGTCAGCCATCGTCGTCCTTCACTCGTGAAGATGACCCGGAAAGTTGAGTCATACTCACTCAACCCAGTGCGCTGCCCGCCGGTTTCCACGTTCGCTCTGAGCGGACACCGGCCCAGGCCAGAAGTCATCGGATCGTGACTATCAGCGGGCCGGCTCGCGCCTCTAAGCCTGTGAGGCAATCCGGTTTGCGGGGTGAGACACCTTTGCACCGGGATCGCCTAGGCCAGCTCCGCAGCACACCCGGGGGATCCATGATCGGCGTCGAGGAATTCGTCAGCACCCATTCGCGCTCGCTGCTGCGCGCGGCCTGGTTGCTGACCGGCGACTGGGCGACAGCGGAGGACCTCGTCCAGACCACCCTGATCGCCACCTGGCGGCGCTGGGAGGCCATCGACTCCCCCGAGATCTACGTCCGCCGGGTGCTGACCAATACCTACCTCAGCTCCCGCCGGCGCCGGTGGACCGGGGAGCGCCCGGTCGCCGACCTGCCGGAGCTGCCCGGCCCCGATGCGTACGGTTCCAGCGACACCCGGCACGCGCTGACCGCGGCGCTGGCCACCCTGCCCGCCCAGCAGCGCGCCGTCGTCGTCCTGCGTTATTTCCTCGATCTGTCCGAGGCGCAGGCGGCCGCGTCACTCGGTTGCTCGGTCGGCAACGTGAAGAGCCAGTCCTCGCGGGCGTTGGCAAAGCTGCGCGCCCGGCCGGAGGTGCAATCGCTGCTGGCGGAGGCGTTCCACGGATGACATCGCAGTACGGATCGCCCTGAACCTGCGGGCCGCCGGCGCGTCAGATCGCGATCAGCTCCAGATACGCCATGCCGAGCACGCCGCGATACCCGCCCAGGTAACCGGAACGCTGCCGCCGGGCCCGGTCGCGGACCTCCTCGGCGTCCGGGTGGTCGATGTCGTGCTCGACCAGCCAGCGGGTGTAGCCGTAGCCGTAGCCGGACTCGAACTCGTCCCACTCGTCGAGGGTGGCCTCGTGCGCGGCGTGCGGCATGAAGCCGGCCTGCACCGCCAGCTCCACCAGCTCGGCCAGCCCGACGAACTCGTCCGGACGGCTGGCCAGTGGCGCCGTCGCGGCCGGTGTCGGCGGTGCGGTCCAGATGCCCTCGCCGTACACCACCCGGGCACCGCGCTCGACCATCGCACGCAGGTGCGTCAGCGCGCGGGTGTAGTTCACCGGCTGGTCGACCTCGTCCTCGGCACACCAGATCTGGCTGGCCCCGATGCAGATCACCGCGTCGGCGGTGAGCTGGGCAGCGACCTCTCCACAGCGCAGCTCGACCCGCTCGGCTACCCCGTGTTCGGCGGCCAGCCACCGTCCGTGCTCGATCGCCTCGTCGTCCAGGTCGATCCCGAGGCCGGCCGCGCCTGGCGCGGCCGCCACGGTCTGGATCAGCAGCCGCGCCCACCCGCAGCCGAGGTCCGCCACCGTGGCCGGCTGCCCGGCCGCCAGGAAGCGGGCCAGCCGCGCGGCGCGGTCGGCCGACAGCGGCGACAGGTGGTCAAGGTCCAGGAACGGCGGTGAGATCTCGATCGACATCCCGGCAGGATGCCGGTTATCGCCCGATCGAGACAACCGGAATACCTCCGCCCGGCGGGAACCGGCCCGCCGGGCGGAGTGACGAGCTAGGACCCCGGGTTCACCACCAGGGCGCTGCCGCCACCGAGCCGTACCGGCTCGGCCGCCGCCTGGAACCGGCCACCCGGCAGGAACTGGATGCCGGTCGCGTTGCCGATGTAGCCGTCCCGCGGCATCACCGGGCCGGACAGCTCCTTGAACTTCTCCCCGTACTTGGCGGTCAGTTCCTGCGCCACCGCGCTGGTGTAGAAGTCCGGCTCGGCGTCGGTGGTGGCCGAGTTGCGCTGGCTGGCCCGCGGCGCGGCGATCGCGTCCGGCAGGCTCATCCCCAGGTCGACGTGGTTCACCAGGATCTGCAGCACCGTGGTGATGATGGTCGCACCGCCCGGCGAGCCGACGGTGAAGTCCGGCACCCCGTTGCGCAGCACGATGGTCGGGTTCATGCTCGACCGCGGCCGCTTGCCCGGCGCCGGCAGGTTCGGGTCGTAGGCACCCGGCGCGGACGCGGCGAAGTCGAAGTCGGTCATCTCGTTGTTCAGCAGGAAACCGCGCCCCGGCACGGTGATGCCGCTGCCGGCGATCTGCTCGATGGTGTTGGTGTAACTGACGATGTTGCCCCACTTGTCGGCGACCACCAGGTGGTTGGTCTGGGTGCCCTCGTGCACCGGGTTCTGCGCGGCGGTGGTCGAACCGCAGCCGGCGTACGGCGGGTACGGCGTGCCCGGCGCGGCCGGCGAGGCCAGCGCGGTGTCACCGATCAGGCAGCTGCGGGTGTCCGCGAACGCCGGGTCGAGCAGGCCGGCCTGCGGCACGTTCTCGTAGTCGGAATCGCCGATGTAGGCGTTGCGGTCGGCGAAGGCCAGCCGGGACGCCTCCAGGTAGTGGAACAGCGCGTCGGCCTGCGTCTCGCCGGAGAGGTTCCAGTGGCTGAGGATGTTCAGCGCCTCGCCGGTGGTCAGGCCGCCGCTGGACGGCGGCGCCATGCCGTAGACGTCCAGCCCGCGGTAGCTGACGTGCGTCGGCGGCCGGACCTTCGCGGTGTAGTTGGCCACGTCGGACGCGGTCATCAGGCCCGGCCGGACCTCGAACGTGCTGCCCGGATACACCGGCGGGTGCTGCACGGTGTTGGCGATCTCCGCGCCGAGCTGTCCGTGGTAGAGGTAGTCCGGCCCCTGCGCCGCCAGCCGCTGGTAGGTCCGGGCCAGGTCCGGGTTGCGGAAGACGGTGCCGACCGGCAGCGGCTGGCCGTCCTTGGTGAGGAACAGCTTGCGGCTGCTGGTGAAGTTCTGCAGGTCCGGCAGTGACTTCTGCTCCTGCTGGTTGAAGTCGGCAGTCACCGGGAAGCCACGCTCGGCCACCTCGATGGCCGACGTCAGGTCGGCGCCGAATCGCTTGTTCCCATAAGCCTGAACCGCCTTGGCCCAAGTGGCGACCATGCCCGGCACGCCGACCGACAGGCCCGACCGGCGGGCATCCTCGAAGGCCAGCGGCTTGCCGGTGGACGGGTCGATGAAGAGGTTCGGGGTGCAGGCCGCGGCGCACATCTCGCGGCCGTCCACGGTGACCACCTGATGGGTTTTCGCCAGGTAGACGACCATGAAACCGCCGCCGCCCGGGCCGGCCACGAACGGCTCGGTCACCCCGAGGGTGCTCGCCACCGCGACCGCGGCGTCGATCGCGTTGCCGCCGGATTTGAGGCTCTCGATGCCGGCCTTGCTCGCGTTGAACTCCGCCGAGGCAACCGCCCCGCCGCTGCCGGTGGCCACCGGCACCTTCCGGTAGTCCGGGCCCTTCGGCCGGTGGTCCGGGCCTTGCGGCCGGGCCGACGCCGTCGAGACGTTCGCGACGAGTGCCGCGGCGACGACCGCCGAGACCGCCGCGATTGCCGTGAGCGCACGAGTATTCACAGACCACCCCCAGGGGACGATTAGCCTTTACCAGCCGTACTCCGCAGCCCGGACGGTGTCAATTCGGCCGGCGTGAAGTCGGGCCGCCAGCGGGCCGGGCCGGTTATGGTGTGGCCGACCCGTCAGACGCGAGGAGGGAACCGGTTGTCGGCCTGCCTGCTGGTCCGCGAGCGCACCGCCGAGCTGCACGCCCGGGTGGAGGCCCGGGCCGGCTTCGACGGCGGCGTGCTGACCGAGCGCTCGGCCTTCGCGCTGCTCGCCGGGCTCGCCGACCTGTCCGACGTGGTGCTGCAGGCCGTGGACGGCCCGGCCGCCGGCGGGCTGCCGCTGGCGGCCCTCGACTGGCCGGCCCGGCGGGCGCGGCTGCTCGGCTACCCGGCCGACCTGGCCCTGCTCGGCCAGCATCTCGAACGCAGCCTGCCCGCCCCGGAGCCGTCGTCGCCGGCCGATCCGGCGCAGCTGCTCGGCTGGCTGTACGTCGCCGAGGGCGCCAGCCTCGGCTCGGTGCTCATCCAGCGCGCCCTGGTCCGGCAACCGTGGGCCGCCGAGGTGCCGCTGCGCTCGTTCCAGGGGCACGGCGCCGAGACCGGGCGGCGCTGGCGGGACTTCCGGGCGGCCGCGGACGGCTGGGCGGCCGGCGATCCGGACCGGGCCGGCGGGATGGTGGCCGGGGCGAGTGCGGCCTTCACCCGGGTGGAGCGGCGGATGGCCCGCGCGCTGGCCGCGGCCGGGCCCTGGCAAGACGGGTTGTCGGGGGCACCCGGCATACTGGGCGATCGCGGGGTGGCAGCTCAACAGCGAGCGGTACGCGGGGCCCCGACACCTGCCGAGGAACCGCACCCCTGATGCAGCCGAACCCGCCCGACACCCCGATCAGCCCGGCCCCGCCGCCGGTGGACCTGTCCAACTGCGAGCGCGAGCCGATCCACATCCCGGGCAGCATCCAGCCGCACGGCGTGCTGCTGGGCGTGATCGAGCCGGAGCTGCGGATCGTCTGGACCTCGGCGAACCTGGCCGACCACCTCGGCGCCGATCCGGCCGCGGTGCTCGGCGCACCGGTCGGCACCGTGCTCGGCCCCGGCGCCACCGCGGCGCTGGCCCAGCACCTCACCGCGTTCGGCGACCTGCGCGAGCGCAACCCGCTGGAGCTGACGCTGGCCGGCGGCGCGAAGTTCGACGCGATCCTGCACCGGATGCAGGCCGGCCTGCTGATCATCGAGCTGGAGCCGTCGCAGGGGCCGCGGCCGTTCACCTTTCCCAACACCTACCAGCCGGTGCGCACCGCGATCGCCGAGCTGAACCGGGCGGTCGACCTCTCCGAGCTCTACGACACCACGGCGCAGGCGGTCCGCGCGCTCACCGGCTTCGACCGGGTGATGGTCTACCACTACGACCAGGACTACAACGGCGAGGTGGTCGCCGAGGCCAAGCTCGACACCCTGAACTCGTTCCTCGGCCTGCACTACCCCGCCTCGGACATCCCGGCACAGGCCCGCGCGCTGTACGAGAAGAACTGGATCCGGCTGATCGCCGACGTCCGCTACACGCCCGCGCCGCTGCTCACCCTGCCCCGGCTGGCTCCGGACGGCCCGCTGGACCTGACCTACGCCACGCTGCGCAGCGTCTCGCCGATCCACATCGAGTACCTGCAGAACATGGGCGTCGAGGCGTCCATGTCGATCTCGCTGATGCACGGCCAGCGGCTGTGGGGCCTGATCGCCTGCCACCACTACTCCGGCCCGCACCTGCCGCCGTACGCGACCCGGGCCGCGGCGGAGTTCCTGGCCTCGACCCTGTCCCTGCGGCTGGTCGACCGGGCCGAGCAGGAGGCCAGCCAGCGCCGGCTGCGGGCCGGCTCGGCGCTGACCAGGATCGCCACCCGGGCACTGGGCTACCGCACCGAGGCGGCCGAGCACATGTTCGACCCCGCGGAACTGCTGTCGCTGGTGCCCGCCGACGGGGTGCTGATCAAGCTCACCGGCGAGACGGTGCAGGCCGGGCAGGTGCCCGACACCGCCTGGACGGACGCGCTCATCGCCCGGCTCGCCGCCTGGGACGAGGACGTGCCGGCCAGTGGCTGCCTGATCCGGGACCTGCCCGAGCTGCCGCCCGACGACCGGGTCGCCGGGGCACTCGCGATCATGCTGCCCGACGCCCAGGCCATCGTCTGGCTGCGAGCCGAGGAGCGGCGCACCGTGGACTGGGGCGGCGATCCGCACAACAAGGCGATCGCGGTCGTCGAGGCCGACTCGGTGCGGCTCAGCCCGCGCAAGTCGTTCGAACGCTGGCGCGAGGTCGTCCGCGACTGCAGCCGACCGTGGACCGCGCACGAGATCGAGAACGCCACCGAGTTGCGCACCCACGCGCTGGAGGCGCTGTACCTGGATGCCCAGCACGAGCTGCTCGCCGCCCAGCAGCTGCAGCGAAGCCTGCTGGAGCGGCGGCTGCCCAGCTTCCCCGGCTGGCAGGTGAGCGCGCACTACGAGACGCCGGCCGGCCGGGTGGTGGGCGGCGACTGGTACGACGTGGTCCGCAGCGCCGACTCCGACGCGATCATGGTGGTGCTCGGCGACGTGGCCGGCCACGGCCTGCCCGCAGCCGGGACGATGGCCCAGCTGCGCAACGCGGTACGGGCCCAGCTGCTCGCCGAGCCCGACCCGGCGCAGGCCCTGCGGCGGCTGTCGGCCTACGTGTCGCACTACCTGCCCCGGACCTTCGCCACCAGCGTGATCGCCCGCATCGAACTCGCCACCGGGCGGGTCATCCTGGCCAGCGCCGGGCATCTGCCGCCGCTGGTACGCCGGGCCGGCGAGGCCGCCGTCCTGCCGATCACGCCGGGGCCGCCGCTGGGGGTGGCCGACGCCGCACCGCACCGCACCGAACTGCTGCTGCAGCCGGGCGAGGGCCTGGTGTTCTTCTCCGACGGCCTGGTCGAGCGCCGGGACCGGGACCTCGACGTGTCGCTGGCCCAGCTGACCGCGGCGGTGTGCCAACTGTCCGGCCCGATCTCAGCGCAGCAGGTCTACGCGCACGCCGAGCCGGACGCGCACGACGACATCACGGTGCTGACCGTGCACCGGGAGGGGTGACGCCGGTCAGTTCCCGCTGAACGTCCCACCGGTGGCGTTCAGCGCGATCCCGAGCCGCTGGGCGTTGGCCTCGTCCTCGGACTTCGGGCGCGGCTCGTAGATCGACTCGGACTCGGTGCGCCGGGTCCAGACGTAGAGCGCGGCCAGCGCGGCGACGAAGACCACGACGGCGACTATCGACAGCACGGTGGACAGCATGGGCGCCTCCTACGGGTAATCCTCACGGTACGCCGGAACAGCGCCGATTGCCGAGAGTCAGGCGCTGAGGTGGGCCAGCGCGACCGCGCCGGCCGTCGCCACGTTCAGCGAGTCCACCCCGGCCGCCATCGGGATGCGTACCCAGCGGTCGGACTCGGCCAGCGCGCCCTCGGTCAGGCCCGGCCCCTCGGCACCGAGCAGCACCGCCCAGCGGGCCGGCGGGACCACCTCGCGCAGCGGTTCGGCAGCCGGGCGGGGCGTCAGGGCGAACCGTTCGATGCCGCGATCTGCCAGCATCCGCAGCGCATCGGGCCACGGCTCGGGCAGCGTGGCGAAGCCGATGCCGAAGACGTTGCCCATCGACACCCGGACGCTGCGCCGGTAGAGCGGGTCGGCGCAGCGCGGATCCAGCAGCACGCCGTCCACCCCGAACGCGGCGCCGTTGCGGAAGATCGAGCCCAGGTTCTCGAAGTCGTTGATCGCCTCGCACACCACGAACCGGCTGCCCCGGTCGAGCAGTTCGGCGGCCGGCACCGGCGCGGGACGGTCCGCCGAGGCCAGCACGCCGCGGGTGACCCGGAACCCGACCACGTCCGACAGCGTCCACTTGTCCACCTCGTAGACCGGGCAGGCGAGCCGTTCCAGCACCGGAGCGAGCACCGCCAGCTTGCCCGGCACACCCACGATCGCCCTGATCCGGTAGGACGATCGGGCCAGCCGCTCGACCACGTTCGCGCCCTCGGCGATCACGATGCCGCGCCGGTCGGGGCGCACGTCGGCGTCGGTGAGGTCGCGGAAGTCGGCCAGCCGCTCGTCGGCCGGGTCCGCGACCGGCGTCGGGATCATCCGCGCGCCGCGGCGAGCCGGCCGCGCAGGTCGGCCAGCCCGAACTGCCGGTCCCGCGCCACCCAGGCACCGACCAGCACGGTGGCGACCAGGCACACCAGGCCGCCGCCGACCATCCCCCAGCGCGGCCCGAAGACCTCGGCCACCCAGCCCACGATGGGCGCGCCGAACGGCGTTCCGCCCATGAAACACAGGATGTAGAGGCCCATCACCCGGCCGCGCATGGTCGGTTCCACGCCGAGCTGGACGGTGGCGTTGGCGGCCTGCGCCATGGTGATCATCGCCAGCCCGGCCGGCACCAGCGCCAGCGCGGTCAGCCCGAAGCCCGGCATCGAGCCGGCAAAAATCTCGGTGACGCTGAATCCCGTCGCGGCCAGCAGCAGGAACAGCCGGGTCGGCCGCCGGCGGCGCAGGGTCGCGGCCAGTGCACCGATGGTGGCACCCACCGCGAGGCTGGTGGAGAGCAGCCCGAACGAGTCGGCGCCGCGGTGGAACACCTGCTTGGCGATCAGCGCGATGGTGATCTGGTAGTTGTAGCCGAAGGTGCCCAGCACGAAGATCAGCACCATCGGCAGCAGCAGGTCCGAGCGGTGCCGGACGTAGCGCAGCGCCGCCCGGTACTGTCCCGCCGCCCGGTCCACAGGGGTGGCGGGGAACAGCTCCGCGGTGCGCATCAGCGCCAGGCCGGCCAGCACCGCGGCCGAGGAGGCGGCGTTGCCCAGGAACGCCCAGCCGGTGCCGAAGACGCTGATCACCACGCCGGCCAGCGCCGGGCCGGCGATCCGGGCGAGGTTGAAGGCGGTCGAGTTCAGCGCCACCGCGTTCGGCAGGTCCGTCGGGCCGACCATCTCGACCACGAACGACTGCCGGATCGGGGTGTCGATGGCCGAGACGACGCCCAGCACCGCGGCCAGCACCATGACCTGCCAGATGCGCACGACGCCGGTCACGTCGAGCAGGCCGAGCGCCAGCGCGGCGAGTGCGATGCCGGTCTGGGTGGCCAGCAGCAGCCGGCGCTTGTCACCGCGGTCGGCCAGGGCCCCGCCGTAGAGCGAGAGCAGCAGGGCCGGGCCGAACTGCAGTGCGGTGACGATGCCGAGGGCGGTGCCGGAGTTGGTCAGCTGGAGCACCAGCCAGTCCTGGGCGACCCGCTGGGCCCAGGTGCCGGTGAGCGAGACGAGCTGGCCGGAGAAGTACAGCCGGTAGTTGCGGACCTTCAGCGACCGGATCGGGTCGAGCCGGCTCCGGGCGGGTGGTACGCCGACCTCGGCGAGCGCCTCGCTGTCGACGGCGTCGTTGCCGGCGACCGGGGCAGCTGTCATTCCGAGCCCAGCCGGTCGAGCACCGCGACCGCCTCGGACAGGATCCGCAGCTCGTCCGGGCTGAACTCCCGCAGCCGGGTGGCCAGCCACTCGTCCCGGGCCCGCCGCTCCTCCTCGATCAGCCGCTGCCCGGAGCCGGTGATCGAGATGATGGACTGGCGGCGGTCGTCCGGGTGCGGGGTCCGCCGCACCCAGCCCTCGGCCTCCAGCGAGGCGAGGATCTTGGTCATCGACGGCGGCTGGACCCGCTCGATGCCGGCCAGCTCGCCGGCGCTCATCGGGCCGCACTTGCCGACCGTGGACAGCGCCGACAGCTGCGACAGCGTGACCGTGGTGTTCACCCGCTGCGAGCGGATCCGGCGGGCGGCCCGCATCAGGGCCAGCCGCAGCACGGAGGCGAGCTCGGCAGGGGTCTGGGTGCTCGTCACATCATTAGCCTAGCTAACGATGTGCCCCCGCCGCCACCTGGCCGCCGGGGCTAGGCGATGCCGAACAGGTTCTTCAGCGGCTCGATGGCGAAGTACACCGCGAAGAACGCCGACACCACCCACATCAGCGGGTGCACCGCCCGCGCCCTGCCCACCGCGGCCTGCAGCAGCACGTAGCTGATGAAGCCGGCACCGACCCCGTTGGTGATCGAGTAGGTGAACGGCATCAGCACGATGGTCAGGAAGGCGGGCAGCGCCAGCTCCAGCGCGCCGAAGTCGATGGTGCGCACCTGGCGCATCATCAGCACCCCGACCACGACGAGCGCCGGCGCGGCCGCCTCGGACGGGACGAACTGGGCCAGCGGCGACAGGAAGATGGTGACCGCGAAGAGCAGGCCGGTGACCACCGAGGCGAGCCCGGTCCGGGCACCGTCGCCGATGCCGGCCGCGGACTCGACGTAGGTGGTGGCCGACGAGGCACCGGCCGCGCCACCGGCGACCGCGGCCAGGCCGTCGATCAGCAGCACCTCCTGGATGCCGGGCAGCTGGCCGTCGGCGTCGAGCAGGTCGGCCTCGTGCGCCAGGCCGATGGTGGTGCCCATGACGTCGAAGAAGTCGCTCAGCACCAGCGAGAACACGATCACGATGCCCGAGACGATGCCGACCGCGGAGAACCCGCCGCCGAGCGAGAAGTGCCCGACCAGGCCGAGGTCCGGCATGCCGAAGTGCTTGCCCGAGAAGGACGGCACGTTCAGCGCCCAGCCCTCCGGGTTCACCACCTTGCCGGTCGCGTCGGTCTGCGGGCCGAGGTGGCCGATCGCCTCGATGATCACCGCCAGCACGGTCGAGGCCAGAATGCCGATCAGGATCGCGCCACGCACCTTGCGCGCCATCAGCACCGCGATCAGCAGCACGCCGACCACGAAGACCAGGGTCGGCCAGCCGTTCAGGTGCCCGCCGATGCCGATGTCGACCACCGTGCCCGACCCGGCCCGGACGAAGCCCGCGTCGACCAGGCCGATCAGCGCGATGAACAGGCCGATGCCGACCGCGATCGCGCTCTTGAGCTGGGCCGGGATGGCGCGGAAGACCGCCACCCGAAAGCCGGTCATCACCAGGACGGTGATCAGCAGGCCCTCCAGCACCACCATGCCCATCGCGGCCGGCCAGGACATGCGGGTGGCGACCTGGAAGGCGACGAAGGCGTTCAGCCCGAGGCCGGTGGCCAGGCCGAACGGGTAGCGCCCGATCAGGCCCATCGCCAGCGTCATCACGCACGCCACCAGTGCGGTGGCCGCGGCGACCGCGGCCAGGTTCGGGGCCGCACCGCCGCCCAGGAAGTGCCCGTGCCCGTCCTTGACGGTGCCGATGATCAGCGGGTTGAGCACGACGATGTAGACCATCGTCACGAAGGTGACCAGGCCGCCGCGCACCTCCTGCCCGGCCGACGAGCCACGTTCGGTGATCGAGAAGAACCGGTCCACGCCTGACGTCGCGCGTGCGGTGTCGAGTGCCAATGCTGCTCCAGCTATCGGGCGGTCGGCTGCCACGCGTAGCCTGCCGAACTGTGACTGCGAGTTCAAGTCGGCCGGACCCGGCCGCGGACGCCGCCGAGCAGGCCGGCCGCCGGATGCTCGCGGTGAACCCGCGACCGGTGGTGTTCGCCGGAATCGCCGCGTTCACGGTCACTTTCCTCGTTCTGCTGCCGTTCTGGTCCTGGCTCGGCAGCCACGGCCACCGGGTCTGGCTGTGGACCGCGCTGGCCGGCGCGCTGCTCGGCCTGCTCTCGCTACCGCTGGTCCGCAAGCACGCCGACGAGGGACGGCTTGGCTGAGCCGACCCGGCTCGGCGGTGCGGTGCGGCTCGGGCTGCCGGCCGATCTCGGTGCCGTGCTGCGGGCACTGCTGGCCTCGGCGGAACTCGACACCGGCACGCTGGCCTGCCTGGCCGGGCGCTGGCAGGACGGCGAGGTGGTGATCGGCTGGCAGCCGGCCCTGGTCACCGACCGGACCGCCGACCTGGACGCGCCCGGCTGCTGGATCGGCTGGCTCGACCACCGCGGCCGCAGCTGGTTCGGCCGGTTCGACACCCTGCTGCGCCGGGATCCGACGGGCACCTGGTGGCTGACCGGCGACCCGGGCCTGGTGCCGGCCCTGGGGCGGCTGGACTGCTCGCCCGCGCCGGCCGAGGTCCGGCTGACCGGCGTCACCGCGACCGCCCCGGCAGCGCACCTGGCCGCCGTCGAGAACGCGGTCTCGGCCATCCGGGCCGGCCAGCTCTACCAGGTGAACGTCTGCGCCAGGGTCACCGGCGAGGTGTCCGGGCCGCCGGCCGAGCTGTTCCTGCGCGGGGTCGCCGAGCTGGCCCCGGACTACGCCGCCTTCCTGCAGCTGCCCGGCCGCAGCGTCGTCAGCCTGTCGCCCGAGCTGTTCCTGCACCGGCGCGGGGACGCGGTGCGCACCGCTCCGATCAAGGGCACCCGGCGCCGCACCGGGACGGCGCCGGACGATCCGGGCGCGGTGGAGCTCGGGCGGTCGGTCAAGGACCGCGCCGAGAACGTGATGATCGTCGACCTGATGCGCAACGACCTGGCCCGGGCCTGCCGGCCGGGCACGGTCAGCACCGGCGAGCTGCTGGCGGTCCGGCCGGCGCCGGGCGTCTGGCACCTGGTCTCCGAGGTCACCGGCCGGCTGCGGCCCGGCACCGGCACCGCCGAGCTGCTGGCCGCGACGTTCCCGCCGGGTTCGGTGACCGGCGCGCCGAAGGTGCGGGCCTGCGCGCTGATCGACGAACTCGAGACGGCCGACCGGGGCCTGTTCACCGGCGCGATCGGCCTGGTCGCCGGCGAGGTGGCGGAGTTCAGCGTGGCGATCCGGACCTTCGAGATCGCCGGCGGCCGCTTCGAGCTCGGCGTCGGCGGCGGGATCACGGCCGACTCGGTGCCGATGGCCGAGTGGCAGGAGTGCGCGGTGAAGGCAGCGCCGCTGCTCGCGCTGGGTGCCGCCGGCTGGCCCTGGCCGGACGAACCCGACGCGGAATCCATCGACACCGACGAGGGAATCTTCGACACCATGCTCTGCCGGGACGGTAGCCTGATCGGCCTGGCCGATCACCTGGCACGGCTGGAGGCGTCCTGCCTGGAGCTGTACCGCACCGGCCTGCCCCCGGAGCTGGCCGGCGACCTGGTCGCGCTCGGGCGCCGGTTGCCCGGCCGGCACCGGGTGCGGGTCAGCCTCCGGCCCGGCGCGGCGCCGGTCATCGAGACGGCCCCCGCCCCGGCGGCCGGTGGCCGGGTGGCGCTGTTCCGGGCGCCGCGGCCGGCGGGCTGCTGGCGGCACAAGTGGGCGGACCGGCGCTGGCTGCCGGCTGCCGAACCGGGCACCAGCCCGCTGTTCAGCACTCCGGACGGCGGGGTGGCCGAGTCCGGCATCGCGAACCTGGTGGTGATCCCGGCGGCCGGGCTGGTCCGGACCCCGGAGCTGTCAGGAGCCGTCCTGCCCGGCGTCACCCGCCGGCGGTTCCTCGACGCCGCCCTCGACCACGGCTGGCGGGTCGAGCTGGGCCGGGTCGGCTTCGACGAGCTGCGCACCGCCGGCCTCGTCCTGGCCCTGTCCAGCCTCGGCGAACTGGTCCTCGTCGACCGGCTGGACGGTGTCGGGCTCGAGGTCGACCACGGCCTGCTCGGCGCCGTCGCCGGCTGGCTCGGCTGACCCGCCCTCGGCGTCGGGGGCGCGGCCGGCGTGCCGGTCGACCAGGTCGACCAGCTCGTCCTCGTAGACCGGCCCGGCCGGCTCGGGCAGCGGCTCGGGCACCGTCTCGGAGTGCGCGCCGCAGCCGTACTCGACCGAGACCACCCGGCCGTCGGCGGCGGAGAACTCGTTGGCGCACACGCCGAACGCCGCCTGCAGCGAACCGCCGAGGGCGACCAGAAAGCCGCAGCTGCCGCAGGGGGCCGGTGCCTGCTTGGCCATCGGGCTGTCCGGGCCGAACTCGGCGTCGTGCCAGCGCTCGGCGGCATCGAGCCGGCCGGCGCGGGAGAGCACCCGGGGCCGGCCGAGGCCGAGTTCGAAGGCGACCTGCTCGACCTGGGGGTCGCCGGAGTCGGTGTAGCCGGGCACCAGCCGCGGGTCGTCCGGGGCGGCCGGCAGCAGGTCGCCGGGGCTGAGGTCGCCGGGCTGCAGGCGCTCGCTCCAGGGCACCCAGGCGGGGGCGAGCAGCGCCCCGTCGCCGGGCAGCAGCACCACCTCGGCCACCTGCGGCTCGCCCTCGGGGGCGCGCACCATCGTGACCGCCCAGTACCAGCCGAGGTAACCCGGCAACCGGGCCGCGAACGCGTGGGTGGCGGCGTGCTCGCTCTCCGGCCGGATGCCGAGGTGCGGGCCGACCTGGGCCGCCGGGCCACCGGCCTCGGCGACGCCCACGTCGGCACCGGCCAGCGCGACCGCGGCGGCACGGGCCGGCTCGACCGCCTGGGCGATGGCCGGATCGAGGTCGGTCGGCAGGGTCGGAGCGTTCACACCGGCCATTGTGGCATCCGTCGCTCCGCGGGCCGCCGCGAGCCGTGGGGCCATGATCGCCGACCGTGCCCGGATCGCTGCCTAACGTCGGGACGTGCGGCAGGATGGACGGCGTGACGGCGGCAGAGGGACGGGCAGGGGCGGGCGAGCCCGCGACCGACGGTTTCTCGGCGCCGACGTACCACTCGCTGCACCCCGAGCCCGCCGATCAGCCGGGGGTCGATGGGCCCGAGCAGTCCCGGCCGGGCCGCGCCGAGGGGCTGCGCACCCCGCCGCCGGGCACCAATGGGGTCACCGTCACCCGCGCGGTGCTGGCCCGCAGCCGCTACTTCTCCCGGCTGGTCGCGCACAAGGTGATCGTGGCCAGCGAGGCCGACGGGGCCCGCGAGTCCGGGCTGACCGCGCTGATCTGGAACCAGGTGATGTCCTACGGCGCCGACGCGATGGTCACCGTCGCGCTGGCCGGCACCGTGTTCTTCTCCGCCCCGTCGGACGCCCAGCGCGGCAACGTGCTGCTCTACCTGCTGATGACCATGGCGCCGTTCGCGGTGATCGCCCCGGTGATCGGGCCGGCCCTGGACCGGGTGCAGCACGGCCGCCGCTGGGTGATGGCCGCGACCGCGATCGGCCGGGCCTTCCTGGCCGCGGTGATGGCGGTCAACTTCACCGACCTGTACGTGCTGTTCCCGGCCGCCCTCGGCTCGCTGGTGCTGTCGAAGGCGTACGCGGTGATCCGGTCCGCGGCCGCGCCCCGGCTGGTGCCGGGCGGGCTGACCCTGGTCGAGGCGAACGCCCGGCTGTCGCTGTTCGGCCTGGTCGCGGCGATCGTCGGCGGCGGGGTGGTCGGCGCGGCGATCAAGGTGACCGGCTCCTACCCGTTCGGCCTCTGGATCACCGCGCTGGCCTTCGCGGCGACCGCGGTGTACTCGTTCCGGCTGCCCCGGATCGTCGACTCGCTGCCGCCCGCGGCCCGCGCCGCGACCGGGCCGGCCCGCACCCTCGAACAGCCGGCCGCGCAGCCGCCCGCCGGCCGGACGCTGCCGGCCCGGCTGCTGGACTGGACCCGGCGGGGTTTCGCGCCGCACGTGCTGGCGGCGCTGCAGGGTGAGTCGTCACTGCGCTGGCTGGCCGGGTTCCTGACCCTGTTCCTGGCCTTCTACGTCGAGTCCACCTCGCACGGGTTCGCGGCCGTGGTGTCGCTCGGGGCGGTCGGCGCGGCGGCCGGCCTCGGCAACTTCACCGGCACCGCGGTCGGCACCCGGCTGAAGCTGGCCCGGCCGGAGCTGATCATCCTCGTCGCGACGGCCGCCGCCGCCGTCGTCTGCCTGGCCGCGGCGCTGCTGTTCAGCCTGCCGTTCGCGATCGTCGCGATGTTCGTCAGCGCGGTGTGCAACTCGCTGTCGAAGCTCTCGCTGGACGCGATCATCCAGCGGGACGTCGCCGAGGCGCTGCGCTCCTCCGCCTTCGGCCGCTCCGAGACGTTCCTGCAGCTGGCCTGGGTGCTCGGCGCGACCATCGCGCTGCTGCTGCCCTCGCGCAACGGGACGCTCGGGTTCACGATCGCGGCGCTGGTGCTGGCCGGGGTCACCGCGGGCATGCTGGTCAAGCGGCGCGCGAGCGCGTCACATCGGCCGGGACCGGCCCCGAGGGTGCGGCGAACCCGCGGGTAGCCTCGCGCGGGTGAGCCTCCGTCGTGCCGTTGCCGCCGTCGTCGCGCTGTTCGCCGCCACCGTCCTGCTGACCGCCTGCGACAAGCCGCAGCCGACGATCACCGTGCTGTCCGGCGACCGCGCCACCACCGTGCCGGCCCAGTCGACCTGCACCATCCTGACCGCCGGCACCTGCGCGCTGGACCCGGGCAAGCAGCGCACCGTGCACGCGCGCAGCGGCTCGACCCTGCTGCTGGACGTACCGCCGGCGCTGTCCGACCGCGGCTACATCGTGGCGGCCTACACCACCGACGGCAAGACCAACACCCCGCTCAGCACCCCCGGCGCCTCGACCGGCCCGACCACCGGCAAGCTCGCCCTCCGGCTGGCGGTGCCGAGCCAGGCCCAGGGCAGCTACTACCTGCAGATCAGCGCCATCCCGCCGTCCCGCCAGCTCACCACCTGGCTGGTGCTGGTGCAGCTGACCGCCTGAGCCGCCCGATGCCGCGCCTGCTGATCGTGACCGCCGTGCCGGCGGAACGGGACGCGGTGCTCGGCGCCTGGCAGCCCACCGCTGGCCAGCTGCACGGCCAGGACCTGCTGCGCGCCGCCACCCCCGCCGGCCTGGTGGACGCCGTCGCGGCCGGGGTCGGGGCGGTGGCCGCCGCGCTCGGCACCGCGGCCCTGCTGCCGGCCGGGTACGACGCGGTGCTGTCGGCCGGCATCGCCGGCGGCTTCCCGCCGGCCCCGGTCGGGAGCACCGCCGTCGCAGACCGGGTGGCCTTCGCCGACCTGGGCGCGCAGCTGTCCGACGGCGGCTTCGCCTCGCTGGCCGAGCTGGGCCTGGGCGAGGTCGCCGACGACGCCGACCCGGCGCTGGGCCGGCTGCTGGCCGAGCGGTCCGGTGCGGTCACCGGCACCGTGCTCACCGTGCAGACCGTGACCGGCACCCGGGCCCGGGCCGACCGGCTCTCCGCCGCCTACCCGGACGCGGTGGCCGAGGGCATGGAGGGCGCCGGGGTGGCCGCGGCGGCCCGGCGCGCCGGCGTCCCGTTCGGCGAGCTGCGGACGATCTCGAACCCGGTCGGGCCACGGGACCGGGAGAACTGGCACCTCGGGCCCGCGCTCGCCGCGCTGACCGCCGCGCTGGCCGCCGTCCTGGCCGAGCCCCTGGCCGCACCGTCGAAGGGATGATCCGATGACCCCGCTGAGCCTGGCGTTCTCGCCCTGCCCGAACGACACCTTCGTCTTCCACGCCTGGACGCACGGGCTGATCGAGGGCGCGCCGGAGGTCGCCGTGACCTTCGCCGACGTCGACATCACCAACACCGCCGCCGAACGGGGCGGGTTCGACGTGGTCAAGGTGTCGTACGCGGCGCTGCCCTGGCTGCTGGGCGACTACGCGCTGCTGCCCTGCGGCGGGGCACTGGGGCGCGGCTGCGGGCCGCTGGTGCTGACCGCCGGCGAACGGGCCGACCTCACCGGCGCCCGGGTGGCGGTGCCGGGCGAGCGCACCACCGCGTACCTGCTGATGCGGCTCTGGGCCGCCGGCCAGCGGCCGGCCTCGATCGAGGTGGTGCCGTTCGCCGAGATCATGCCGGGCGTCCGGGACGGCCGCTACGACGCCGGCCTGGTGATCCACGAGGCGCGGTTCACCTACCCGAACTACGGCCTCACCGCGCTCGCCGACCTCGGGGCCTGGTGGGAGCAGAGCACCGGCCACCCGATCCCGCTCGGCGCGATCCTGGCCCGGCGGACGCTCGACACCGGCGCGCTGGCCCGGGTGGTGCGGGCCTCGGTGGACTACGCCTTCGACCATCCGCAGGCCTCGGCCTCCTACGTCGCCGCACACGCCGACGAGATGGACCCGGACGTGCAGCGCCAGCACATCGAGCTGTACGTCAACTCCTTCAGCCGCGAGCTGGGCGAGGAGGGCTACGCGGCCATCGAGGAGCTGCTCGGCCGGGCGCACGCCGCCGGGCTGGTGCCGGCGACCGGCCCGCTGCGATAACCGTCAGGCCTTGGCCGGCTCGGGCTGCCGGGTGGTCGCCCGGCGCTCGGCGAGCACCGGGGTCAGGCCGATCGCCAGCAGCGGGCACGCCGCGCCCACCAGGAAGCCGAGCCCGTAGCCGTGGGCGCCGATCAGCCCGCCGAGCAGCGGTGGGGTGAGGGCCGAGGCGACATTTTGCGCGGTGTTCTGCGCGCCGAGGGCCCGGCCGGCCCACGCCGAGCCGGCGAACTCGGCGACCGCGGTGAAGGCCAGGCCGTTGTCGGCCACCGTGATCACCGCGCCGAGCAGCAGCACCACGATCACCGCCGGCGAGTGCAGCCGGTCGCCGAGCGCGACGCCGAGCATGACCAGCGTGCTGGCCACCGCGAGCTGGCGCATCGGGGTCAGCCGGCTGGCCACCCGGTCGGACCAGAGGCCGGCGCCGATCCGGCCCAGCGCGCCGAGCACCTGGCCGAGGAAGAGCACCCGGCCGGCGGCCAGGGTGTCCCAGTGCCGGACGTCGACCAGGTAGGCCATCGAGAAGCCGGAGATGGCGAACTGCGGGACGACCAGCATCGTCGAGGCCGCGTGCAGCCGCCACAGCGTCGGCACCCGGTACGGCGAGCCGGCCGTCTCCAGCGCACCGCGCACGCCGCGCGGCGGGTCCACCACCAGCAGCAGCACCAGCACCCCGACCAGCGCGCACAGCCCGGCCGGCACCAGCAGCGCGTCGCCCACGCCGTACCGGTTGGCCACCGGCGGCAGGGCCACCGCCGCGATCGCGACCCCGAGCGGCTGCGCGGTCTGGCGCAGCCCCATCGCCAGGCCACGCTCGTGCGCGGCGAACCAGCCCAGCACGACCCGGCCGCTGGCCGCGTTCACCGAGGCGCCGGCCGCGCCGGCCGCGGCCAGCGCGGCGCACAGCGCGGGCACCGAGTGCAGCCGGCCGGCCACCAGCAGCAGGGCCGCGGACAGCAGGATGCCGCTGGCGATCACCAGCCGCTCACCGCGCCGGTCGGCGACCGCGCCCCAGAGGATGAGGGTGAGGATCAGGCCGACGGCCGGTGCGCCGACCACCGCGCCGGCCCCGGCCAGCGAGATGCCGTACTCGGCGCGCAGCTGCGGCACCAGCATCGGCAGGCCGTAGAGGAAGGAGCAGGTCGCCGCCTGCGCGGCCAGCCCGCATGCCAGGATCAGCCATCGCCGTCGTCCCACGCCCGCATCACCTCGATGGGCAGCTTAGGCCGTTCATCCAGATAACGGGACACCTGTCCCGCTTCGCGAGACAATGCGGAGACGGCAGGTTCGGCATAGCCGTGAGCCCCGGTGCGCGTGCACCGGGGCTCACGAGGCGGTTCCGGCGGTCAGGCGTCCAGGTTGTCGGCGACGGCGCGCAGCAGGGTGGCGACCTTGCGGCCCTCCGCGCGGTCCGGGTAGTGACCGCGGCGCAGCGAGTTGCCGACCTTGTCGAGCAGCTTGATCAGGTCCTCGACGATCGGGGTCATCTCCTCCGGCGGCCGCCGGGTCGCCTTCACCACCGACGGCACCGGATCCAGCAGCCGCACCTGCAGCGCCTGGTTGCCCTTGCGTCCCTGGACCACCCCGAACTCGACCCGCTGACCGGACTTCAACTCGGAGATCCCAGCCGGCAGCGCGTCCTTGTGCACGAAGACGTCGGCACCCGCGTCGTCGGCGAGGAACCCGAAGCCCTTCTCCGCGTCGAACCACTTCACCTTGCCGGACGGCATCCGCCAAACACCCCACTACTCGCTACGCGAGATCTGATTCGTACTCTCGACAGGAAAGAACCGACGCCCGCAAGTGCTGCGGACGCCGATGAGACAGCCTAACGCCCCTTCATCCGGCGGCGCACCAGAGATCGGAGCTGCCATGCCCACCGCCAAGGGCCGGCCGCGCTCGGTCCAGGCCGGATTCGTCATGTTCGGCGTGGGCCTGGTCTTCGTGCTGGTGACGGTGCTGCCGTTCTTCTTCGGCGACACCGAGCGCTCGCTCTGGCTGAACCTCGGCTGCCTGCTGGTGCCGCTCGGTTTCATCGTCGCGGTCACCGGCGCGGTCCGGGCCGGCCGGGCCGACCAGCGCGCGGCGATGCGGCAGGTCAGCGGGCGTTGAGCGCCAGCCAGCGCGCGGCCTGCTGATGCACGTTGCCGGGCAGCTCCGGCGCCTCCAGCAGCCGGGCGGTCAGGCTGCGGTCACCGGTCAGCGCCCGGAAGGTCTCCTGGACGGTCAGCCCGTGCGCCGGCCGGTCGAGCACCGTGACCGGATCCCCGGCCGACAGCTCGCCCTCGGTCAGCACCCGCAGGTACGCCCCCGGCCGGCCGGCCTCGGCGAACCGGCGAACCAGCTGGTCGACCCCCCAGTAGCCAGCGAAGACCACGCACGGCAGCCGCGGCGCGCTGACCTGCAGGATGGTGCTACCGATCCGCCAGCGCTCGCCGATGACCGCCCCGGTGACGTCCACCCCGCGGGTGGTCAGGTTCTCGCCGAGCGAGCCGGGGCCGAGCGGGATGCGCAGCTCCTCGCCCAGCTCGGCCTGCCACCAGGCGGTGTCCTCCTCGGCGTAGGCGTAGACGGCCTGGTGCTCACCGCCGTGGTTGACGGTGTCGCAGATGGTGTCACCGGTCAGGCCGAGCCGGCGCACCGCCACCGGCCCGGTGGCCGGGCGCTTGTCGATGCCGGTCTTCGGGAACCGGGCCTTCGGCCGGCCGCGCACCGGGGGCGGGGTGTCCATGACCTGCGCCAGGTTGACCGTGACCACCTGACCCGGGTCCGGCCGCTGATGTTCTACTGCCACGGACGGTGAGGTTACCGGCATGGCAGACTGGATTTCTCGCAGAACGACGGTGCGGAATCAAGTCGCAGGAAGAGGCAGCAGATGGCAAGCGCGGTGCCGGAGAACCGGCCGTACGACCAGCCGGTCCAGCAGAACTGGGACAACGCCTACGGCGAGCACCCGGTGAACGAACTGCTCTCGAACAAGGCCGGCTCGCAGAGCCCGTTCGGCGACGACGTCAGCTTCCCGCTGCCGGTGGAGAGCCTCTTCTACCAGCACCCGGGTCCCGACAACCGCCCGCACCTCGCTGGCGACTGACCCCAGCTCCCCCGGCGTGCGCTCCGCGGACCGCACTCCGGCGCGCAGCCTGACCGACTGGCTCCGCACCCGGACGGACGCCGAACTGCTGACCCTGCTGCGGCGCCGTCCCGACCTCGCGCTGCCGGCCCCGGTCGACCTGGCCACGCTGGCGAACCGGGCCGGGGTGCGCACGTCCATCGCCCGCGCGCTGGACGCCCTGGACGCCTTCTCCCTGCGCACCCTGGAGGTGCTCTGCTGCCTGCCGGGGCAGGCCGGTGTGGCGGAGGTGGCGGCCTGGTTCGCCGAGCCCGACCGCCCGGCGGTGCGGGCCGCCGCCGACCGGCTCCGCGACTGGGCCCTGGCCTGGGGCCCGGACGAGCACCTGCACCCGGTGGGCGCCGTCCGGGAGGTGCTCGGGCCCTACCCGGCCGGCCTCGGGCGCCCGGCCGCCGAGCTCTTCGGCCAGGTCCCCGAGCTGGCTGCGGCCGACCTGCTCCGCCGCCTGGGCCTGCCGCCCGCCGGGCAGCCGGCCGCGGGCGCGGCGATCGCCGCGGCGGTGCTCGGCCGGCTGCCCGAACTGATCGAGCGGCTGGACAAGCCGGCCCGCGCGGTGCTCGACCGGCTGGCCGGCGGGCCGCCGATCGGGACCTACCGCGACGTGGCCGCCCAGGTGCGGGCGATGCTGGAGCAGCGTTCCGAGGGCGAGCCGCCGGTGCGGGCGCTGCTCGACCTGGGGCTGGTGGTGCCGATCGACGGCCGGACGGTGGAGCTGCCGCGCGAGGTGTCGCTGGCGGTCCGTCCGGTGCCGGCCGGGCCGGTCCGTCCCGAGCCCGCACCGATCCCGCTCACCGAGCGCGGCCTGGCGGCCATCGACGGCGGCGGCGCGACCGCGGTGCTGGAGACGGTGCGGCTGGTGGAGCTGCTGCTGCACACGCTCTCCGACGAGCCGGTCGGCCAGCTTCGCTCGGGCGGCCTGGGGGTCCGGGACCTGCGGCGGCTGGCCCGCGCGCTGGACGTTGCCGAGCCGGTCACCGCGCTGCTGGTCGAAGTCGCCGCCGAGGCAGGGCTGCTGGCCAGCAGCTCGGTGGTGGACCCGAGCTACCTGCCGACCACCGAGTTCGACGGCTGGCTCGCGCTGCCCACCGCCGAGCGCTGGGTGCGGCTGGCGGCCAGCTGGCTGGCGATGACCCGGCAGCCGGGGCTGGTCGGGCAGAAGGACGACCGGGACAAGACCATCGCGGCGCTGTCGGCGGATGCCGAGCGGCACAGTGCCCCGGCGCTGCGCCGGCAGCTGCTGCGGCTGCTGGCCGACCTGCCGCCGGGCAGCACCCCGGCCGGGGACGAGGCGGTGCTGGCCCGGCTGGCCTGGCTGGCGCCCCGCCGCGCCTCGGCGTACCGGACGGCGGCGGCCGGCGCGCTGGCCGAGGCCGCCACCCTCGGCCTCACCGGCTACGGTGCGATCACCGGCTACGCCCGGGCGCTGCTGGACGGTGCCGAGACCGGGGCCAGCCGGGCCGAGGCGAACGCCGCGGACCTGCTCGAGGCCGCGCTGCCGGCCCCGGTGAGCGAGTTCCTGGTGCAGCCGGACCTGACCGTCGTGGTGCCCGGGCCACCGACGCCGCAGCTGCAGCGGGAACTGTCGCTGGCCGCCGACCTGGAGTCCACCGGTGGCGCCGCGGTCTATCGCATCACGCCGGCCAGCCTGCGCCGCGCCCTGGACGCGGGCCGGACCGGCGCCGACCTGAACCGGTTCTTCAGCACCACCTCGCGCACCCCGATGCCGCAGGCGCTGGACTACCTGATCGGCGACGCGGCCACCCAGCACGGCCGGCTGCGGGTCGGCACCGCGAGTAGCTACCTGCGCTGTGACGACGAGCTGCTGCTCGACCGGGTGCTCACCGAACCCGGCCTCGAATCGCTCGGCCTGCACCGGCTGGCGCCGACCGTGCTGGTCTGCGCCCAGGGCATCAACCAGCTGCTGGAGCGGCTGCGGGCGCACGGCTACGCCCCGGCCGCCGAGACCGCCGACGGCTCGGTGCTGACGCTGGCCGCCGACGCCGCCCGGGTGCCGGCGCGGCGGCAGCACAGCCGGTCCGGCCGGGTGCGCGCGAACACCCTGACCGACAGCCAGCTGGGCGAGGTGATCGCCCGGCTGCGGGCCTCGGAGAAGCTGGCCGCGGCGATCAGCAGCTCCACCAACCGGGTGTCCCAGCAGGTGCCCGGGGTGACCTCGGCCTCGATCCTGGAGCTGCTGCGCACCGCCGTCCGGGAGGAGCTGACCATCGCCCTCGGCTACGTCGACGACACCGGGACGCCCTCGCAGCGCACGCTGCAGCCGATCTCGGTGGGCGGTGGCATGGTGCGCGGGCACGACCCGGACGGCGGCCGGCTGCTCAGCTACCCGCTGCAGCGGATCACCACCGTGAGCGTGCTGGCCGAGGACTGAGACGCCCGGGCCCGCGCTGGCACCGGCCCGGCTTCGCCGGCACGCACCGCCTGGACCAGCTTCGCTGGCATCGGCCGTACCGGCCAGGCTTCGCCGGCACGCACCGCCTGGACCAGCTTCGCTGGCACAATGGAAGCTTCCGTCCCGAAGGAGAACCGGTGACCGACGGACCGCTGATCGTCCAATCCGACAAGACCCTGCTGCTCGAGGTCGACCACCCGACGGCCGGCGAGGCCCGGGCCGCGATCGCCCCGTTCGCCGAGCTGGAGCGGTCCCCCGAGCACGTGCACACCTACCGGCTCACCCCGCTCGGACTCTGGAACGCCCGGGCCGCCGGCCACGACGCCGAGCAGGTGGTCGACGCGCTGGTCCGGTACTCCCGGTACGCGGTGCCGCACGCGCTGCTGGTCGACGTCGCCGACACGATGGACCGGTACGGCCGGCTGCAGCTGGCCAAGCACCCGACGCACGGCCTGGTGCTGATCTCGCTGGACCGCGCGGTGCTGGAGGAAGTGCTGCGGCAGAAGAAGATCACCCCGATGCTCGGCGAGCGGATCGACGCCGACACGGTGCTCGTGCACCCGTCCGAGCGGGGCCGGCTGAAGCAGGCGCTGCTCAAGGTCGGCTGGCCGGCCGAGGACCTGGCCGGCTACGTCGACGGCGAGGCGCACCCGATCGAGCTGCGCGCCGACGGCTGGCAGCTGCGCAACTACCAGGCCGACGCGGTGTCGGCGTTCTGGGCCGGCGGCTCGGGTGTAGTGGTGTTGCCGTGCGGCGCGGGCAAGACCCTGGTCGGCGCGGCGGCGATGGCCGAGGCGAAGGCGACCACGCTGATCCTGGTGACGAACACCGTCTCCGGCCGGCAGTGGAAGCGCGAGCTGCTGGCGCGCACGTCGCTGACCGAGGAGGAGATCGGCGAGTACTCCGGCGAGAAGAAGGAGATCCGGCCGGTCACCATCGCGACGTACCAGGTGATGACCACCCGGCGGAAGGGCGAGTACCGGCACCTGGAGCTCTTCGACTCCCGGGACTGGGGCCTGATCGTCTACGACGAGGTGCACCTGCTGCCGGCGCCGATCTTCCGGCTGACCGCCGACCTGCAGTCCCGCCGCCGGCTCGGCCTGACGGCCACCCTGGTGCGCGAGGACGGGCGGGAGGCCGATGTCTTCTCCCTGATCGGGCCCAAGCGCTACGACGCGCCGTGGAAGGACATCGAGAACCAGGGCTGGATCGCGCCGGCCGACTGCCGTGAGGTGCGGGTGACCCTGACCGACGCCGAGCGGATGACGTACGCGACCGCCGAGCCCGAGGACCGGTACAAGATCGCGGCCACCGCGCGCACCAAGCTGCCGGTGATCGAGGCGATCGTCGAGCAGCACCCCGACGACCAGGTGCTGGTGATCGGGGCCTACCTCGACCAGCTCGACGAGATCGGCGAGCACCTGCAGGCGCCGGTGATCCAGGGCTCGACGACGAACAAGGAGCGCGAACGGCTCTTCGACTCGTTCCGCTCCGGCGAGACCCGGGTGCTGGTGGTCAGCAAGGTCGCCAACTTCTCCATCGACCTGCCCGAGGCGGCGGTCGCGGTGCAGATCTCGGGCACCTTCGGCTCCCGGCAGGAGGAGGCCCAGCGGCTGGGAAGGGTGCTGCGGCCCAAGCACGACGGCCGGCAGGCGCACTTCTACACGGTGGTCTCCCGCGACACCCTGGACGCCGAGTACGCCGCGCACCGGCAGCGGTTCCTCGCCGAGCAGGGCTATGCCTACACCATCATCGACGCCGACGACCTGGTCGGGCCGCGGCTACCGGAGTTCCCCGCCGAGGACGACTGAGCCAAGCGCGCACTGGGGCGGGCCTCGACGGCTTCCCCGGTGATGTGCGATCAGCCTCATCGCGCTGGCGGCGACCGGAGACGGCACGGCCGGTGGTCGTAGGAGAGGCCCGACTCAGGTCGAACTCGCAGCCCGCACCGGTTCCGACCTCCTTGACACGTGACCCAATGGTCACCTATCTTCTCGGCATGGACGACGCCGAGCTCGAACCGGTGTTCCGGGCACTGGCCGATCCCACCCGGCGCAGCCTGCTGGACGAGCTGTTCCGCGCGGACGGGCAGACCCAGAGTGCGCTGGAGGCTCGGCTGCCGATCAGCCGGTTCGGGGTGGCAAAGCACCTGAAGGTGCTGGAGGAGGCCGGCCTGGTGGTCAGCCGCCGGCGCGGCCGGGAGAAGCTGCACTTCCTGAACGCGGTGCCGATCCGGCTCGTCCACGACCGATGGGTCAGCAAGTACGCCGAGCAGTGGGTCGCCGGCCTGAGCGACCTCAAATCCAGTCTGGAGAAGACCATGGAGAAGATCTACGAGATCTACATCAAGACCACGCCGGAACGGCTGTGGCACGCGATCACCGACTCCGAGATCCGGGCGAAGTTCCAGTTCGGCAACCGGTTCAGCTCCGAACTCGCGCCCGGCTCGCGGTTCGAGGTGACCAACCCCGGCGCCCCGGGCCTGGTGATCGCCGAGGGCGAGAACCTCGAGGTCGACCCGCCCCGCCGGCTCGTGCAGACGATGCACGCGCTCTGGGGCGAGGACGTCAAGGACGAGGGCCCCACCCGAATCACCTGGGAGATACAGGAGATCGCCCCGGACTCGTGCGTGCTCACGGTGACCCACGACCAGCTGCGAGAGGGCGCCAACGCGCAGCTGTACGGCGGCTGGCCGATGATCCTCTCCGGCCTCAAGACCTGGCTGGAGACCGGCGAGGAGCTGACCACGCCCGGCTCGCTGATGTACGGCAATCGCTAGACCAGCACGGGGCAAAGTCGATCAGCTGTTGGCCTTGATCCACTCGTCGCCGACCCGCTGCTCGATCCGCAGCGCGGACTCGATCACCTTGACGATGTCGGGCTCGAACTTGCGCCCGATGATCGGGACGGCCACCTTGACGTCCCCGGTCACCGTCTCCAGGCTGCCGTCGCCGTCCGGGGCGAGCACCGCCCGGCCGTGCATGGAGGCCGGCTGGCCCTTGATGGTGAGCTTGACCGCTGCCGTCCGGCTGCCGTCGGCGGCCGGGGGCGCCCACTCCTCGACCTGGTGGATGGTCAGCCGGCCGCCGACCAGCTTGGCGAGGTGCTCGGGCAGCTGCGGGTTCATCACCCGCTCGATCTCGACCGTCGCGCCGCCACCGGCGGTCTGCTTGACGGTCACCTGGTACGAGGTCGCGCCGGACTGCCGGCAGGCCTCCTCGCGCACGCTCTCGGTCACATGGCTGGCAAAGGTCTGCTCGACGTTCCCGGAGTACCGGTTCTCCACGTTCAGCTTCATGCCCACCAGCATGTCCGATCCGCCGGGCGGTCATTCCGGTCGGGTACGGTGAGCGCGTGCGGCAATACCTGGACCTGCTGGAGCACGTCCTGAAGACCGGCACCCGCAAGGACGATCGCACCGGCACCGGCACGCTGAGCGTCTTCGGCCACCAGCTCCGCTTCGACCTGCAGGCCGGCTTCCCGGCCGTCACCACCAAGAAGCTGCATCTGAAGTCGGTGGTCGGCGAGCTGGCCTGGTTCCTCAAGGGCTCGACGAACGTCCGGTGGCTGCAGGAGCGCGGCATCACCATCTGGGACGAGTGGGCCGACGAGAACGGCGAGCTGGGCCCGGTGTACGGCAGCCAGTGGCGCTCGTGGCCGGCGCCGGACGGCCGGCACATCGACCAGATCGCGCGGGTGGTCGAGTCCATCCGCAGCAACCCGGACTCGCGTCGGCACGTCGTCTCGGCCTGGAACGTCGCCGAGGTCGACCAGATGGCGCTGCCGCCGTGCCACGCGATGTTCCAGTTCTACGTCGCCGGCGGCCGGCTCTCCTGCCAGCTCTACCAGCGCTCGGCCGACCTCTTCCTCGGAGTACCGTTCAACATCGCCTCCTACGCGCTGCTCACCCACCTGGTCGCGCAGGTGACAGGCCTGCGGGTGGGCGAGTTCGTGCACACCCTGGGCGACGCCCACCTCTACCTCAACCACGTCGAGCAGGCCGAGCTGCAGCTGACCCGCGAGCCCCGGCCGCTGCCGCGGCTGCGCCTCAACCCGGCAGTGACCGACCTGGCCGACTTCGACATCGCCGACGTGGAACTGCTCGGCTACGACCCGCATCCGGCCATCAAGGCCCCGATCGCGGTCTGAGGCTATGCCTGGAACAGACACCGAGGTCGTCATCGTCGGTGCCGGGTTGGCCGGGCTCTCCGCCGCGGTCGAGCTGACCCGGGCCGGCCGCCAGGTCACCGTGCTGGAGGCGGCCGACCGCGTCGGTGGCCGCGTCGTCACCGACCTCGTCGACGGGTTCCGGCTCGACCGGGGCTTCCAGCTGATGAACCCTGCCTACCCGCGGCTGCGCCGGCTGGCCGGGCAGGGCGTGCTGGACCTGGATCGGTTGCAGCCGCAGCCGTTCGTGGCGGGCGTCCGGGTGGCTCTGGACGGCCGGCACGCGGTGCTGGCCGACCCACGGCGCAGCCCGCGCGACGTGCCCGGCGCGCTGACCGGCCCCGGTTCGGTGGCGGAGAAGGCCCGGTTCGCTGCCTGGGCGCTGCGGTGCGCCACGCTGCCGGTGCCCCAGCTGCTCGCCGAGGACGATCAGCCCTACGGCGCGCGGCTGGAGCGGGCCGGTGTCCGGGGCGAGCTGCGGCGCTCGGTGCTGGAGCCGTTCCTGGCCGGCGTACTCGGCGAGGACCAGGCCGAGTCATCGGCGCACTTCGTGTCGCTGCTGGTCCGGATGTTCGTGCGCGGCACGCCCGCCGTCCCGGCCTGGGGTATGCAGGCGCTGCCCGAGCAGCTGGCCGCCGCGCTGCAGGCCGGCACCGTCCGGCTCGGCACGCCGGTGGAAGGCATCGACGGTGCCCGGGTACGGACCGCGTCCGGGACGATCACCGGGCGAGCGGTGCTGATCGCTGCCGGGCCCCGGGCCGGAACGCGGCTCGCCGGGCTGCCCAGCCCGGAACTGCGGAGCCTGACCACGTACTGGTTCGTCGCCGACCGCGCCCCGTACCGCCGGCCGATCCTGCACCTGGACGGCCTGCGCCGCGGCCCGATCGTGAACGCGGCGGTGCTCTCCGCCGCCGCCCCGGCATACAGCCCGGACGGCCGGGCCCTGATCGGCGCCAGCCTGGTCGGCCTGCCGGACGCCGACACCGAGGCGGTGGTGCGCCGGCAGCTCGGGCTGATGTACGACACCAGCGCGCTGGACTGGCAACTGCTGCGGGTGGACGCGATCGCCGACGCGCTGCCGGCGATGACCGCGCCGCTGGAGCTCCGGCAGCCGGTCCGGCTCACCGACGAGCTGTACGTGGCCGGCGACCATCGCGACACCGCCTCGCAGCAGGGTGCCCTGGCCTCCGGCGCCCGCGCCGCGGCCGCCATCCTGCGCCAGCTCGGCTGACCCGGTTCGGCTCGATCCCGTATTCGCGCGCGCCGGACCTGTCATGAATTTCGGTTGCCATGGCGACCGAAACTCATGACAGCTCAGCGCAGAGGCCGCCGTCCGCGATCGGATAGACGCAGCACCCAAACCAACGCGGCGCCCAACGCAGTGCCCGACGCAGCCGCAGCCCCCGGCACAGCCGGAGCGCCCGACGCAGCCGCAGCCCCCGGCACGACGCGGCGCCAAAGCCCCAGAAAACGCAGCGGGCGGGCCCGGATCCGAGGACCCGAGCCCGCCCGAGTGAAGCGGTACTGCGTGCGAAGCGGTACTGCGTGTGCGAACGAGGACTTAGAAGTCCATGCCGCCCATGTCCGGAGCGCCGCCGGCCGGGGCCGCCGCCTTCTCCGGCTTGTCGGCCACGACGGCCTCGGTGGTGAGGAACAGCCCGGCGATCGAGGCCGCGTTCTGCAGCGCCGACCGGGTGACCTTGGCCGGGTCGATGATGCCGGCCTTGATCATGTCCTTGTACTCGCCGGTGCCGGCGTCCAGGCCGTGACCGACCTCGAGGTTGCGCACCTTCTCCGCCACGACGCCGCCCTCAAGGCCGGCGTTGACCGCGATCTGCTTGAGCGGGGCCTCGAGCGCGACCTTGACGATGTTGGCGCCGGTCGCCTCGTCGCCGCTGAGCTCCAGCTTGTCGAACGCGGTGACCGAAGCCTGCAGCAGCGCCACGCCACCGCCGGCCACGATGCCCTCCTCGACGGCAGCCTTCGCGTTGCGGACGGCGTCCTCGATGCGGTGCTTGCGCTCCTTGAGCTCGACCTCGGTGGCGGCACCGACCTTGATCACCGCGACGCCGCCGGCCAGCTTGGCCAGCCGCTCCTGCAGCTTCTCGCGGTCGTAGTCCGAGTCGGAGTTCTCGATCTCGGCGCGGATCTGGTTGACCCGACCCTGGATCTGGTCGGCGTCGCCAGCACCCTCGACGATGGTGGTCTCGTCCTTGGAGATGGTGACCTTGCGGGCCCGGCCGAGCAGCTCCAGGCCGGCGGTCTCCAGCTTCAGGCCGACGGTCTCGGAGATGACCTGGCCACCGGTCAGGATCGCGATGTCCTGCAGCATGGCCTTGCGGCGGTCGCCGAAGCCCGGGGCCTTGACGGCGACGGACTTGAAGGTGCCGCGGATCTTGTTGACGACCAGGGTGGACAGCGCCTCGCCGTCGACGTCCTCGGCGATGATCGCCAGGCCCTTGCCGGACTGCATGACCTTCTCCAGCAGCGGCAGCAGGTCCTTGACGTTGGAGATCTTGCCCTCGTGGATGAGGATGTAGGCGTCGTCCATCTGCGCCTCCATCCGCTCCGTGTCGGTGACGAAGTAGGCGCTGATGTAGCCCTTGTCGAAGCGCATACCCTCGGTGAGCTCGAGCTCCAGGCCGAAGGTGTTGCTCTCCTCGACGGTGATGACGCCTTCCTTGCCGACCTTGTCCATCGCCTCGGCGATCAGCTCGCCGACCGTGGTGTCAGCCGCCGAGATCGAGGCGGTGGCAGCGATCTGCTCCTTGGTCTCGACCGGCTTGGCGACGTTGAGCAGCTGCTCGGTGACCGAGGCCACCGCCTGCTCGATGCCGCGCTTGAGGCTCATCGGGTTCGCGCCGGCGGCCACGTTGCGCAGGCCCTCGCGGACCAGCGCCTGGGCCAGCACGGTCGCGGTGGTGGTGCCGTCACCCGCGACGTCGTCGGTCTTCTTGGCAACTTCCTTGACCAGCTCGGCGCCGATCTTCTCGTACGGGTCCTCGAGCTCGATCTCCTTGGCGATGGAGACGCCGTCGTTGGTGATGGTGGGGGCGCCCCACTTCTTCTCCAGCACGACGTTGCGGCCCTTCGGGCCCAGCGTCACCTTCACCGCGTCGGCAAGGGTGTTCATGCCGCGCTCGAGGCCGCGACGGGCCTCCTCGTCGAACGCGATCAACTTGGCCATTCGTGTCGTCCTTTACTTGTCTGGTGCTCTTCATTCGGCACTGACTAGTTGTCGACCGACCGGCGATGCCCGCGACGGACGGCACCCGACTCAGGTGGGCTGCCTCATCACGATCGGCTGGCACTCACACTACCCGAGTGCTAAGCCAGGTTTAGCACTCGGCCGTCGCGAGTGCAAGAAACGCCCCGGCAGCAGGAATCCGCCGCGCCGGCCGATAGGAGGGGCATGGCCGCCCGGATCGCCGACCCGCCCGACCCGGACGCGCAGCGCGACCCCGGGCCGGAGCCGGCCGGACACCGGACCACGGTGCCACCGATCGCCGACCCCCGCTGGCGTGCCGCGCTGCGCGCGGTGCTGGCCGACCCGGCCCGGCTGCGCCTGCACGCCCAGCCGATCGTGGAGCTGACCTCCGGGACGGTGGCCGGCTTCGAGCTGCTCGCCCGCTTCGACGGCCCGTGGCAGGCCACGCCGGATCGCTGGTTCGCCGCCGCCGAGCACTGGCTGCTCAACCCGCCGCTGCAGAGCCGGGTGCTCGCACTCGGCATCGCGGCCCGCGCCGGGCTGCCGCCGAACACCTTCCTCACCGTCAACCTCGACCCGCACCTGCTCGATCATCCCGGGGTCGCCGAGGTGCTGACCGGCGCCGGCGACCTCTCCCGGCTCGTGCTGGAGCTGACCGAGCACACCCGCTCCGCCGACGCCGGACGGACCGCCGGCGTCCTCGAGCGGATCCGGGAACTGGGCGGCCTGATCGCGATGGACGACGCCGGCACCGGCTACGCCGGCCTCAGCACCCTGCTGCAGACCCGGCCGGACATCGTCAAGCTCGACCGCGACCTGATCGAGGACCTGGACCGCGACCCGGTCAAGCGGGCACTGGTCGAGGTGCTCGGCGACCTGACCGGACGGATGGACGCCTGGGTGCTCGCCGAGGGCATCGAGACCCGGGCCGAGCTCGACTGCCTGGTCGCGCTCGGCGTGCCGCTCGGCCAGGGCTACCTGCTCGGCCGGCCGGCCGCCGGGCTGGCCGCGCAGGTGGAGCCGGCCCTCGCCGACCACATCCGCGCGACGTCGGCGCGCACCTCGCTGACCGCGCACGTGGTCAGCCTGCTGCGGGTCGCGACCGCCGGCCGGGAGCGGGACCGGCACGACGTGCTGCTGGGCGAGGACGGCCGGGCGGCCCTGGTGCGGACCGGCCCGGCGGGCTGGGCGCCGGCGATGACCGTCGCGCCGAGTGCCACCGTCGCCGAGGTCGGCCGCCGCGCGATGGCCCGGCCGGAGGCCCACCGGTACGCACCGCTGGTCTGCACGGACGGCCGCGGCGCGGTGCTCGGCTTGGTCCGGATCGACGACCTGCTCACGGCCCTCTGCACGGCGGCCGAGCCGCACAGCTGACCGGGGCTCAACTGACCGCGCTCCGAGCCGAAGTGAGGAGAGGCCGCGGCGAAACCACCTCGACCCGGCGCCGACGAGGAGAGTGCGATGAAGAGCTTCCGCTGCGGGGACGTCGTTCCCGGCTGCACCCGGGCGTTCACCGGGGAGGAGGACGAGATCCTCGGCCAGGTCGCCGAGCACGCCCGCGCCGATCACGGCCTGACCGAGGTGCCGGCCGAGCTGGTCGCGCAGGTGCGCGCGGCGATGGAGCCGGTCGCCGCCTGATCGTCGGACCCGGTGCCGCAACTGATCGGCCCGGCGCCTACGGTGGCGGCGTGACCTACCCCACGACGCGCACCGACGATGTGACCGACGACTTCCACGGCACACCGGTAGCCGATCCCTACCGGTGGCTGGAGGATCAGAACTCCGCCGAGGTGGCCGAGTGGGTGCGGGTCCAGGCCGACCTGAGCGAGGCCTACCTGAGCAAGCTGCCCGGCCGGGCCCGGCTCGCCAGCCGGCTGGCCGAGCTGTCCGAGCTGCCCACCAGCACGGTGCCCGAGCTGCGCGGCGGCCGCTGGTTCAGGCTGACCAACGACGGCCGCCAGCAGCAGGCGGTGCTGCGGGTGGCCGACGAGCCGCTGGGCGAGGGCCGGGTGCTGCTCGACCCCAACCCGGCCAGCCCGGACGGCACCACCGCCATCGCCGCGGCCGTGCCCGACCCGTCCGGCCGGCTGGTGGCCTGGTCGCACAAGACCGCGGGCTCGGACTGGTGCCGCTGGCAGGTCCGCGACGTCGAGACCGGCGCGGACCTCGGCGACGACCTGCGCTGGGCCAAGTTCGTCGAACCCCGCTGGCTCGGTGACTCCAGCGGCTTCGTGTACTCGGTGTACCCGCCGGCCGACGAGCAGGACGCCTTCTCCTCCGCCAACGGCGCCGCCAAGCTGCTGCTGCACACCCTCGGCACCGGCCAGGACGCCGATCGGGTGCTCTTCCACCGCCCCGAGCAGGCCGGCCTGTACTGCTGGCCGTCGGTGGACCGCGAGCACGGCTGGCTGGTGGCGGTGCTGGACGACTCCGAGTCCGACACCCGGGCGGTCTGGATCCAGGACCTGAACGACCCCGCCGACGAGCTGCACGAGCTGGTGCCGGCCTCGCACGCGGAGTGGGAGTACGTCGGCGCCGACGAGCGCGGCGTGATCATGCGCACCGACCTCGACGCCGAGCGCGGCCGGCTGGTGCTGGTGGACCGCACCACCGGCGAGCTCACCACGCTGGTCGCCGAGCGCGCCGGGCTGCTGCAGCTGGCCGACGCCACCGCCGACGCGCTGGTGGTGAGCTGGCTGGTCGATGCCCGCTCGCAGGTGACCGTGCACGGCCGGGACGGCGCGCAGACCGGGACGATCGAGCTGCCCGGGCTGGGCACGGTGGACAGCCTCAGCACCAGCGACGACTCACCCCTGGTGCACCTGAGCTTCGCCTCCTACGACACCGCGCCGCAGGTGCTGGCCCACGACCTGGGCACCGGCGCGACCAGCACGGTCTTCGCCGCCCGGCCGGCGCAGGCCGGTCCGGAGCTGGTCACCGAGCAGCTCTGGGTGACGTCGAAGGACGGCACCCGGGTGCCGGCGTTCGTCGTCCACCGCACCGACGTCACCCCCGCCACCGGGCCGCACCCGACGCTGCAGTACGGCTACGGCGGCTTCTACATCGCCCTGTCACCCGGCTACTCGCCCGCCACGGTGGCCTTCGTCGAGGCCGGCGGTGTCTGGGTGGTCGCCAACCTGCGCGGCGGCAGCGAGTACGGCTCGGCGTGGCACGACGGGGGTCGGCTGGCGCGCAAGCAGAACGTCTTCGACGACGCGATCGCGGTGGCCGAGCACCTGGTCGAGACCGGGTGGGCCAGCCGCGAGACGCTGGCGATCAACGGCGGCTCGAACGGCGGCCTGCTGGTCGGGGCGCTGCTCACCCAGCGGCCGGACCTGTTCGCCGCGGCCGTACCGCAGGTGGGTGTGCTCGACATGCTGCGCTACGAGCGGTTCACCATCGGCCGGGCCTGGGCCAGCGACTACGGGATCGCCGAGCGCAACAAGGCGGAGTTCGATGTGCTGCACGCCTACTCCCCGCTGCACAACCTGCGCCCCGGGACGGCCTACCCGCCCACCCTGGTGATGACCTCCGACCACGACGACCGGGTGGTGCCGGCGCACAGCTTCAAGTTCGCGGCCCGGCTGCAGGAGCTCTGCCCGGACGGCATCGGCTACCTGCGGGTGACCTACGGCGCCGGCCACGGTCTGGGCAAGTCCCGCGCCACGCTGCTGGCCGAGCGCACCGACCTGCTGGCCTTCGTCGCCGCGCACACCGGCCTGGCCCTCGACTGAGGATCGCGCCGCTGTTGCGGGCTCGGCTGCGGGCCTGAGCTGCGGGCTCGCGGGCCCGGAGATGCGCGACGGCCCGGCCGGTGCGGTGCACCGGCCGGGCCGTCGCGTGTCTGTCCGACTCGGGTTTGTCAGGTCAGGCGACGACGCGGACGCCGTCGGCCTGCGGACCCTTCGGCCCCTGGGCCACCTCGAACTCCACCCGCTGGCCCTCGTCCAGCGAGCGGTAGCCGTCACTCTGGATGGCGCTGTAGTGGACGAACACGTCCTGGCCGCCGTCCACAGCGATGAAGCCGTAGCCCTTTTCGTTGTTGAACCACTTCACGGTGCCCTGTGCCACATGCACTCCCTGTTCTGGGCCGACCGGAATCACCACACCGCGTGGCGACCGGGGTCTTCGTTCCTCGTCCCGTTCGAACTTCAGTGCACGTTGGCTATCGCAGCCATCGTGGTCCTTCGTTGTTGTACGAAACGCTCGGTACTTTCGACCAAGCCGGAAAATACACTCCGGCGTACGGGCGCGCCAGCAGTTCGCCGCATTCATTTTCGGGCGTATCGGGAACAATTCCGGACGAGATACGACCGTAATCGCTGTCAGAGCAGCCCGACGCCGCGCATTCCCTTCAGGGTCGGCGGGATCACCGCAGTCGGTGCAACCCGGTCGGATACCGCATCCAGGGTCTTCAACCCGTCCCCGGTGTTGTAGATGACCGTCTCGCGGCCGGTGTCGAGCTGGCCGGACTCCGCCAGCCGGCGCAGCACCGCGGTGGTCACGCCACCCGCCGTCTCGGCGAAGACGCCGGTGGTGCGGGCCAGCAACCGGATGCCGTCGCGGATCTCCTCGTCACCCACCTGCGCCATCGCGCCGCCGGTGCTGCGCACCGCGTCGAGCGCGTAGGGCCCGTCAGCCGGATTGCCAATGTTCAGCGATTTGGCAATTCCGGTGGGCTTCACCGGCACGACCGTGTCCCGGCCGGCTTCGAATGCGGTGGCGATCGGCGAGCAACCGGCGGACTGCGCGCCGAATACCCGATATTCGCTCGGCTCGACCAGACCGATCCGCTGCAGTTCCGTGAACGCCTTGTGCACCTTGGTCAGCAGCGAGCCCGACGCCATCGGCGCCACCACCTGCTCCGGCAGCCGCCAGCCGAGTTGCTCGGCCACTTCGAAGCCCAGGGTCTTGGAGCCTTCGGCGTAGTACGGCCGGACGTTGACGTTGACGAATGCGGTGGATTCGAATTCGTCGGTCTCGGCCAACTCGCTGCAGAGCCGGTTCACGTCGTCGTAGGAGCCCTCGACGGCCACCAGGGTGCCGCCGTAAACGGCGGTCTGGGTGATCTTGGCCTGTTCCAGGTCGGACGGCACGAAGACGATCGAGTCCATCCCGACCCGGGACGCGTGCGCGGCCACCGAGTTGGCGAGGTTGCCGGTCGAGGCGCAGGCGATCCGGGTGAAGCCCAGCTCGCGGGCGGCGGTGACGGCGACCGAGACCACCCGGTCCTTGAACGAGTGGGTCGGGTTCGCCGAGTCGTCCTTGACCCAGAGCGGAGCGGTGAAGCCGAGTTCGTCGGCCAGCCGGTCGGCCCGGATCAGCGGGGTCATGCCGGTGCCGGAGTCGACCCGGGCGGCGGCGTCCTGGCCAGCCGGCAGCAGGCCCGCGTAGCGCCAGATGGAGTGCGGGCCGGCCTCGATCCCGGCTCGGGTGACCCGGGCCAGCCGGGCATCGTCGTAGCCGATCTCAAGCGGCCCGAAGCATTCGAAGCAGGCGTGCTGGGCGCCCAGCGGGTACTGGGCACCGCAGTTGCGGCACACCAGGCCGGATGCGGGGGATTCCTCGGCGGAACGGTGAAGCGTGGCAGTCATGCTGCGGGAGCCCTCTCTCCTCATCTTTCCCAGCCGGTGTGGCTGAGCCGGAGTTGGCACCTACCTCGCGGACTCGTGGTGGACGCAGCCGGGCTGGCTGTGCGTCAGAGTTGTCGCGGTGGTTGCCGGGGCTTCATCGGGCCGGTCCCTCTGCCCCTCTGGATGAGATCTATGAAGTTGTCGAACGTGACTAACTGTAGTCGCTGGTCAGCACCACCACGATCGGCCCCTGCGGCAGGCCGTCGAACTTCGGCTTTACCCGCTGGATGGCGGGGAATTCGCGCTGCAGTTCCTGGGCCGCCTGCTGGGCGCCCGCGATGGCGGGGTCGTAGTAGGCGGCGGTGGAGAGGATGTCGCCCTCGAAGGTGCTGACGTCGCTCACCGTCCAGCCGGCCTGGCTGAACCGGCTGGCCGCCACGCTGCCCGGTGTCGCGCTGGTGTTGTTGAGCACGATCAGCGGCAGCTTGCCCGCCGCCGAGGGCGCCGAACTGGTCGGTGCCGGGCTGCTCGGCGGGCTGGTGCTGGGGGTATGGGTCGGGGAGCGCGGGGCGGAGCTGCTGGGCGCCACGCTGCGCGCGGAACTGGTGTCCCGCGTCGGCACCGAGGCACTGGCGGCCTGCGGGCCCTGGGGGTGATGCAGCGCGACGACGGCAACGACGGCGACGAGCCCTCCTACCAGGAGCAGCACGACGCCGAAGGCCAGCTCAAGGCCGCGGCGCGAGGAAGACGGTGGAGCGGTGTGTGCCACGGGGGTACAGGGTAAGCATCAAACCTCGATGCCCAACCGGCGGGCCGACCGCTGCCGCTGCCGGCTGGCCCGCAGCCGGCGCAGCCGCTTGACCAGCATCGGGTCGGCGGCGAGTGCCTCCGGCGTGTCGATCAGCGCGTTGAGCACCTGGTAGTAGCGGGTGGCCGACATGTCGAACAGCTCGCGGATCGCCTGCTCCTTGGCACCGGCGTACTTCCACCACTGCCGCTCGAAGGCGAGGATCTCGCGGTCTCGCCGGCTCAACCCGGCGGCGTCCGTGCCGACACCGTCGGCAGCGTCGTCGGTCGGGACGGCGGCGGGATCCATGCGGCCTCCATCGGTCGGGCTGTGCGGCTCTGCCGGGCTGGTCACGGCCGGGGCCGGCCCGTCGCTCGGACGAATTGCACCGTTGTCATTCGGTCCTCTCATTCAACCATGCCCGCCTGCTCGCTGGTGGCCGCCCGGTGGCCGGGTCGGGCGTGTCGAACCGGGTCCGGCGCGGTCAGGACGAGGGTAAGGGGCCGCACCGACATTTCGCCGACGGCGACTCGACCGGCCGCCGCGATCCGGCACTGTCCACAGCCGGGCAGCTCCATCCACAGATCCCTCGCCGGGCCGGGCGGAACCGGCGCGGGCGGCCACGATCTGTGCATGCACGTCGTCGATGAGCACCGGATCCGTCAGCTCGCGGGCCAGCTGGCCGGCGCCGCGGACGAGGTGCACGCAACCGCCGGCCGGCTCCGCACGGCAGCGGCCGGGCTGGGCTGGCACTCGCCGGCCGGGGACGCCTTCGCGATCGTCCTGGCCGGGTTGCTCGGCCGGTCCGACCGGCTCGGCGACGAGCTGGCCGGCACCGCGGCTGCCCTGACCGCGCACGGGAACCGGGCGGCCAGGCATGCGGCCGAGCTGGCCGCGGCCACCGGCGGGACGGTGGCCGGCCGGGCCGCCGAGCGCGCCGCGCACGAGCTGCTGGGGTGGGGGTGAGCGGCGAGGTGGTGCTGCACGGCGGCACCGGAATCCGGACCGACCCCGACCGGCTGCTGGCGTTCGCCCGGCAGCTTGACCTGCTCGGCCGGCTCGTCGAGCACGAACTGCTCGGCCGCCTCGCCGGCCTGGGTGTCGCGCCGGCGCTGCTGCCGGCCGCGGCGGTGGACCCGGCCGGCGCGGCCCAGGTGCTGGCGCTGACCGCAGGTTGCCTGGCCCTGGCGGCCGGTGTGCTGGCCGGCTGTCACGCCCTGGCCACCGCACTGCGGGCAGCCGCGGCCGGCTACGCCGAGGCCGACCGGCTCGATCGCCGCGTCCTGCCGGTGCTCCGGGCCGTCCGGCAGGTACCGGCGGCGCTCGGCGCGCTCCGGCACGGCGAGTTCCAGCGGGCCCTCACCGCCGATCCGTACCTCGCCGACGCCGGGCTGGACTGGCTCGCGCTGTGCGGCGGCACGCTGCTCGGCCCGCGGGGCGTGCTGCCCGGACCGACCCCGGGCGAGATCGCCGGCCGGGTGGCACCGCTCTACCGGGACGGCCGACCGCGCGTGACCAGCCGGCCCGGGCTGCCGACCCTCGACGCCAGGGGCGCCCCGCGCTCGGCCGGTGACCTGCTGGCCGGCCTGGCACTGCGCGAGCGGCAGGACGCCGGTGGCGGGGCGATCGACGTCCGGCTGCTCGACGGCCCGGGCGGCCGGCGAGCCATCGTCGACATCACCGGCACCACCGACTGGAACCTCGACCCGCTGCGGGTCGGCGGCCAGGCCACCGACCTCGGCACCAACCTGCGCGCCCTGGCGGGGCACCCCTCGGTGATGTCGCGCGGGGTCACCGAGGCGCTGCGCCGAGCCGGCGTCCGGCCGGACGAGCCGGTCATGCTGGTCGGGCACAGCCAGGGCGGCATGGTCGCGGCCCAGCTGGCCACCGAGCTCACCCGCACGGGCGAGTTCCGGGTGAGCCAGGTCGTCACCGCCGGCTCACCGGTCGGGCTGGCCGCGGTGCCCCGGTCGGTCTCGGTCCTGTCGCTGGAGAACCGTGGCGACGTGGTGCCCGAGCTGGACGGGGCCGACAACCCGCGGACCCCGTCCTGGCTGACCGCGCAGGTGTCCCGGGGCGGGGCCGGCGTCGGCGGCCGGCACGCGGTCACCGCCTACCAGGCCGCGGCCCGCGATCTCGATGCCGACCGCGATCCGGCGCTGGCCCGCTGGCGGGCGGGCGCCCGGGGCTTCCTGCGGGCCCGGACCGTGCACACGCTGGTGTTCCAGGTGCGCCGTGATTGACCGGCGTTCAGTGTTGCCGAAAGGCCCTCCGGTGCAGCACGATCACGAAATGCTCGGCTTGATGCAGGACTTCCCGCTGACGATCGAAGCCATACTGCGGCACGGAGAGCGGGTGTACGGCACCAAGACCGTCGTGACCCAGCGGCTCGACGACCGAGAGCGGATCACCTTCGCCGACCTGGCCGGCCGGGCCAGGCAGGTGGCCGGGATCCTCGACACGCTCGGGGTCAGCCCGGACGGCCGGGTCGGCTCGTTCGGCTGGAACACCGCGAACCACGTCGCGCTGTACTTCGGGGTGCCCTGCTCGGGCCGGGTGCTGCACACCATGAACATCCGGCTGTTCGCCGAGCAGCTGATCTACACCGCCGAGCACGCCGAGGACGAGGTGGTCTTCGTCGACCGCTCGCTGCTGCCGCTGTTCGGCCAGCACCTGTCGCGGCTGAGCACCGTCCGGCACGTGGTGGTGCTCGAGGACGGTGCCCCGACGGAGTTCCCGGACGACCCCCGGCTGGTCAGCTGGGACGACGTCGTCGGCGACGAGCACGACTTCGCAGGCACCGTCCGGGACGAGAACACCGCGGCCGCCATCTGCTACACCACCGGCACCACCGGCAACCCCAAGGGCGTCCTGTACTCGCACCGGTCGAGCTACCTGCACTCGCTGGCCACCCAGATGCCGGCCACCTTCTCGCTGGGCGAGGCCGACACCACCCTGCCGGTGGTGCCGATGTTCCACGCGATGGCCTGGGGCCTGCCCTACGCCTGCGTGATGTCCGGTTCGAACCTGGTGATGCCCGGTCCCGGCATGCGGCCGGACGCCCTGCTGGACCTGCTCGAGTCGGAGAAGGTCACCATCACCGCGGGCGTGCCGACGATCTGGATGGGCATGCTGCCGCTGCTCAAGGGCCACGACCTGTCCCGGTTGCGCCGGATCATCTGCGGCGGCTCGGCGGTGCCGCGGTCGCTGTCCGAGGGCTGGCGCGAGGCCATCGGGCTGCCGATCACCCAGGCCTGGGGCATGACCGAGCTGTCCCCGCTGGGCACCGTGTGCTGGCCACGCTCGGAATTCGACGAGGCCGGCGACGAGGCCCTGGCCGACGTGCGGGCCACCGCGGGCATGCCGCCGGTCGGCGTCGAACTGCGCATCGTCGACGGGCAGACCGGCGCCGAGCTGCCCTGGGACGACGAGGCGGTCGGCGAGCTGGAGGCACGGGGGCCGTGGGTGGCCCGGCAGTACTACCGCACCGACGAGCCCGGGCCGCAGTTCTCGCCGGACGGCTGGCTGCGCACCGGCGACGTCGCGGCGATCTCACCGTACGGGTACCTGCGGCTGGTGGACCGCACCAAGGACCTGATCAAGTCCGGCGGCGAGTGGATCTCCTCGGTCGACCTGGAGAACCAGATCATGGCGCACCCGGCCGTCGCCGAGGCCGCGGTGATCGCGCTGCCGCACCCGCGCTGGATGGAACGCCCGTTCGCCTGCGTCGTGCTGCGAGAGGGGCAGCAGCTGACCAAGGCGGAGCTGATGGCGTTCCTGGCCGAGCGGGTGGAGAAGTGGGGGCTGCCCGACGACGTCGAGTTCCTCGACGAGATCCCGAAGACCAGCGTCGGCAAGTTCTCCAAGAAGACCCTGCGCGAACGCTTCGCCGACCGCCAGCTCGGCGCGGCCGAGGATCCGATGCGGGACTGATCCGGACTGTCGGATCAGACACGACTCCTCAGCCGACGCCCCCGGTGACCGATAGGTGCAGTGACGCACGGTGATCACCGAGTAGCACGAACAGCTTGTCCGATATGGCAGCGACACGGCACTCACAGGTAACGATTTGCAGTCAGACCGTTGCCGATCCATTACCGACGGTTACTGTGCGTCGAGACAGATGGGGCCTGTGTGACTGGTGAGTCATCCGGTGCCTGCCCGAAACCAGCTTCGCGCGCCGCGACCGCTACCGGATGGATCAGGACGAGGACATGCACAACGCCACTCGGCCCGCTCTCGACTCGGCACCCGACGCCGGACGCCGCCCCGGCCGTGGCCGCCGGCGGACGGCGCTGCTCTCGATCGTCGCCACCCTGCTGGCGCTGGTCGTCCCCGCCGCGATCGCACCGATCCACGCCGCGGCGATCAGCCCGATCGGCTCGCTCGACTCCGCCACCGTCCTCACCGACGGCAACGTCGCGATGTACGGCTGGGCCGCCGACACCGACGCGCCCACCGCGCCGGTCCGCGTCGAGTTCCGCGACGGCGGCAGCTACGTGGCCGCCGTGGTCGCGACGGCCGCCCGCGCCGACGTCGCCGCGGCGTACCCGCAGCTCGGCCCCAGCCACGGCTATCTGAAGGAGCTGACGCTGGCCGACGGCGCCCACCAGCTGTGCGCCTGGGTGACCTTCGCCAGCGGCCAGCAGAGCCAGCTCGGCTGCCAGTCGGTCACGGTTGCCAACAACCCGCAGGGCACCGCCGGCACCGCGACCGTGGTGGACAACACCGCCACCATCACCGGCACGGCCACCGACGCCAACACCACCAACCCGGTCGTGGTGCGCGGCTACGTCGACGGCCACTACGCCGCCGGCGCACAGACCGACGCCCAGCACCGGTACTCCCTCGCCGTCCCGGTCGCCGAGGGCAGCCACACCGTCTGCGTCTACGCGATCAACTCCGGCGCCGGCGCCAACTCCACCCTCGGCTGCCAGACCGTGGTGGTGCGCAACAACCCGTTCGGCGCGCTCGACTCGGTGGCCCAGCTGCCGCTCGGCGTCCGGGCCGACGGCTGGGCGATCGACCTCAACGCCACCGGCCCGGTGCTGGTGCGCGCCTACGTCGACGGCAAGCACGCCGCCGACCTCTGGGCCAGCGGGTCGCGGCCGGACCTGGTCAGCCACTACCCCACCGCCGGCCCGAACCACGGCTACTCGTTCACCCTGCCGGTCACCGGGGGCACCCACCGGATCTGCACCTACGTGAGCAACGTCGGCCCGGGCACCTCGCAGCTGCTCGGCTGCGACACTGTCTCGGTGGTCGACAGCCCGGTCGGGCAGGTCGAGAAGTCGGTGCAGGTGCCCGGCGGCGTCC
>DATJNU010000172.1:0-5046 GCA_035507775.1 Jatrophihabitans sp.
GCCGGCCTCGCGCAGCACCTTCAGCACCGCCGGCCGGCCGCCGGCCCGCAGCCGGGCGACCTCGTTGGAGGATTCGGTGGGCATCGCCCGCACCGGCCCGGCCGGGCTGGCGCCCTGCCAGCTCAGCCGGCCACCCGAGCAGGTGGGCAGGCTGCCCGCCCGGCCGAGCGCGGCCACCACCTCGGTCGCCGGGCAGCCGGCCAGCCGACCGGCCCGCTCGCCGTCGTGCCGGGCACCGAGCACCAGCGGCGCGGCCGGGCTGCCGGCCAGCACCAGCAGGTGCTCGCCGGTCGGGGCCAGATCGAGCAGCTGCCGGCCGGCCCGCTGCCCGGCCGACCAGCCGCCGCCGGCCAGCGTCCGGTCGACGAAGTCCTGCACCGCGGCCGCGGCGGGGACGTGCACGCCGGTGGCGACCAGCTCGTTCATGCCGCCGCCCCGGAGAGCACCTCGCGGGTGGCCCGGACCAGCAGCGCCAGCCCGGCGGTGAGCTCGGCCGGCTCGATGACCAGCGGCGGCGCGACCCGCAGCACGGTGCCACCGGGCAGCACCCGGACGCCAAGTGCCGCGGCCCGGCGGGCGACCGCGGCGGCCAGCTCGGGGTCGGCCGCCCGGCTGGCCGGATCCCGGACGAACTCGATCCCGGCGAGCAGCCCGGCCTGGCGCACCTCGCCCACCTGGGACAGCCCGGCAAGCGGGGCGAGCCCCTCGGCCAGCGTGCCGGCCAGCTCGGGCACCCGGTCGAGCACCGCGTCCGCGGCCAGCGTGTGCAGCGTCGCGGCGGCCGCGGCCAGCCCGATCGCGTTGCCGCCGAAGGAGGAACTCGACCCGCCGGCGCGTCCGAAGGTCGGTGCGTCGAGCAGCCGCGCCGGGCCGGCCAGGGCCGACACCGGGTAACCCGAGCCGATTCCCTTGGCGAGCGTGACCAGGTCCGGCCGCAACCCGAACAGCTCGCTGGCCAGGAACGGCCCGGTGCGGCCGCCGCCGGTGAGCACCTCGTCGGCGACCAGCAGCACGCCGTAGCGCTGGCACGCCTCGCCGAGGATCTCCCAGTACCCCGGCGGCGGCACGATGACGCCGGCCGCGCCCTGCACCGGTTCGGCGACCAGGGCCGCGACATCGGGCTTGGCCAGGCACTGGCTGACCGTCAGCCGCGCGCACAGCAGGTCGCACGAGGGATAGCTCAGCTGGAACGGGCAGCGGTAGCAGTAGCCGTTGTAGCCCAGGCTGGCCGCGGCCGCCGGCTCGCTGCCGACGTCCCAGCCGACCAGTGCCCGCGCTCCCCGGCTCTTGCCGTGGAAGCCGCGGCGCAGCGCGACGATCCGCTTGCGGTGCGGCTCGGCGGCGGCGTGCACGACCCGCAGGGAGGCCTCGACCACCTCGGTGCCGGAGGAGAAGAAGGACACCCGCTCCAGCGCGGCGGGCAGCAGCCGGCGCAGTGCCCGGGCCGCCCGCAGCCGGGCCGGGGTGGGGTTGTCGTGCACGTTCTCCAGCTCCCCGGCCTGCTCCCGCACCGCGGCCACGACGGCCGGGTGGCAGTGCCCGAGCGGCTGGGTCAGGGTGCCGGCACCCAGGTCCAGGCAGCTGGCACCGTCGAGGTCGGTGAGCACCGCACCCCGCCCCCGCACCCACACCCGGCCACCGGCCGCCGCCTCGGTGCCGGCCGGCTCGGCCAGCAGCTCGGCCTCGGCCGCCCGGTGCCGCTCCGCGGCCGGGGCCCCGTCAGCCGAGCTGGGCACGGAACCCCGCCAGCGTCAGGTACTCCGCGGCCGCGGTGGCGGGGTGCGGCCGGTCGATCGCCGCCCGGTGCCAGTCGGCCACCAGGGCGTGCAGGCCGGCGTCGTCGCCCTGCCGGCACAGCAGCTCGGCCTCCCGGACGAGGGCCTCGAGCGCGGCCGGGTCGCCGTCGGCGGCAGCGGCCAGGTCGGCCCGCGTCCCGTCGGCCGGCCGGGCCGCCGCGGGCAACCCGGCAGCCCCGGCGCGGTCCGCCAGTTCCGCCAGTTCTACCCAGGCCGCCAGTTCCGCCCGGTCGGCCGGATCCGCGGTGGCCGCCGCCGTGGCGAGCAGGTACCCCTCCTCCCGGTGGCCGCGGACCGTGCGCAGCGCGGCGAGCCGGCCGGCCGGCTCGCCGAACAGGGCGGCCAGCGCGGCCACCGAGGCAGCCGCGGCCGGCTCGCCGGCATCGGCCAGCAGCGGGCCGGCCAGCGCGCACCAGGCGCTCACCGTGGTCCGGGCGCTCCCGGCCGGGTCGGTGTCGAGCTCCGGCCGCGCCAGCTGCAGCCAGGCCGCCCAGACCGCCAGGTGGGTCTGCGCGGCGCTGGCGGTCAGGTCGGCCGCCGCGGCGCTGCCGCCGGCTGCCAGCCGGGCCAACGCCGGCAGGATGTCGGCGTAGGTCAGCCGGGCCAGCCGGTGCGGGGTGCGCTGCACCGACCAGGCGTCCTCGCGGGCGTGGTCGGCGAGCAGCTCGGCTACCGGGAGCGGGGCGGCGGCGAGATCGGTGCGCACCCCGCCGGCCGGGTCCGCCGCGTAGTGGTAGAGCTCGTCGGTGCCACCGGCCCGCAGCGGCAAGCGATCCACCGCGGCCAGTACCGCCGCCAGCCGGGCCAGCAACCGCGAGTGCTGCTCGGGCGCCGCCCCGACACCGCGCACCGCCACCTTCACCTTGCCCAGCTCCTGCGAGACCGCCTGGGTCAGGAAGCCGGCGGTGACGTGGTAGCTGGTGGCCAGGCCCTGGTACGGGAAGACCGTGCAGCCCCGGCAGGCATCGCGCCGGCCGACCTCGTGCTCGGCCACCTCGCGGTACCGGTCGCCGGCGACGATGTCGGCGTACGGGCGGTCCCAGGGCAGCGACTCGTCCCACTCGTGGTAGCAGGGCAGCATCACCCGGCCGTCCGGGCCGATCGTGACGATCCGCGAGCCGGCGGCGCAGTCGGTCTCGGCGGCCGGGTCGATGGTGTCGAGGCGGCGCAGGAACGACAGGTCGACGATCGTCCAGTCCCCGAAGGCCTGTTCGCGCACCGCGTCGGTCAGCTGGTGGACGCCCGGGCGCGGCCGGGACTGCTGCGGCACCGCGACCGGGGCGGCGCGCCGGGACGCCTCGGACACCGGGGTGAGCCGCAGGCTGCGCGCGGTCCGGGCCGGGTCCCGCACCTCGGCCTGCTCCTCGAAGTAGGCGAACATCGGCGACAGGTAGACCGGCACCCGGTGGGTACTGGCGAAGTCGACGATCTCGCCCAGCTCGCCGAGCGTCTGCTGGCTGACGACGCTGATGATCTTGAGCTTGCCCGCCGCCTCGTCGCGCAGCGACTCGACCAGGTCGATCGTGCGGTGCAGCGTGTCGACGCCGCGGATGGCGTGGTACTTCTGCGCGCTCAGGGTGTCCAGCGAGATGTTCAAGGTGTCGACGTAGGGCAGGATCTCCCGCGATTGCTGGGCGAACCGGATCGCGTTGGTGGTCAGCTCGACGTGCATGCCCAGCTGCCCGGCGTGCCGGGCGGCCACCTCGAGGTGCTTGTGCAGGGCCGGCTCGCCGCCGGTGAAGTCGACGGTGGTGACACCGAGCGCGGCGAGCTCGTCCAGGCTGCGGCGCAGCCCGTCCGGGTCCAGCTCGTCGTGGCCGAAGAACACCGGGTCCTGCCAGACGTTGCAGTATCCGCAACGGGAATTGCAGCGGAACGTGATGTAGAAGCGTGCCATCCGAATCCTGCTCACCAGGTCCGTCCTTCCGGTGCATGTGCCGGCCGCAGCTCGCGCAACCTCGTTGCTGCCAGCGAGATGCCCTGCCCGCGTGGGATGAGCGTGTCCTCGTGCTCGACGTAGAGCGGGCCGGTGAAGCCCTCGTCCTGCAGCGCGGCGACCATTGCCGGCCACGGAAGCTCACCGTTGCCCATGGTGCGAAAGCGGATGTGCGGTTGCGGGCCGTAGCGCGACCAGCCGCTGCCGGGTGGCCGGCCGGTGCCGGTCCAGCGCTGCAGGTCCTTGACGTGCACGGCCGCCAGCGCCGGCCCCCAGCCCCGCAGCAGCTCGACCGGATCGTGCCCGACCGCGGCGACGTTGGCCGGATCCAGGCACAGTCCCGGCGCCACCCCGGCCTGCTCGGCGGTGGCCAGCAGCGCCGCGATGCTGAGCGGGTCGTAGCAGACCTGCTTGGGGTGCGGCTCGACCAGCACCCGGACGCCGGCCCGGGCGGCCTGTCGCACCAGCGGGGTGGCCGCGGTGACCCAGGCGTCGAGGTTGTCCTGCCAGCCCCGGTCGCTGCCCCACCAGTCCAGCCACAGCGAGTGGTCGGGGCAGCCGAGCATCAGGCGCACCGACGGTGCGCCCAGCTCGGCGGCGAGCTCGATGCTGACCTGCGCCGCGGCCAGCCCGTGCGCCCGCTTGGCAGCGGTGTCGCCGGCCAGCACCGGATCGGTGTGCGGCCCGTGCGGGCCCAGGATCAGCTGGCTGTCCCGGCTGTTGCTGACGCAGCCGACCACGATCCCGGCCCGGCGCAGCCGCTGGGCCAGTGCCCGGCGCTCGGCCGGGTCGGCCAGCGTCCGGAAGTCGGCCAGCCGCAGGGTCGAGTCGGTCGGCAGGTCGACCAGGCAGAGCCCGGCGGCGGTCACCCCGTCGAGGGCGGCGGCCAGCCCGGCGCCGCCGTACGCGGCCAGGCAGGCGCCGAGCTGCCCGGCCGCCGCCGTCTCAGCCGGCATGGCACACCGCCGGCCGGTGGTCCAGCTGGCCGCACAGCCGGCCGGCCCAGGCCGGCCAGTCCCGCGCCCAGCCCGGCCGGGCCATCGCCCGGGCCAGCTCGCGGGCCGGCTCGGCCACCAGCAGCCGCTCACCGGCGGTGGCCGGCAGCAGGTCGCCGACCAGCCGGTAGAACTCCGGGCAGCCGCGGAACACCCCGCCGGCGGCGACGAAGCGCCACCCGGGGGGCAGTGCCAGCTCCGCGGCCGCCACCCGGACGGCCAGTGCCAGCTCCGCGGCCGCCGCCCGGACCAGCGCCCCGGCCACCGCGTCCCCGGCGAGCCAGCACCGGGTGACGGCCGGGGCCAGCGCGGCGACGGC
>DATJNU010000173.1:0-14659 GCA_035507775.1 Jatrophihabitans sp.
TCGTGGACCGGTTCCACTACTCCGGCGAGGGCTGGTCGTACGGGCCTGCTTCGTCTCCGCTGCGGTTTCCGGATTCCGTCGTCGGCGAGGTTTCGCCCGTTGACTTCGAGGTGATCTCGCGGCGTGGCTGCGACCTGTCACCGATCGACGCCGGCTCGGTGGGCGGCCGGCTGCGGCTGACCTCGTTCGTCTGGCCGCACGACCTGCACCGGCATGAGCGGCTGCAGGCCGCGCTGGCGGTGGCTGCTGACTTTCCGGTCGTGGTGGATGAGGCTCCGGCCGCTTCGTGGTTGTCGGTCGTTCTCGAATCATCCGTCGATGACGGCGTGTTGACCGTCGTCTGGCATTCGGTCACCAGGCAGTACTGGCCGCCGTCGGAGGTCTCAACCGTCTCAGAGATCATCGGCGCGGCCGGCGACCGGATGCCGATCGCCCATATCGCGATGGAGAGCCCGGTGTTCCGCACGAACCGGTCGGACGGCGAGGCTCAGTACCGGGCGGCCGAGGTGACCGTGCAGCTGATGGGCACCGATGCCGAACCGGTGCTGCTCGGCACGGTGGCCGACCACGGCGTGCCGGTGACCATGGCCTAGGCGGACGGTGACCTGCGTTGCCGGCGGGGTTGTGGGTTGCGTCGTGTCCGTCAGCAGTTGCCCTGCCGACGCCCGGAGAGCACACCCTCCCGTAGCGGTAGGTGAGAATTGGCTTATGGAAACGCGTCAATCTCGAATCATGGCATATAATCGAACACATGGACGAATCAGGGCTGGGCCACCTCTCGGGGGCCGAGCTGCGTTCGTCGGTGCGGGAGTTGCAGCGTGAGCTGATCTCGTTGCAGTACCGGCAGCTTGCGGTGCTCGCCGAGTTGGATTCCCGTGGTTTCGAGGGCTTGGGACTGCGGGGGTTGCCGGACCTGATCCAGGCCGAGCTGACCGTTACCCGCCGTGCGGCGAAGGGGATCGCGCAGCAAGTGGCGCGGTTTGCCTCGCGGCGGTCTTTGACCGGTGCGCCCCTCGAACCGCTTTACCCCTTGGCCGCCGAGACGTTCGCCGCCCGTGGGTTGAGTGGTGACCACGCGGGTGTGGTTGCTGATGTCATCGAGACGTTGCCGCCCGCTGCCCGGGTCGAGCACGCCGCGCACGTGGAATCGACCTTGGTCGAACTGGCGGCCGAGCACGATCCGCGCACCCTGAAGCAGTTCGGCCAGCGCATCCTGGCCCACCTCGACCCGGACGGCACCGCACCGACCGAACGCAGCCAGACCGCGATGCGTGGCCTGTCGTTCCGCCCGGGACCGGACGACACCGTCCGGGTCGAGGGCCTGCTCACCCCGGCCTGCGCTGCGGTCTGGCAGGCCGCGCTCACCCCACTCGCCGCGCAGCGCCAGGCCGACGAGCTCGGTGCGGACACCCGGTCGGTCGGGCAGCGCTGGCACGACGCTTTCGAGGCTGCCGGCCGTGTGCTGCTCGACTCGGGCAAGCTGCCAAGCCAGGCCGGGCTGCCCGCGCAGCTGATCATCACCGTCGAGCTCAACGATCTGGAACGGCGCACCGGGCAGGCGACCACCCACCACGGCAGCACCCTGTCGATCGGTGAGGCACTCCGGTTGGCCGCCGACGCGAGCGTGATCCCCGTCGTGCTCGACCAGGAACTCGGCATCCTCGCCTACGGCCGCGGCAGGCGGCTGGCCGCCGGTCAGCGCACGGCGCTGTTCGCCCGTGACCGTGGCTGCACCTTCCAGGGTGTGACCGCACCGCGGCCCAATCCGGGATCCACCACGCCACCGACTGGGCACGAGGCGGCCCCCACCGACCTCGACAACCTCGCAACAGCATGCGGCTACCACAATTCAGAGGCACCGCGACAAGGCTGGTCGATCGTGTTCCTCGACGGCCGGCCGTACTGGAAACACCCACCTGGCGCGACCCCGGACAACGACCACGCCACAACTGGGTGCACCACCCCGAACAACTCACCCACCACCGAACACCCCACCTCACCTGATCGGGCTGGCAGTACGAACGCGTGCCTGCACGGCTGTTCAGACCTGGACGAGTTCGGGGCGTTCGGGGCCGTGCGGGATGTCGATGGCCTCCTCGCCGGTGCGCAGCGCTCGCAGGATGAACCGGGCGACGTACTCCGAGCTCTGCACGATGAGGCCGGGCACCACCTCGACGCCGAGCTGGAACACTCCCCCGTCGAACTCGGTGGCGGTCACCGACGGCAGCACCATGGACACGACGATCCCATCGGACGCCAGCTCGACCCGGCCGACCGCGCTGATCATGTTGAGCGCGGCCTTGCTCGCGCCGTACGCGCTCACCGTGGGCGCGGCCATCCGGGTGGTGCCGGAGGAGACGTTGACGATCCGGCCGCTGCCCTGGCCGCGCATGGCCGGCAGGACTGCCTGCATCATGCCGAGCGCGGCGACCACGTTGAGCTGCAGCAGCCGGCTGAACTCGTCCAGGTCGGTGTCGACCAGCAGCTTGTGCAGGCCGACGCCGGCGTTGTTCACCAGGCCGTCGATCCGGCCGTGCCGGTCGAGGGTCCGCCGGACGAGGCCGTCCCGGTCGGCCTGGCTGGTGACGTCGGTCGGGACGGCCAGCGCGCCGCCGAGTGCCTCGCCCAGCTGCTCCAGCCGGTCGGCGCGGCGCGCGGCCAGCACCGGGTGGGCGCCGGCCTCGTGCAGCAGCCGGGCCGTCGCCGCCCCGATGCCGGACGACGCCCCGGTCACGATGACTACCTTGCCGGTCAGGTCGAGAGTCTCCATGCGGACTTTCTACCCGAACCGGCCCGCCTCAGAACGAGTAGTCGGTCGTGCCCCAGTAGACCCGCAGGTCGTGGATCCGGCCCTCGTCGTCGACCTCGAAGATGTCGACGCAGTCGATGCTGACCTCGCGCTGCTCGGGATCCTGCAGCGCGACCAGGGTGCCGGTGACCGGGATCGCCACCGAGGTGCCGTCCTGGGCGCCGACCGGCGTCCCCACCGTCACCCGGCAGCGGGCCTGCTCGATGGTGATCTCGTAGTACTCGCGCAGCGCCTCGGCACCCTCGCGCGGCACCGAGCCGACCGGATCCTCGATCACCGCGTCGGCGGCGAAGAGTTCCAGCACCCGCTCGACGTCGCCCTCGTTCAGCCGCCGGAAGTACTCCAGCACCACGTCCTTGCGGGTCCGGTCGTCGACCGTCACCGGCTTGCGCTCCTCGGTGCCGTCCGGCCGGCCGAGGTCGCCGGAGGACAGCCAGTACCGCTCGCGCTGGAAGGGGTAGGTGGGCAGTGCCGGCAGGATGCCGCTGGCGTCGGCAGCGCCGAACACCCCGGCCCAGTCGACGTCGACCCCGCGCACGAACACCTCGGCCAGCGCCTGCCACCACGCCGTGCCGGCCTCCCCCGCCAGGGTCATCGGCAGCGCCACGGACAGTCCGGTTTCGCCTGTGGCGGCGACGGATTCCGCGTCCCAGAACTCGTGCGACCCCAGCTTCTCGGCGGTCAGCGGTTGGCCGGTGGCGGCGTCGAGCAGCGGGAACGCCGGCGTGCCCCAGGGCAGTGCCGAGACCGCGCGGGCGAGAGCGCCGGGTTCGGGCGCCTGCCGCGCGGCCAGCACCGTCACCGCGCCGTCGAGCGTCCAGAGCCCGGCCGCGCAGGCCGCCGCGACCGCGCCAACCCCGGCGGCCAGCGCCGCGCGGGGGCGCAACCCGGACCGGGCCGCCAGCGCGAACAACGCCAGCTGCTCCGCGAATGCCCGCCCCTCGGCCAGCGCCGCGACCGCGCGCTCCGGCAGCAGGCCGGCCACGGTCAACCCCACCCGGGCGGCCACCGGGCCCCACGCCCGCTCCCAGGCCTCGGCGAAGGCCGGGAACTCCCGGCACACCTCGTCCACCGGTGCGGTCCCGGGACGGGCCGGGAACGAGAACCCGAGGAGCACCTGCTCCGAACCGTCGCCGGCTTGACCGCGCACGACCGCGGGATCGTCCGCCCCGGCGGCCAGCGCGGCCAGCCGGGCCGGCAGGTCGTCGGCGGCAAGGACCACCGCCCGGTGCCCGAACGGCGACCGGCGAGCGAGCGCGCCGGCCAGCGCCGCGGTGCGAGTTTCACCTTGTTCCTGCAGGAAGTCCGCCAGCCGTGCGGCCTGCGCGCGCAGCGCCTGCTCGGTGCGACCGGAGAGCACCAGCGGCAACGGCCGTTCCGCCGGCGCCGGTGCCGGGTCGAGCTGTGTTGCTGAGCCGGGCTGCGTTGCCGGGCCGGGCTGTGGCGCCTCCTCCAGGATGACGTGCACCTTGGTGCCGCTGCCGCCGAACGACGACACGCCGGCCCGCCGGGGCCGGGAGCCGCGCGGCCACGGGACGTCCCGCGTCAGCAGCTCGACGGTGCCTCCCGACCAGTCCACCAGCCGGCTGGCGGCACCGTGATCGCGCATCGCCGGCAGCCGATCATGCTGCAACGACAGCACGGTCTTGATCACGCCGACCACGCCGGAGGCGGCCTGCGGGTGGCCGATGTTCGACTTGACCGTGCCCAGCCGCACCGGCTGCCCCGGCTGCCGGTGCGCGCCGTAGACGGCATGCACCGCCTCGGCCTCGACCGCGTCGCCCAGCGGGGTGCCGGTGCCGTGCGCCTCGACGACATCCACCGACGCGGCCGGCACGCCGGCCGCGGCCAGGGCGGCGCGCAGCACCCGTTCCTGCGAGGCCCCACTCGGATCGGTCAGCCCGGCGGTGGCACCGTCGTGGTTGATCGCCGAGCCGCGGATCACCGCCAGCACCGGGTGCCCCTCGCGGCGGGCCCGGGACAGCCGTTCGAGCACCAGCATGCCGGCGCCCTCACCCCAACCGGTGCCGTCGGCCGCGGCCGAGAACGGCTTGCACCGGCCGTCCGGCGCGACCCCGCCACCCAGCGTGGTGAAGGCGATCGGGTGCGACAGCACGGTCACGCCGCCGACCAGCGCCGCGTCGCACTCGCCGGCCGCCACCGCCCGGGCCCCCACGTGCAGCGCCACCGCGGAGGACGAACAGCCGGTGTCGACGGTGAACGTCGGCCCCTCCACGCCGAGCGCGTAGGCCAGCCGGCCGGACGCAATCGCCGGGGCGCTACCGCCGGCCAGGTACGGGCGCAGCGCCTTCGGGGGCTGCCGGTTGGTGGAGGCGTATCCCTGGAAGAAGGTGCCGACGAAGACCCCGGTGGAGCTGCCGCGCAGCGTCCGGCCGGCCTGCCCGGACCGTTCCAGCGCCTCCCAGGCCAGCTCCAGCAGCAGCCGCTGCTGCGGGTCCATCGCCGCCGCCTCGGCCGGCTCGATGCCGAAGAACTCCGGGTCGAAGTCGGCCACGTCGCGCAGGAAGCCGCCGTGCTCCAGGAACCGGATCTCCTCCGGGGCGGCCAGGATCCGGGCCAGGTCGAGGCCCTCCCAGCCGCGGTCGGTCGGCGCCGGGCCCACCACGTCGGCGCCGTCGGTCACCACCTGCCAGAGCTTGTCGGGGGTGTCGACGCCGCCGGGCAGCCGGCAGGCCATGCCGACGATCACCACCGGGTCGTCGGTGGAGTCGGGCTCTGCTGCTGCGGGTTTTTCCATTGCGGTGAAGGGTGTTTCGATCGTGGCTACTGCGGGTTCGGGGGTATCGGTCAGGGCGCCGTCGAGGAACCTGGCCAGCGCCTGCGGCGTCGGGTGGTCGAATACCAGCGACGCGGGCAGCCGCAGGCCGGTCAGCCGGGCGAGCCGGTTGCGCACGTCCACCGCGACGATCGAGTCCAGGCCGAGCTCGCGCAGCGCCGCCGCCGGCTCGACCACCTCGACCGGGTGCCCGAGCACGTCGGCGGCCTGCTCCCGGACCGCCTGCAGCAGCAGTTCCTCCCGCTGGCGCGGCAGCAGGCCGGCCAGCCGGGCGCGCAGCCCGGGGACCCCGTCCGGCCCGGCAGGTTCGGCCTCGGCGGATCGCAGCTGCGGCAGCTCGGCCAGCAGCGGGGACGGCCGCCGGGCGGTGAAGCTCGGCGCGAACCGGGGCCAGTCCACGGCCGCCACCGAGACGGTCGCCGCCGGCTGACCGGCGGCCTGGGCGAGCGCCTGCATCGCCAGCTCCGGCGGCATCTCCTGCAGGCCGCGCAGCTCCAGCATCCGGCGCACCTCGCCGTCGGCCAGCATGCCCTCGCCACCGCCCCAGGCGCCCCAGGCGATCGAGGTTGCCGTCCGGCCGCGGGCCCGGCGTCGCTCGGCGAGCGCGTCCAGGGCAGCGTTGGCGGCCGCGTACGCCGCCTGGCCGCCGCTGCCCCAGACGCCGGCGTTGGAGGAGAACAGCACGAACGCGTCGAGGTCCTCGCCGTCGCCCAGCAGCTCGTCGACCACCCGTTCCAGGGCCAGCGCGCCGGCCACCTTCGGCGCGCCGACCTCGGCCAGCTCGGCCAGGTCGAGGGCGTCGACGGTGCCCGCCCGGCCGATGCCCGCCGCGTGCACCACCCCGGTCAGCGGCTGGTCGGCGGGCAGGTCGGCCAGCGCGGCGCGCAGCCCGTCCGCGTCCGCCGCGTCGCAGGCCGCCACCCGGACATCCACGCCCAGCGCGGCCAGCTCGTCGGCCAGGTCACCGGCACCCGGGGCGTCGATCCCGCGCCGGCTGGTCAGGACCAGCCGGGCGGCACCGTTGCGGGCCAGCCAGCGGGCCACGTGCGCGCCGAGCGCCCCGGTGCCGCCGGTGACCAGGACGGTGCCGCGCGGCTGCCAGGCCTGGGTTCGTGCGGCGGGGGCCGGCACCAGCCGCCGGGCGACGATGCCGGACGGGCGCACCGCCAGCTGGTCCTCGTCGCCGATGCCCGCGAGGATTCCGGCCACCCGCTCGACCAGCCGGTCGGTCACCGGCTCGGCGGTCAGGTCGACCAGGCCGCCCCACAGCTGCGGCTGCTCCAGCGCCACCACCCGGCCCAGCCCCCAGAGCTGCGCCTGCGCCGGGCTGCCGGCGTGCTCGCCCGGGGTGGCCGAGACGGCGCCCCGGGTCAGGCACCACAGCGGAGCGGTGCCACCCAGCTGGAGCAGCGCCTGCACCAGCGCCACCGTGCCGGCCAGGCCGGCCGGGACGCCGGGAGCCTCCGGGTGATCGCGCTCGTCGGCGGCCAGCAGCGACAGCACGCCGGACGGGGACGGGGCCACGCCGCGGACCAGTTCGGCCAGGGCGGCGCCGCTGGTGCGAGCCGGGTCCACCGCCAGCACCGTGACCTCGGCGCCCCGCCGGGCCAGGCCGGCCTGCCAGGTCGCGAGGTCTGGCGCGGTCACGCCGGCGTGCTGGTCACCTGTCTCGGGGACGATCAGCAGCCAGCGTCCGGACAGTACCGGCTCGCGGCCGGTGGCGACCGGTGACCAGGCCACCCGGTAACGCCAGCCGTCGATCCGGTCGTGGCCGCGGCGCCGTTCCCGCCAGCCGCGCAGCGCGGCCAGCACTGTCTCGATCCCGTTGCTGTCGCTGGTTCCGTGGCCGTTGTCGTTGCCGCTGCCGCTGCCACTGCCACTGCCGTTGCCGCCGCCGGGGCCCTCGCCGTGGCCGAGCAGTGCGCTGAACGCGGCGGCATCGCCAGACTCGATCGCGTCCCAGAGCGCGGCGTCCTGCTCGTCACGCATCGTGCCTGGATGCCGGGCGTCGCTCGGCTTCGCCGAGGTGCGGCCCGCGGTGAGCCAGAACCGTTGCCGGTCGAACGGGTAGGTGGGCAGGTCGACGGTCTGGCCGGGGCCGGTGATGGCGGTCCAGTCGACTTTTGCGCCATGGGTCCACGCTTCGGCGAGGGATAGCAGGAACCGGTGCGCGCCGCCCTCGTCCCGTCGCAGTGTTCCGGTGGTGATTGCGCTTGTGCCGTCGAAGGATTCGCCGATGGCGACGGTCAGCACCGGGTGCGGGCTGGCCTCGACGAAGACGCCGTGACCAGTGCTTGCGAGCTGCTCGATGACGGGTGCGAACCGCACCGGCTCGCGCAGGTTGCGCACCCAGTACTCGGCGGTGAGTTCCGCGGTGTCGAGGCGTTCGCCCGTCACCGTCGAGTAGAACGGCACGTCCGAGGTCTGCGGTGCGATGCCGGACAGGACGCTCAGCAGCTCAGCACGCAGCTCGTCCACGTGCACGCTGTGCGAGGCGTAGTCCACCGCAATCCGCTTGGCGCGAACGTTGTCTTTTTCGCACTGAGCCAGCAACGCATCGAGTGCCGCCACGTCACCCGAGACCACCGTCGAGGACGGGCCGTTCAATGCCGCGATGCTCAATCCTTCGGTCAACCGCACCTCGGCAGCGGGCAGCGGGACCGAGACCATGCCACCCCGACCGGCCAGCGCCAGCAGCGCCCGGCTCCGCAGCGCCACCACCTTCGCGCCGTCGTTGAGCGTCAAAGCACCGGCGACACACGCGGCGGCGATCTCACCCTGCGAATGCCCCACCACCGCAGCCGGCTGCACCCCACACGCCCGCCACACCGCAGCGAGGGACACCATCACGGCCCACAGCACCGGCTGCACCACATCCACCCGATCCAACCCCGACCCGGCCCGCAGCACCGCGGTCAACGACCAGTCCACATACGCCGACAGGGCAACCTCACACTCGGCGATCCGCGCCGCGAACACCGGCGAGCACTCCAGCAGCTCCACCGCCATCCCCGCCCACTGCGACCCCTGCCCCGGAAACACCAGCACCACCCGGGAATCCCCCACAACCCCGGACACCAGGTCGGCCGACGGCAGCCCCTCCGCCAGCGCCCGCAACCCGGCCTCGCCCATGGCCACCGCCCGGTGCGACAGCTGCGCCCGGGTGGTGGCCAGCGACCGGGCAACGGCCTCACCAGGCAGGCCGGCCAGGTCCGGCGCGGCAACGGCACGCAGGTGGGCGCCGAGCCGGGCGCCCTGCGCCTGCAGTCCGCGTTCGGACCGGGCCGACACCGGGTAGGCCAGCGCACCGGCCAGCACCGGCTCGACGACCGCCGCGGGCTCGATCTCCTCGTCGAAGGCAGGTGATTCCTCGACGATGACGTGCGCGTTCGTCCCGCTGATGCCGAACGACGACACCCCGGCCCGGCGCGCGCGCTCGCCGGCCGGCCAGGCGACCGGCTCGGTCAGCAGCGCCACCCCGCCGGCGGACCAGTCGACCAGCGGCGTCGGTGCGTCCACGTGCAGCGTGCGCGGCAGCAGCTCGTGCTGCAATGCCTGGACGATCTTGATGATGCCGGCCACCCCGGCGGCGGCCTGGGTGTGGCCGAGGTTCGACTTCACCGAGCCCAGCCAGAGCGGCCGCTCGGCCGGCCGGCCGCGGCCGTAGGTGGCCAGCAGCGCCTGCGCCTCGATAGGGTCGCCGAGCGCGGTGCCGGTGCCGTGCGCCTCCACCGCGTCCACGTCGGCCGCCACCAGCCGGGCATCGGCCAGCGCCGCCTTGATCACCCGCTGCTGGGACGGCCCGTTCGGGGCGGTCAGGCCGCTGCTGGCACCGTCCTGGTTGACGGCCGAGCCACGGATCACGGCCAGCACCCGGTGGCCGTTGCGGCGGGCGTCCGAGAGCCGTTCGAGCAGCAGCAGCCCGGCACCCTCGGCGAAACCGGTGCCGTCGGCCGCCGCGGCGAACGCCTTGCAGCGGCTGTCCTCGGCCATCACGCCGACGCCGCTGAAACCCAGGAACGGTCCCGGCACCGACATCACCGCCGCGCCGCCGGCCAGGGCCAGCGTGCACTCGCCGGCCCGCAGCGCCCGGCCGGCCAGGTGCGTCGCCACCAGCGCCGAGGAGCAGGCGGTGTCGACGGTGACCGCCGGGCCCTCCAGCCCGTACACGTAGGACAGCCGGCCGGAGGTCACGCTGGCGGAGATGCCGGTGATCGAGTAGGTGGCCACCCCCTCGGGCAGTTCCTCGACGCCGTCGCCGTAGCCGGTGTGCGAGGCGCCGACGAAGACGCCGGTGCGGCTACCGCGCAGCGTGCCCGGGTCGATGCCGGCCCGTTCGAACGCCTCCCAGGACGTGTGCAGCAGCAGCCGCTGCTGCGGGTCCATCGCCAGCGCCTCGCGCGGGGAGATGCCGAAGAACGCCGGGTCGAACTCGGCCGCCTCGTAGACGAAGCCACCCTGCGGCGGATTCGTGTTGCCGGGTCGGTCCGGGTCAGAACGGCGCAGCGCGGCCAGGTCCCAGCCCCGGTCGGCCGGCAGGTCGCCGATCGCGTCGCCGTCGCGTTCGAGCAACTGCCAGAGCGCGTCGGGGGAATCCGCGCCGCCGGGGAACCGGCAGGCCATGCCCACGATCGCCACCGGCTCGGCCGCCGCGGCGGTGAGCCGTTGGACCTCCCGGCGCAGCCGCTCGTTGTCGGTCAGCGAGGTGCGCAGCGCCTCGACGAGCCGGTCGGGCGTGGTGGTCATGGTCGCTCCAGGGCACTCGGTAGGGCGGCGGCGGTGGGTGGGGCGGGGGTTACGGGTTGTTGCCGAGGGCGAGCTGGATGAGGGCGTCGACATCCATGTCGGCGATCGCATCGGGGTCCGGGCCGGCGGGCTGGGCGCCTGTCGGGTCGCTATCGAGGACGGCCTCGAACTCGGCGTCGACGTCCTCGGCCGACTCGGGCAGCACCTCGACCAGCAGGAACCGGGCCAGCGCGTCGGCCGACGGGTAGTCGAAGACCACCGTGGCCGGCAGCTTCACCCCGGTGGCCGCGCCGAGCCGGTTGCGCAGCTCGACGGCAGTGAGCGAGTCGAAGCCCAGGTCGACGAAGCCGCGCGCCGGATCCACCGCCTGCGTCGAGGAGTGGCCGAGGACGGTGGCGACGTGCCCCCGCACCACGTCGAGCATCGCGGCGTGCCGCTGCTCGGGCGCCAGCCGGGCCAGCCGGTCGGCCAGCGCGTCGGGGTCGCCCGCCGCGGCGGCCACCGCCCGGCGGGCCGGGGCCCGGACCAGGCCGCGGTAGAGCGGCGGCACCGGCGCTCCGGCCCCGGCCTGGCTGCGCAGCCCGGCGAGGTCGAGCCGGATCGGCACCAGCAGCGACTCGGTCGACGCCAGCCCGGCGTCGAACAGCGCCAGCCCCTGGGCGGTGGTCAGCGGCCGGGCACCGCCGCGGCTCATCCGGCCGACGTCACCGTCGGCGAGGTGGCCGGTCAGGCCGGTCGCCTGCTCCCAGTAGCCCCAGGCCAGCGACACCGCGGGCAGTCCGGCGGCCTGCCGGTGCGCGGCCAGCGCGTCGGTGACCGTGTTGGCCGCCGCGTAGTTGGCCTGCCCCGGCGTGCCGAACACCCCGGAGGCGGAGGAGAACAGCGCGAAGACGGCCAGGTCGGCGTCGGCGGTCAGCTCGTGCAGCAGCCGCGCCGCCCCGGCCTTGGCCCGCAGCACGGTGCCGAGCCGGTCCGGGGTGAGCCCGGCGAAGACGCCGTCGTCCAGCGCGGCCGCCGCGTGCACCACGCCGGTGAGCGGGTGGTCGGCGGGCACCCCGGCCAGCAGCCCGGCCAGCTGTGCCCGGTCGGCGACGTCGCAGGCGGCGATCGTCACCTCGGCGCCCAGCTCGACCAGCTCCTCGCGCAGTGCCCCGGCGCCGAGCGCGTCGGGGCCGCTGCGGCTGGCCAGGATCAGGTGCCGCTGGCCGTGCGCGGTCACCAGGTGCCTGGCCAGCAGCGCACCGAGGGTGCCGGTGCCGCCGGTGATCAGCACGGTGCCGTCCGGGTCGAGCGCCCGGGGCATGGTGAGCACCAGCTTGCCGACGTGCCGGGCCTGGCTCATGTGCCGGAACGCGGCCGGCGCCTGCCGGACGTCCCACACCTGGCGCGGGTGGCCGGGCAGCCGGCCGTCCCGGAGCAGCTCGACGACCTGCCGCAGGATCGCGCCGATCTCCGCCGGCCCCGCCTCGGCGAGGTCGTAGGCGCGGTAGGCCACCCCGGGGTGCTCGGCGGCCACGGTCGCTGCGTCGCGCACGTCGGTGCGGCCCATCTCCAGGAACCGGCCGCCGCGCGGCAGCAGCCGGAGCGAGGCGTCGACGAAGTCACCGGCCAGGCTGTCGAGCACCACGTCCACCCCGGCGCCACCGGTCGCAGCCAGCACGCCGGCGGAGAATCCCGTGTCGCGGGAGGAGAACAGCCGGTCGGACGGCACCCCCAGGGCCTGGACGGCCGGCCACTTGCCCTGGCTGGCGGTCGCGTACACCTCGGCCCCGAGGTGCTGGGCGAGCTGGACGGCGGCCATCCCGACCCCGCCGGCCGCCGCGTGCACCAGCACCCGCTGACCGGCGGCCAGGCCGCCGAGGTGGACCAGGCCGTACCAGGCGGTGGCGAACGCGATCGGCACCGCCGCGGCCCGCTCGAAGCTCCAGCCGGCCGGCATCGGCGCCAGCAGCCGGGAATCGGCCACCGTCACCGGGCCGAACCCGCCCGGCAGCATGCCGAGCACCCGGTCGCCGACCGCGAAGCCGGTCACCCCCGGCCCGACCTCGGTGACGACACCGGCACCCTCGTTGCCGAGGAAGCCCGCGCCCGGGTACATGGCGAGCGCGATCAGCACGTCGCGGAAGTTCAGCCCGGCCGCGCGGACCGCGATCCGGACCTGGCCCTCGGCCAGCGGTGCCTCGGCCTCCGGGAACGGCACCAGGGCCAGGTTCTCCAGGGTGCCGGGCTCGGTGGTGTCCAGCCGCCAGGCCGTCCGATCCGGCACGGTGAGCGCACCGTCCGCACCGCCCCGGGCCAGCCGCGGCACCAGCAGCGCACCGTCGCGCAGGGCGAGCTGCGGCTCGCCGGCCGCGACCGCGAGCCGGACCGCGCTGTCGGTGTCGCTGTAGCTGCTGTCGGTGTCGATCAGCAGCAGCCGGTCCGGATGCTCGGACTGGGCCGACCGGAGCAGGCCCCAGACGCCGGCCAGCGCCAGCGCCGGGACGTCCTCGCCGGGCCTGGTCGAGACCGCGCCCCGGGTGACGACGGCCAGCCGGGAATCGGCCGCGCGCTCGTCGGCGAGCCAGTCCTGGAGCGGGCCGAGCAGTCCGGCCAGCACCGTCTCATCGGTCAGCACCGTCTCGTCGGTGTCGTCCGGCCCGGCAGCCAGCGGCAGCACCAGCACGTCGGCCGCGCCGGTCGGCAGCTCCTCGATGCCGGTCAGGGTCTGCACGCTGAGCTCGGCCGTCGTGTCCGGGGCCTCCAGCGCGGTCAGGTCCAGCGCGGTCCAGGCCAGCCGGAACAGCGCGTCCGGACCGCTCGCGGCGGCGGCCAGCTGGCCGGCCGAGGCCGGCCGCAGCGCGAGCCGCTCGATCCGGGCGACCGGCCGGCCGTCGGAGTCCGCGGCCTGCACGCTGATCGCGTTCGGGCCGGCGGGGGCGATCCGCACTCGCAGCGCGGTCGCGCCGGTGGCGGCCAGCGCCACCCCGGACCAGGCGAACGGCAGCACCTGCGCGTCACCCTCGACGAACGAGCCGAAGCCCATCGCCTGCAGGGCGGCGTCGAGCAGCGCCGGGTGCAGGCCGAACGCCTCGGCCTGCCGGTGCAGCTCGGCCGGCAGCGCCACCTCGGCAAAGACCTCGGCACCGCTGCGCCAGACCGCCCGCAGGCCCTGGAACGCCGGCCCGTAGAGGTAGCCCGCGCCGAGCATGGCCGGGTAGAAGCCGGTGATGTCGACCGGCTCGGCCCCGGCCGGCGGCCAGGCTGCCAGCGCCGGGTCGGTGCCGTTCGTGCTGTGGCTGCTGCTCAGCAGGCCGGTGGCGTGCCGGAGCCAGGTGTCGGTGCCCTCGGCCCGGGCGTGGATGGCCAGCGCCCGGCGCCCGTGCGCGTCCGGCGGGTCGAGCACGACCTGCAGGTCGACCGAGTCCCGGCCGGGCAGCACCAGCGGGGCCTCCAGCGTCAGGTCCTCGAGCTCCGGGCAGCCGGCCTCGTCACCGGCGCGAATGGCCAGCTCGACGAAGGCGGTCCCCGGCAGCAGCACGGTGCCGCCGACCGCGTGCTCGGCGGTCCACGGCTGGGTGCGGGTGGAGAGCCGGCCGGTCAGCACGAGGGTGCCGGTGCCGGCGATCGGGACGGCGGCGCCGAGCAGCGGGTGGCCGACGGCGGCCAGGCCGAGCCGGGCCGGGTCACCGGGCCGGCCGGTGCCGGCCTCGAGCCAGTACCGCTCGCGCTGGAAGCTGTACGTCGGCAGGTCGGCCAGCTGGGCCGCCGGCGCGGTGCCGGTGATGGCGGTCCAGTCGACTCCTGCGCCGTGGGTCCAGGCTTCGGCGAGGGACAGCAGGAACCGGTGCGCGCCGCCCTCGTCGCGGCGCAGCGTTCCGGTGGTGATTGCGCCTGTCCCGTCGAGGGATTCGCCGATGGCGACGGTGAGCACCGGGTGCGGGCTGGCCTCGACGAAGACCCCATGACCGGTGCGTGCCAGGTGTTCGATGACGGGCGCGAAGCGCACCGGCTCGCGCAGGTTGCGCACCCAGTACTCGGCGGTGAGTTCCGCGGTGTCGAGGCGTTCCCCCGTCACCGTCGAGTAGAACGGCACGTCCGATGACTGAGGGCTGATGCCGGACAGGACGTTCAGCAGCTCAGAACGCAGCTCGTCCACGTGCGCGCTGTGCGAGGCGTAGTCCACCGCGATCCGCTTCGCCCGGACGCCGGTCAGTTCACACTGCGCCAGCAGCGCATCCAGCGCAGCCACATCACCGGACACGACCGTCGAGGACGGCCCGTTCAGCGCCGCGATGCTCAATCCATCGGTCAACGGCACCTCGGAG
>DATJNU010000174.1:0-26317 GCA_035507775.1 Jatrophihabitans sp.
CGCCCACCTCGGTGTGCGAGCGGACGAAGCCCTCGCCGCGCTCGCCCAGGATCGACACCGAGTGGGAGTCGTCGATGAACAGGTAGAGCCCGTAGCGCTGCTGCAGGTCGAGCAGGCCGTCGAGCGCCGCGGCGCCGCCCATCGAGTACGCCCCGTCCCCGACGTAGGCCACGCTCGGGTACGTCCGGCAGATCTCGGCCAGCTGGTCCAGGTCGTTGTGGCCGCAGGTGAGCACCAGGCTCTCCTCGGCGCAGATGGCCTTGACGTAGGACATGGAGAAGTGCGCGAACCGGTCGAAGACCATCACCCGCGGCCCGCCCGGGGCCAGGTGCCCGGACGCCAGCAGCGGCAGCACGCCGGCCGACACCGCGGTGCAGGTGGTGGCCAGCAGCGCCTGCGCGCCGAACAGGTCGGTCAGCTCCTCCTCCAGCCGGGCCTGGATGCTCGGCCGGATCCGGGTGGTGGAGGTCATCAGCTCGATCGTCCCGGTCTCGCGCACCGCGTCGACGACGCCCTGCAGCACCGCGGGATGCCGGTTCAGCCCGAGGTAGGAGCAGGACACCATGTTGGCGAAGGCGTGCCCGGAGCCGGGCAGCAGCAGCCGGTTGTTGGACTCGTGGTCGACGACCAGGTCGATCAGCCCGCTGTCCGCGGCCGCCTGCCAGACCGGGTCGGCGGTGCCGACCAGCGCGGCGCTGTTGCGGTGGGTCCGGGCACCCCGCACGTCCGGCGCGGGGTCGAGGGTCGTGCCGGTCATGGCATCACGCTTTCGGTGTGGGCGGTCCGGGCGATGGGGCCGAACTCGGCGAGCAGCCGCTGCGCCGCCGCGAAGAAGGGCTTGCCGACCATCCGGCCGTCGACGGTGGTCACCGCGTCTCCGCTGCGCAGCGCGGCCCGCACCACCCGGGAGGCGTGCTCGATCTCGGCCTCGCTGGGCGAGAACGCCTCGGTGATCACGGGCAGTTGCTCGGGATGCAGCGCGATCTTGCCGCTGAAGCCGAGCTCCCGGCCCCACCGGCACTCCTGCCGCAGCAGCGCCCGGTCGGCCAGGTCGAAGGTCGGCGCGTCGATCGCGTACAGGTCGTTGGCCCGCGCGCTGGTCACGATCGCCGAGCGGACCGGCACGAGCGGCTGCCAGGCCAGCCCGATGCCCAGCGCGGCGGCGTAGTCGGCGGCTCCGAAGATCAGCGCCCGCAGGCCGTGGCCGGCGGCGGCGATCTCGGGCAGCCGCTGCACGCCGAGCGGGGTCTCGATCACCGCGAACAGCTCGACCCCACCGCCGAGCACCCCGGTGACGATCTCCAGGTCCCGCGGCGACTCCACCTTCGGGACGTGCACCACCCGCGGCGGCACCGGGAACTCCCGCAGCGCCAGCAGGTCGCGCAGCCCGTCGGCCTCGACGACCGGGTTGATCCGGATCGCGCAGCGCACCGGCAGGTCCGCGGCCGCGGTGAAGAACCGGACGGCGGCCCGCCGGGCCTCGTCCTTGCGCAGCGGCGGGACGGCGTCCTCCAGGTCGACCACGCACAGGTCGGCGCCGGAGGCGTGGCAGCTGGCATAGCGCTCGACGGCGGTGGCCGGCGTGCACAGGCTGGTGCGGCAGTACCGGCTGAGCATGCTCAGGCCACCCCGCGCACGTCGACGAGGACCTTCCCGACGGTCGTGCGGGCGGCGAACTGCCGGTGCGCCGCCGCGATCTCGGTCAGCGGCCAGACCCGGTCGATCCGGGCGGTGAGCCGGCCGGCGCGGGCCAGCGCGAAGAGCTCGTCGACGATGCCGGTGAGCAGCGGCCGGTCGTCGACGACGTGCCGCATCCAGAAGCCGGCCACCCCGATCGAGGACTCGGCCAGGTCCTCGGTGCTGACGTCGAGCCACCCGTAGCCGGGCGCGCCGCCCCGCCAGCCGTAGGAGACCAGCCGCCCGAACGGGGCCAGCGCGGCCAGCGCCGCGGCCGCCTGCGCGCCGCCGTTGCCGTCCACGACCAGGTCGACGCCGCGGCCGCCGGTGATCGCCCGCACCGTCTCGATCTGGTCCGGGGCCAGGGCGAAGTCGGCGCCGAGTTCGAGCACCGCGGCCCGCTTCGCCGGGGTGGAGGCGATGCCGATCACCGGCCCGGCCTGCAGCGCGACGGCCAGCTGCACGGCCAGGTGCCCGACCCCGCCCGCGGCCGAGGTGACCAGCACCGAGTCGCCCGGCTGGAACCGGCCGGCCAGCTTCAGCGCCCCGTACGCGGTGGCGCCCTGCTCGTACAGGGCGATGGCCTGGGCGTCGTCGATGTCGTCGGGCACCTGCACCGTGTGCGCGTCCGCGGCGGCGACGACCTGGGCGTACCCACCGCCGCGACGCATCAGCGCCACCACCCGGCTGCCGTCGCGCCGCCGCCGGCCGACGACGTCGACCCCGAGCACGGTGGGCAGCTGGATGCGAGGCTCGGCGCCCCGGCGGTGCTCGAGGTCGTCGAAGTTGAGCCCGGCGTAGGTGACGTCGACCAGGCTGGCGCCCGGCTCGCAGACCGGCTCGCCGATCTGCTCCACGCGCAGCAGCTCGGGACCGCCGAACTTGCGGAGCACGGCGGCCGACACCCCGGCGCTCACCGGCGGCGCTCGCGCGGCACGGGAGCACCAATTCGACCGAGAATCGGCACGGAGACACTTCCTGGGAGCGGACGCAAACCGAGTAAAACCCGGCCAACGTAGCCTAACGTTGTGCGTTTGACAACGCCCCCTGCACAACGGGCAATGATCGACTTCCGGACGCCTCAGCCGACGCGCTCGGCGATGGCCCGGGCGCAGTCGAGCGCCTCGGCCCGGCCGCTGTCCACCTGCAGGTCGTAGCGCACCCCCTCGTGCACCACCGCCGCCTGGGCCGCGGCCATGCCGCGCGCCCGGTCGCCCCGGGCCAGCTCCCGGGCGGTGGCGATCGCGGCGTCGCACCGGACGCCGACCCACAGCACCGTCAGCCCGGCCAGCGCCGTTCGGACGCGCTCCTGGGAGGCCGCACCGCCGAGGAACACGTCGTCGACGATGACCCGGGCACCGGCGCGCGCCATCGCCGCCACGCCGGCCAGCCAGGCCCGTTCGTGCGCCCGGAACTCCTCCTCGACACTCACCTCACCGGCCGGGCCGAAGCCGATCCCGCCGGCCCCGGCGGGCAGCGCCTCGATCAGGTCGTCGACCCCCATCCGCAGCCACGGCTGCGGCAGGATCGCCTGCAGGCAGCGGACGATGCCGGACTTGCCGGAGCTCGACCCGCCGTTCAGCACGATCACCTGGATGCCGGAGGCCACCGCCGCGCTCCTCTGCTGTCGGTCCCCCGGCGCGGCCGGTCCGCATCGGGCCGCGCCAGCCTAGACCGGCACGGTGCCTGCGCCGGCTGCCGCCCGATGGCATGCTGGACCGTCCTGCCAGACTCGCAGCAGCACAGCCCGCCCAGCGCAGACCGGAGGTGCCCGCCGTGCCCGACCAGCCCGACGACGCCGCTGCCCGGTCCGGCGCCTCCGCGGCGTTCGCGGACCGGTGGCTGCACAGCCTGCACGAGACCCCGCTGCTCCTGAGCTGGGTGCTCGACCGGGCCGGCCGGGTGCTGGAGGCCAACGAGCGCGCCGTCGCCGGCTGCGGCTACCGGCGTGCGGAGGTGCTCGGCGAGCTGTTCTGGCAGTGCGGCTGGTGGGCTGCCGACCCGGCCGTCGCCGCCCGGGTCGAGCGGTGGTGCCGCGACGCGCTCGCCGGCTCGGCCCCGTTGCGGGTGCGGTCGGACTACGTCGACGCCGAGCGCAACCGGCGCGCGATCGAGCTGGTGCTCTCACCGGTGCCGGCCGAGGACGGCGAGCCCCGGCTGGTGGTGACCGGGCTGGACGGCAGCGCGGACCCCGACCGGGAGCGGCTGCGGCTGGTGGAGCAGGCCCAGGATCTGGCCGCCGGCCGGCTGCGCCAGCTGATCAGCGCGACGGTCGCGATGGCCGGCGCCGGGACGATCGAGGAGCTGGTCAACCACGTCGTCGAGCGTGCCGTGGTGGTGCTCGGCGCGGACGCCGGCATGGTCGCGGTGCGGCAGGACGACGAGCTGCTGATCACCACCAGCGCCAGCGTCGCCCACCTGCCCGACTGGCGGCAGCCGCTGGACAGCGACCTGCCGATGGCCCAGGTCGCCCGCAGCGGCCACCGGCTGGTGCTGCCCAACCCGGCCGCCATGCGCGCCTTCTCCCCGGTGGCCGCCCGCCGTTACAGCGAGACCAACCGGGCGGCCTGGGCGTTCTTCCCGCTGCGCTCGGGCAGCACGGTGATCGGTTCGCTGGCCGTCGGCTGGCGCACCGAGCACCACGTGCCGGACGACGAGATCGCGCTGCTGGAGGCCTTCAGCGCCCAGTGCGGGCAGGCGCTGGACCGGATCCGGCGCCAGCAGGCCGAGCGATCGGCCGCCCGCCAGGTGGCCCGGCTGGCCGAGGCGCTGCAGATGTCGCTGCTCACGCCGCCGTCCGTGGCCGAGGGTCTGCAGATCGCGGTGCGCTACCAGCCGGCCGCCGAGCAGGCCCGGATCGGCGGCGACTTCTACGACGCCTTCGTCGACACCGACGGCGCCACAGTGCTGGCGGTCGGTGACGTGGCCGGGCACGACACCGCAGCGGCCGCGGCGATGGCGCAGATCCGCAACCTGCTGCGCGGCCAGGCCTACAGCAGCACCGACGGGCCGGCCGCCGCGCTGCGCCGGCTGGACGAGACGCTCAGCGGGCTGGACGTCGGGGTGTTCGCCACCGCGGTGCTGGCCCGGATCGAGGCCTGGGCCTCGGACAGCCGGCGAGGCCGGCAGCTGACCTGGTCCAGCGCCGGGCACCCGCCGCCGATGCTCCGGTTGCCGGACGGCGAGGTGGTGCTGCTCGACGCCAAGCCCGGGCTGCTGCTGGGGGTCGCCCCGGAGACCGGCCGCTGGGAGTACGCGGTGCCGGTGCCGGTCGGCGCGACGCTGCTGCTCTACACCGACGGGCTGGTGGAGCGCCGCGCGGAGGACCTGGACGACAGCATCGAGGCGCTGCGCCGGTTCTTCGGCGAGGTCGGCGCCGGCTCGCCGGAGCAGATCTGCGACGCCATGCTGACCCGGGCCGGCCCCGGCGACTACGACGACGTGGCGCTGCTGGTGCTGCGGATCTGCGACACCGACCGGTCGGGGTAGCGCCCGCGCCGGAACGGGATCGCCCGCAGGTGCCGTTCGCGCCGGTGCTCCTCGGTCAGGTCGTGCAACCGGGCCTGCAGCAGGTCGGCGAGCTCGATCAGGCCGAGGTAGCGCTCCGGTTCGGCCCGGCTGACCACCGGCGCCCGGGTCACCCCGCACTCGGCGAAGACGTTGGCCACGTGGCGCAGCGTGTCGTCGGCGCACACCGTCACCGGGTCGGCGATCAGCTGCCGCCGGTCCGCGCCGGCACCGGCCCGCACCACGCCGAGCAGCCGGCCGCCGGAGACCACCGGGAAGAGCCGCTGGGCCCCGGGCGGCGCGGCGTCGGGCGCCAACTCGTCGGCCGTCAGCTCGTCGGGCGCCAGCTCGTCGGGCGCCAGCACCCGGGCGTCAGGGTCCATCACGTCGGCGGCGAAGAACGTCTCGAGCGGGTCGGTGGTGTACTCCCGGGTCAGGTGCAGCCCCCGCCGGGCGATCTTCTCGGTCAGCACCGACCGCTTGAGCAGCAGGGTCGAGAGGGCGTAGGCGGTCACCGAGCCCACCAGCAGCGGCAGCACCGCCGCCCAGGCGTGGGTGAGTTCCAGGGTGAAGACGACCCCGGTCAGCGGCGAGCGCATCACCCCGCCGACCACCGCGGCCAGCCCGATCATCGCCCAGAAGCCGCCGAAGACGTGCGGGAACACCGAACCCTCCAGCGCCCCGAGCGCGCCGCCGATCATGAACATCGGGGCCAGCACACCGCCCGAGGTGCCCGAGCCGAGCGCCAGCGACCAGATCAGCGTCTTGACCACCAGGATGCCGACGATCAGCGAGAGCCCGGCCCGACCGGTGAGCAGCTGGTCGATCACGTCGTAGCCGACGCCCAGCGCCCGCGGCTCGATCGCGCCGCCGACCCCGATGATCAGGCCGCCGACCGCCGGCCACCACATCCAGTGCACGGGCAGCTTGGCGAACAGGTCCTCCGACAGGTACACCAGTGCCGTCGCGGCCACCGCCAGCAGGCCGCCGGTGACGCCGGTGACCAGGCACAGCGCCTCGGCACCGACGCTCAGGTGGGCGCCTGTGGTGCTCACCCCGAAGATCGGCGCGGTGCCGAGCAGCGGGCCGCGCACCACGGTGGCCACCACCGCCGCCGCGGTCACCGGGACGAAGCTGCGCGGGCGCCACTCGAACAGCAGCAGCTCGACGGCCAGCAGCACCGAGGCCAGCGGCGAGTTGAAGGTGGCGGCCATGCCACCGGCCGCGCCCGCCACCAGCAGCGTCTTGCGCTCGTCGGCGGTCAGCCGCAGCAGCTGGGCGAGCATCGAGCCGACCGCGCCGCCAGTCATGATGATCGGGCCCTCGGCGCCGAACGGGCCGCCGGTGCCGATGCTGACCGCGGCCGAGACCGGCTTGAGCACCGCCACCCGGGGCGCCACCCGGCTGCCGCCGGTCAGGATCGCCTCGATCGCCTCGGGCATGCCGTGCCCGCGGATCTTCTCCGAGCCGAACCGGGCCATCAGCCCGACCACCAGGCCACCGGCGACCGGGGCGAGCAGCACCAGCAGCATCGCGTGCCGGTGCGCGCCCGGGGCGACCAGCGCCGTGTCCAGCCGCTGGTAGAAGACCGCGTTGGTGATCAGGCCGATCAGCCGCAACAGCGCCCAGGCGGTGCCCGCACTGGCCGCGCCCACCACCACCGCCCAGCCGGTGATCAGCAGCATCCGCCTGTCGACGGTGAAGTCGCCCAGGTGGGCCGGCCGTTCGGCAGGCGCCACGGTGCCGCGCCGGATCGAATATTGCATGGAGCAAGTATTGCACGAACTAATACTCGTCCGGTTACCCGTACCGCCGGCAGGCAGCCGGTCAAGCTGTCACAATCTGTGACCATGCCGAACACGACCGCCGCGCATGGGCGACGCTGACACGGCCGGACCGGACCCCCGGCGGATCACCACCGCCGCCGGCCTGGCCCGCGAGCTCGACCTATTGCGCAGCCGGGCGGCGCACGGCGCCCGGCGGGCCCGGCTGAGCCTGGACGAGCTGGCCCGGCGCACCGGCATCCCCCGGTCCACCGTGCACTCCTACGTCCGCGGCGTCCGGCTGCCGCCGCCGGACAGCCTGGACGACCTGGTCATCGCGATGGGCGCCACCGAGCGCGAGCAGCGGGAGTGGGCGGAGGCGCTGTTCCGGGTCACCGCCGACCGCTTCGACAGCACTCCGGCCGCGCCGCTCGCGACGTCCCCCGGCAGCCCGGCGGTGCCCCGCCAGCTGCCGGCCGCGCCCCGGGTGCTGGTCGGCCGGGCGGACGAGCTCGGCCGGCTGGACGCGCTGCTCGCGACCGCCGAGGACGACGGCGCGCCGCTCGTGGTGGGCATCTCGGGCACCGGCGGGATCGGCAAGACCGCGCTGGCCCTGCGCTGGGCCCACCAGGTCGCGGCGCGGTTCCCGGACGGCCAGCTGTGGCTCGACCTGCGCGGCTACTCCCCCGGCGCGCCCCTGGAACCGGTGGACGCCCTGGAACGGCTGCTGCGCAGCGTCGGGCTGACCACCACCGAGCTGGCCGCCGACACCGAGGCCCGCGCGGCGACCTTCCGCAGCGCGGTCGCGGGCAAGCGGTTGCTGCTGCTGCTCGACAACGCCCGCGACTCCGCGCAGGTGCTGCCGCTGCTGCCGGGCACCGCCGGCTGCGTCACCGTCATCACCAGCCGGACCGCGCTGCGCTCGCTGGCCGCGATCGGCGGCGCCGACACGCTGCTGCTCGACCGGCTGCCCGCCCCCACCGCGCTCAGCCTGATCGACGTGGGGCCGGCCGGCGCCGACGCGGCGGTGACCGAGCGGATCGCCCGGCACTGCGGCGGCCTGCCGCTGGCGCTGCGCATCGTCCGGGAGCGGCTGTCCCGGGCCAGCGCGGCCGAGGTCGAACGGTTCGCCGACGAGCTGGCCGGCGACGACGGCGGCCGGCTGGCCGCGCTGGCCCTCACCGACGCCGGCAGCGACCTGAGCGTGCGCGGCGCGCTGCGCTGGTCCTACGAGGCGCTCGCGCCGGAGGCCGCGGCGCTCTTCCGGCTGCTGCCGCTGTGCTACCAGTCCACCTTCGAACGGCGCAGCGCGGCGGTGGTGCACGCGGTCGACGAGCAGGAGGCGCGCCGGCTGCTCGACCTGCTGGTCGACGCCAGCCTGCTCGACACCGCCGGCCCGGACCGCTACCGGGTGCACGACCTGGTGCTGGCCTTCGCCGAGGACTGCCTGCAGCACGACGAGCAGGCCGCGGTGGTGGCGGCGGCCCGGCGGCGGATGCTCGGCCATCTCATCGCGCTGGCCGAGGACGCGGTCCGGCGGTGGGACCCGACCCGGCCGATGCGCATCCCGGTGCCACCGGACTGCCCGGCCGGGACGCCGGCCGGGCAGCCCGACCCGCCGACCGGGCATGTCGAGGCGTTCGCCCTCGCGATGACCGACGCCTTCCGGTCGGGGCTGGACGACTGCGGCTGGGCGCTCGGCGAGCGGGCTGCCCGGGCGGTCTGGCCGCTCGCCGACCTCGGCGTGCTGGAGCCGGCGCTGCTGGCCGGCGTCGCGTCGGCCAGGGAGGCGGCGCGCCGCTGGCCGCGACGACGCTGCTCCGCCAGCTCGGGGTCAACCACGGCCGGCGGGGCGAGCTGGCCTCGGCCGAGCGGTTCTTCACCGAGTCCATCGAGTTCGCCCGGCTGGCCGGGTCGGCCGAGAACGAGGCGGTCGACCGGGTGAACCGGGCCGTGGTGCAGGTGATGCGCGGCGAGGTCGCGACCGGCCGCGCGGTGATGGTCGAGCAGTCCCGGCTGCTGCAGGCCCAGGGCGCGCAGACCGCGCACGTGCTGCTCAGCCTGGCCGACCTGGACCTGGCCCGGGGCGACGCCACCTCGGCCTGGGCCTGGTGCCAGCAGACGCTGGCCGAGGTCGGGCCGTCGCTGGGCGAGGGCGGCGCGCTGACCGTCGAGGCCTGGCTGGCCGCCGCGCAGATCTCCTGCGCGCTCGGACGGTACGAGCAGGCGCTGCAGTGGCTGGCCGAGCTGGACGCCGACCGGACCGCCCGCATCCACCTGGAGTACCGGGCGCAGTCGCTCATCGTGCGGGCCACGGTCGAGCGCGAGCGGGGCGAGCACCCGGCGGCCGAGCACACCGCCCGGTCGGCGCTGCGGCTGGCCCGCGACGTCGGCGACCGGCGCTCGGAGGTCGCGGCGCTGCTGGTGCTGGGCGACGTCGCCCGGCTTACCGCACGCCCGGCGCAGGCCGTGAGCACCCTCGACCGGGCGCTGTACCGCGCCGAGGGGTCGGGCATGCAGTACCTGATCGCGCAGTCGCTGGCGTCGCTGGCGCTGGCCCGCCTGGACGCCGGCGACCGGCTCGGCGCCCGGTCGGCCGCCGAGCGGGCCGAACGCATCGCCGCCGACAGCGGGTACCGGCCGGTGCTCGAACGGGCCCGGCAGGTGCTCGCGGAGGACCGGCACGCGGGCTGAGGCTGGCCGGCCGGTCAGCCCTCCACCAGCACGTCGGCCAGCCGGCGGCGGTGCGAGGAGGCGGTGACCGGCGCCCGGCCGATCCGCAGCAGCACCACCGGGTGCGCGGTGAGCCCCAGCTCGGCCCGCAGCTGCTGGCGGGTGTGCGCCACCTCGATCACCTGGGTCAGCGGGCTGACCGCGTACCCACGCGCGGTCGCCGCCAGCCAGATGCGCTCCAGCGCCTCGCCTGCCCGCAGCCAGCCGGCCGGGTCGTCGCCGTCGGTGGTGAGCAGCAGCAGGCACTGCCGCATGCTGCTGCGGGTCTCGGTCGGCAGCCAGCCGGTGCCGCGCGCGTCGAAGTCCCGGATCGGGATGTCGTCACCGGTGCCGGCGTCCACGTGCGGCACCGCGCTGGCCGGCACCCCATCCCGCCGGTTCGGGTCGTCGGAGGTCCAGGCCCGCAGCTCCGCCCGGTAGGCGGCGTTCGCGTTCTGTTCGGCGTCGGCCCGCTGGCTCAGCACCGCGGTGCTGATCCGGTGCTCCTCATGGGCGATCACGAACAGCCCGGCGCCCTCGGCGGCGGCGGCGTCCACCAGCTCGCCGACCACCTCGTCGGGCACCTGCTCGGTGCTGAACCGGCGCCGGTTGGTCTGGCGGGTCTCCACCACCGTGTTGAGCGCGCCGATCCGCTCCGGAGCGGCGGAGGCGTCCGCCGCGGCGATGACGGCGAGCAGGTCGGGGTCGTCCGGGTCGGGCTGCCGGCGCACCGTCACCGGCACGCCGACCGCGGCCAGCAGCACCCGCGCGTTGAAGAGGGCGCACCCGCAGCTGATCAGCAGCTGGCGCCGGGTCGGGTCCAGCACGGTCAGCTGCCGGCTGCGATCTGCCCGCAGTTCCAGGGTGTTCTCGGTCAGCCGCAGTTGCCAGGGCTGGGTGTTGTGCACCGAAGGTGCCAGGGTCGCGCGGATTGCGGCCTTCCGGAGCGCGCTCTTCAGGTCCCTGCTGTGGGCAACCGGACTCGCCATCGACCTCGTCCTCCCGGGCGTGCGGCACCTGTTGGCTACAGCCAACCGCGCGCGCCCGGCGACGGAAAGGACCGAAAGTCCCGACCCGTCCGGCAGCAGTCCCCGCTCCGCCGGCGCGATGTGCAGTGGGCGTTAACGGCGGCGCCGACGCCGAATTGCCTTATCCGGACGAGGCAACTCCGCTCGGCAACAAAGGCCCTTCGGCCCTGTGCCCGGTCTGCATGCCCGGCCGATGATCGGGGCGGTCCCCCGAACCATCGCAGTCACCGGACGGCGGGAAAGGCACGGACCTCGACGGGCACGGACCTCGACGGGCACGGACCACGATGGGCACGGACCTCGACGGGCACGGACCACGATGGGCACAGAGAGGCGCAGAGCAGCGATGACTGACCGGTACGCGGTGGTCGCCGCCGTGGACGGCTCGTCGAACAGCCGGGCCGCGGTGCGGTGGGCCGCCAACGAGGCGCTTCGGCGCGGCAACAACCTGTTCGTGGTGCACATCTGCGAGGTGGTGAACGCCGGGCTGTGGACCACCCCGCACCTCCGGGCGGACTTCCAGAACGCCACCCGGCCAATCGTCGACGAGGCCATCGAGCTGGCCCGCGAGACGGTGCCGGGCGTGACGGTCAACGGCCAGGTGCTGCTCGGCCCGACCATCCGGACCCTGCTGGCGCTGTCCGGCCGGGCCGAGCTGATCGTGCTCGGCCGCTCCGGCAAGGGGGCGCTGGCCGCCCACCTGGTCGGTTCGGTGACCGCCCGGCTGGCCGCGCACGCGCACTGCCCGGTGATCGTGGTGCCCACCCCGCCCTCGAACGGGCGGCACCCGCGCTACCGGCCGCGCCAGGTGGTGGTCGGGGTCGCCGACCGGCCGACCGGCGGCGTCGCGCTGCAGTTCGGGATCGACGAGGCGGTGCTGCACACCACCCCGCTGCTGGCGGTGCGTGCCTGGCACGGTCCGAGCGGGCTGCCACTGCACCCGTCCAGCTCGCCGGCGCACCCGGCGTTCCACGAGGACGAGGAGCGCGAGCTGCTCGGCCACCTGCTGGCCAGCCATCTGCCCGAGCACGCGCCGCCGATCCGGTCGGTGCCGGTGGTGCGGGCCGGGCTGCCGGCCGGCGTGCTCAGCGGCATCTGCCACCCGGAGGACCTGCTGGTGCTCGGCCAGCACCGGCACGCCGACTTCCTGCCCGCCACCGTCGGCCGGGTGATCTCGGACTGCCTGCACCAGGCGCCGTGCCCGGTCGCGGTGGTGCCGGAGCCGGTGATCGAGGAGACCGAGCAGGAACAGCCCCGGATCGCCGAGAACGCCGGGCTGATCACCTACTGACCCGCCGAGCAGACCCCTTGGACGACGACGATTTCCTTGCCAGGAAAGGACGAACGCCATGAAAGCCCTCGTCTATCACGGACCCGGCCGGCACAGCTGGCAGGACGTGGCCGAACCGGACCTGCAGGACGCCGAGGACGCGATCGTCCGGGTCGACGCGGTCACCATCTGCGGCACCGACCTGCACATCCTCAAGGGCGACGTGCCCGAGGTCGAGCCGGGCCGGGTGCTCGGGCACGAGGCGGTCGGCACCGTCGAGCGGGTCGGCGCCGGCGTCCGCGACGTCGAGCCGGGCGACCGGGTGCTGATCTCCTGCATCTCGCCGTGCGGCCGATGCGCCTACTGCCGCGGCGGGCACTACGGCCAGTGCCGCAACGGCGGCGGCTGGGTGCTCGGCCACCTGATCGACGGCACCCAGGCCGAACGGGTCCGGGTGCCGTTCGCGGACAACTCCCTGCACAAGCTGCCCGACGGGGTGACGAACGAGTCCGCGCTGCTGCTGGCCGACATCCTGCCGACCTCGTACGAGGTGGGCGTGCGCAACGGCGACGTCCGCCCCGGCGACACCGTGGCGATCGTCGGCAGCGGCCCGATCGGGCTGGCCGCGGTGATCCTGTCCAGGCTGCTGTCGCCGTCCTGCATCGTCGTGGTGGACCCGGCCGCGAACCGGCTGCAGGCGGCCAAGGACCTCGGCGCGGACGTCTGCGTCGCCACCGCCGCCGAGGCGCGCGAGGTGGTCGGCCAGCTGACCGACGGCCTGGGCGCCGACGTGGTGATCGAGGCGGTCGGCGTGCCGGACTCGTTCGAGCTGTGCGCCGAGCTGGTGCGCCCCGGCGGCCACCTGGCCAACGTCGGCGTGCACGGCAAGCCGGTGACCCTGCACCTGGAGAAGCTCTGGATCGCCGACCTCACCATCACCACCGGCCTGGTCGACACCTCGTCCACACCGCGGCTGCTGGGCATGCTCGCCGGCGGCCGGCTGGACACCGCCGGCCTGGTCACCCACCGGTTCGGCATCGGCGAGATGCTCGAGGCCTACGACGTCTTCGGCCAGGCAGCCGACACCGGAGCGCTCAAGGTCGCGCTGTTCCGCACTTGACCGCCGGAATCCGAGAACCCCCTTCACAGACCGAGGAGAACCCCAGAGATGACACGCACCGGACGCCGGATCGTTCTCGGCGTCAGCGGGCACGAGACCGCACACCTGATCGCTTGGGCAGGCCGGATCGTCGAGAGCGGCGACACGGTGCGGATCGTGCACGCCTACAGCCCCATCCCCTACGCCGCCACCGACTGGCAACTGCCGGTGGAGAGCGACAGCCTGGTCCGGGAGGCGACCGCCCGGCACGTCCGGCAGGCCGCCGCCCGGCTGCGACGCCAGCGGCCGGACGTGGTCGTGATGGACGAGCTGACCGGAACCCCGCCGGCCACCGCGCTCATCGAGGCCGCCCGGGACGCCGACCTGGTGCTGGTGGGCGTGCCCCACTGCGACCGCAGCCGGACCGTGCTGGCCCGGCTGCTTGCCCGGGCCGGCTGCCCGGTGGTGGTGCTCGGCCCGGCCGACCCGGTCGGCGCCGGGCCGGTCACCGCGGTGCTGCGCGGCACCCAGGCCGACGACCAGGTGCTGCGGGCCGGCTTCGCCGAGGCCCGCAAGCGGCGCACCGGGCTGCTGGTGCTCAAGCCCTGGCAACCGCCCCTGGACGGCGGCATCACCTTCGCCGAGACCGCCGAACAGAAGGCGCTGGACGGCTACCTGGCCGGCTGGCTGGCCGACTATCCGGACGTCGGGGTGGCGGCCGAGGTGCGCTTCGGCGACGTGCTGCAGGTGCTCACCGAGCACGCCATGACCGCCGACCTGCTGGTGGTCGGGCTGGCCGAGCCGGCCGAGGACCGGCAGCTCTTCGACGGGATGCTCGACGCGGTGATCAGCGCCCGCACCCGGCCCACCATGGTGATCTCGGAATCGGTGCGCGACCGCGCCCGGCCGCTGGTGGCCAGCGGCGCCGGGTACTACAGCTAGCCGGCCAGCCATGACCGGCAGCCGGATCATCGTCGGGGTGGACGACAGCGCCGGCGCCCGGTCCGCGCTGAGCTGGGCGGCGGCCGAGTGCGGGCTGCGCGACAGCACGCTGCTGCTGCTGCACGTGCCGGTGCACGGTGCCGAGTCCTGGCTCGGCGGCTGGGGCAGCTGGGGCGGCGGGGTTCGCGCGGCCGACGCGCTCGGCTCGATGCTGCTCGACGAGCTGGCCTTCGGCACCCGGCTGCGCTTTCCGCAGGTGCCGATCGACCTGCTGCTCGGGCACGGCGACCCGGCCGGCACCCTGATCGACCTGAGCGCGGTGGCCGACCTGGTGGTGCTCGGCACCACCGGGCCGGGCGGCAACCTGCTCAGCCTGATCGGCTCGGTCAGCGCCCGGGTCGCCGCGCAGGCCCGGTGCCCGGTCGCGGTGGTGCCGCAGGAACTGCAGCTGCCCGGCCCGGCCGGGCCGGCGCCGACCGTGGTGGTGGGCGTCTCGGCGACGGCGGCCGGCACCGCGGCGCTCCGGTTCGCCTTCGACGAGGCGCACCGGCGCGGCTGCGGGGTGACGGCGGTGCGGGCCGAGCCGGCGCCGGAGCCGGGGACGGCACCGGGACCTGCCGCCGGTTCGGCCGTCGGACCAGCTGCCGGTCCGGGGCTGGCCGAGGCCCGGTTGCGGGCCGAACTGGCCGAGTTCACCGAGCGGTTCCCGGATGTGCCGGTCACCCCGCTGGTGGCGCGCACCCACCCGGCCGAGGCGGTGCTGCAGGCGGCCCGGACCGCCGCGCTGGTGGTGGTCGGCGCGCACCACAGCGACGAACCGTGGAGCAGCCGGCTGGGCCCGGTGCCCCAGACCGTGCTGCACCACACCCGGTGCCCGGTGGTGGTGATCGGCACGCCGCACGCCCACTACCCGGAGCATCCGGCCGCCGTGCCGGCCGAGGCCTGACCGCGCCGGCCGGCTACTCGTCGCGGATCTGGGAGCCGTACACCGCGGCCTGGGTGCGGCGCTGCATGCCGAGCTTGGCGAGCAGGCCGGAGACGTAGTTCTTCACGGTCTTCTCGGCCAGGAACAGCCGCTCGCCGATCTGGCGGTTGGTGAGGCCCTCGGCGATCAGGTCGAGGATCTCGCGCTCCCGCTCGGTGAGCACGGCCAGCCGCTGGTCGACCTCGGCCGGCTGGCGCAGCTTGTTCAGCAGCCGCTCGGTGACCGACGGGTCCAGCAGCGACCGGCCCGCCGCGACCTGGCGGATCGCGTCCACCAGCGAGGCCCCCCGCACCTCCTTGAGCAGGTAGCCCGAGGCGCCGGCCATGACCGCGGCGAACACCGCGTCGTTGTCGTCGTAGGAGGTAAGGATCAGGCAGCGCACCGACGGCTGGCTGGACCGGATGTCGCGGCAGACGTCGATGCCGCTGCCGTCCGGCAGCCGCGCGTCCAGCACCGCGACGTCGGGCCGGGACGCCGGGATCCGGGCCAGCGCCTCGGCCGCGGTGCCGGCCTCGCCGACGATCTCGATGCCACCCTCACCGCCCAGCAGGTTGGCGATGCCCCGGCGCACCACCTCGTGATCGTCCAGCAGGAATACCCGGATCGCCCGGGCCGGGCTCAGCTCAGCGGAACTGTCCATATGAGCCGGGTCCCTCCTCTCGTGTCGGTTTGCAGATCGGCTGGCTGCCCGCCGCCGGCTACCCCCGGCACCGGCGAGACGATCTCGAAGCTGCCCCCGTGCCGCTCGGCTCGCGACCGGAGGTTCGCCAGCCCGCTGCGCCGGCCGTCCAGGGGCGTGCCCACCCCGTCGTCGGTGATCTGCAGCCGCAGCCGGCGGGGTTCGGCGATGACCGACACGGTGGCCTGGGTGGCCTGCGCGTGCCGGGCGACGTTGCTGAGCCCCTCGCGCAGCACCGCCTCCAGGTCTTCGAGCAGCTCGTCGTCGACCATCGCGTCGACCGGGCCGAGGAACTCGGTGCGCGGCTCGAACCGCAGCAGCTCGCCGAGCTCGCCGACCAGGCCGATCAGCCGTCGCCGCACCTGGCCGCTGCCGGGCGCGAGCGGGCCGCGCAGCTGGAAGATCGAGCTGCGGATCTGCCGGATCGTGGCGTCGATGTCGCCGACCACCTGCGCCAGCCGCTCGCCGGCCGGCTGGTCGCGCTGCGCCGCGGCGATGCCCTCCACCGTCAGGCCGGCCCCGAAGAGCCGCTGGATCACGTGGTCGTGCAGGTCCCGGGCGATCCGGTCCCGGTCCTCCAGCAGCGCGACCCGCTGCTGGTCGGCCCGGGCGTCGGCCAGTTCCAGCGCGATCGCCGCGTGGTTGGCGAACGTCGTGGCCATCTCCAGGTCGGCGTCGGTGAACCGGGGCCGGCCGTGCAGCCGGGCCACCAGCAACGCACCGCGGGTGCCGCGGGCGCCCACCAGCGGCAGCGCCATCAGCGCGCCGACCGGCATGATCTCGCTCATGTGCACCGCGTACTCGTGGTTCTCGCTCATGTTCTCGACCAGCGCGGCCACCCCGGTCTCGAGCACGTGCGCGGACAGCGTGCCGGCCATCGGATAGCTCATCGCGGTGAGCTGGTCGGCTCCGACGCCGGTCGCCACCTCGATCATCAGCTGATCGGTGCCGGTCACCGGCAGCACCACCGTCACCGCGTCGGCGTCGGCCATCTGCTGGATCCGCCAGGCGATCAGCTGCAGCGGCTCCTCACCCGCGCTGGCCAGCAGTTGCTGGGTGATCTCGGTCGAGGCCTGCAGCCAGCCCTGCCGGCGGCGGGACTGCTCGAACAGCCGGGCGTTCTCGATCGCCACGCCCGCGGTGGCGGCCAGCGAGCTGACCAGCTCCTGGTCCTCCAGCGAGAACGAGCCGCCGTCGCCGTCGGCCAGGTAGAGGTTGCCGAACACCTCGTCCCGGATCCGGATCGGCACGCCCAGGAAGGACTTCATCGGCGGGTGCCCGCCCGGGAAGCCCACCGAGCGCGCGTCGTCGCCGATGGCCCGCAGCCGGATCGGGCGCGGATCCTCGATCAGCGCGCCGAGCAGGCCCTTGCCCTCCGGCAGGTGTCCGATCCGGGCGACCAGCTCGTCGGACATGCCGACGTGCACGAACTGTTCCAGCCCGCCGGACGGCGCCACCACGCCGAGCGCGCCGTACCGGGCGTGCACCAGCTCGCAGGCGGCCTCCACGATCCGGCGCAGCACGGCGGGCAGCGCCAGGTCGCCGATGATCATATTGTTGGCCCGCAGCAGCCCGCGCAGCCTGCTGTGCGCGCCCCGAACGTCCTGGGCCCGGTCGATCAGCTGGACGAGCAGCTCGTCGAGTTGCAGCTGCGGGCCGTACCCGGAGTCCGTGCTGCCGAACGAGCCGGTCCGGGCCGGCTGGGCGGCGGACGAAGCGGCGGACTCGCTCTCGGTCACATCGCAGATCGTAGCCCTCCCCCGCACGGCATCAGGGAGATCGCGGCTGCCGAATCCGGCGGATCGGACCGCGGCGGGCATCTCGCCGGCCGGGTCCCGCGCCGGAGCCGTCACAGGTGCTCGACCAGCACCTCCACCAGCCGGCGGCGCCGGGTCGCCGGGGTGGCCGGCGCCCGACCGACCCGCAGCAGCAGGTGCGGCGAGCCCGGCAGCCGCAGCTCGGCGGCCAGCATCGCTCGCACCGTCGGCACCTCGGCCACCTGCGACATGATGCCGGCGACGTACCCCTGCCGGGTCAGCTCCAGCAGCACCCGCTGCAGCGCCTCGCCGGCCTGCAGCCAGTTGAGCGGGCTGTCCGCCGCGGTCCAGAGCAGCAGCAGGCACTGGTCCACCCCGGAGTGGGTGGCCGCGGGCAGCGCGCCGTGCCCGCTGGTGTCGAAGTCGCGCAGCGGGATGTCGTCATAGCTCAGCTGGCCGCCCCGCGGCACGGCGAGCGCCGGGACCCCGTCGAGCCGGTCCGGCTGGTCGGTGGTCCAGGCCCGCAACTCGGCCCGGTAGGCCGAGTCGGCGTTCTCCAGGGCGTCGGCCCGCTGGCTGAGCACGGCGGTGGCGATCCGCTGCCCTTCCTCGGTGATCTCGGTCAGCTGGGCATGCTCGGCGGCGGCCAGCAGCGCCAGCCGGTCGATCAGCTCGTCGGGCACCGGCTCCTCGGCGAACCGGCGGCGGTTGGTGTGGCGCAGCTCGACGACCGCGTCCAGCACGGCGATCTCGTCCGCGTCCGGGCCCCGGCCGTCCTCGATCGCGGTGATCCGGGCCAGCAGCGACGAGTCGGCCGGGTCGGGCAGCCGCTCGACCCGGCAGCCGTAGCCGGCCGCGGCCAGGGCCACCCGGGCGTTGAACAGCGCGCAGCCGCAACTGATCGCCAGCTGCCGCCCGACCGGGTCGAGGACGTGCAGCTGGCGGACCCGGTCGGCGTGCAGTTCGAGCACGTTGCCGCGCAGCGCGAACCGCCACGGCTGGCTGTTGTGGACCGAGGGTGCCAGGGTCGCGCGGGCTACCGCCCGCCGCAGGGCCTGCGCCACGGTCAGCCGGATCAGCGTCATGCTCGTCAGCTCTTCTCCTGTCAATAACACAGCACATAACAGTGCGCGGCGGGCACCTGAGGCGGGCAGGGGCGAAGGTCCCGGCCGAGGCCGCCGCTCGTCCCGTCCCCGGCGCGGCCCCCGGCCCGTGCGATCGGGACGAGCGGCGGCGGGGGCGGGGACTTTGGGCTCTGCCTCGCCCGGTCGGGATGGACTGCACTGGTGGTGACCGAACGAGCTGCGGAGGAGCGGTGCCATGACTGGCCATTCGGGGCTGCCGGTGATCGCCGGTGTGGACGGGACGATCCGGAGCGTCGAGGCTGCCCGCTGGGCGGCCCGGGAGGCGGCCCGGCGCGGGGTCGGGCTCACCATCGTGCACGCCAGCTACCTGAACTACCCGCCGGAGGCCCGGTACTCCCCGGACGCCCCCGGCGAGGTGGTCGAGCGGTCGGGCGCCGACGCCGCGCTCGCCGAGGCCTACGAGGCGGCCATCCAGGCCGAGCCGGGGCTGTCGGTGACGGTGGCGGCCCACCACGAGAAGCCGGCCCACTACCTGCTGACCGAGAGCAGGTCGGCGTCGATGATCGTGCTCGGCACCCACCCGGGCAACAGCCTGACCGGCGCCCTGCTCGGCTCGCTCAGCCAGACCGTCGCCGCGCACGCGATGTGCCCGGTGGTGCTGGTCGGCGGCGCGGGTCCGGACGAGGCCGGGCAGCCGGCCACCGGCCCGGTGGTGGTCGGTGTCTCGCCCAAGCCCGGCGGCCGGGAGGCGCTGCACTTCGCCTTCGTCGAGGCGCAGCTGCGCGGCACCCCGCTGACCGCCGTCCGGTCGTGGGGCGACGTGGACTGGGGCGCCGGCCGGCTCGGCTACGGCAGCGAGCTGTTCGCCGAGTGGCGGCGGATGGAGGCCAACGTGCTGCACACCTGCCTGGCCGAGTTCGCCGAGCAGTTCCCGGCCGTCGAGGTGCGGCGCGAGCTGCCCGGCAAGCGCGCCTCGCTTGCTCTGCAGCAGGCCGCGGCGGGCGCCCAGCTGCTGGTGGTCGGCTGCCACCGGCAGGACGACCACTGGTTCTCCCGGCTGGGCTCGGTGCCGTCCTGGCTGCTGCACCGCTCGCCCTGCCCGCTGGCCATCGTCGGCCAGCCGCACGCGCTGCCGGCCGACCGGCCCGAACCGGTCCGCAGCCCGGCGACCAGCCCGGCCGCACCGGACGGGACGCCGGTGCGGGCGTGACCACCGGCCGCCCGGTGCTGCCGCGGGCGACCGCCACCCGGCCGACCACGGTCGGCGAGGTGATGACCACGGGCGTGGTCGTCGCGCACGCCGGCGCGCAGTTCAAGCACATCGTCGAGTCGCTGGCCCGCAACCGGATCAGCTGCGCGCCGGTGGTGGACGACGAGCGGCGGGTGCTGGGCGTCGTCACCGAGTCCGACCTGCTGGCGCACCTGGCGGGCACCCGCCGGGCCCCGCGCGCCCGGCTGTTCCGGCTGGGACGGCTGCAGCTGGCCACCGCCCGGCCGGTCACCGCGGCCGAGCTCATGTCGGCACCGGTGGTTGCCGTGCACCCGGACGATTCCCTTGTCGCGGCGGCACATCGGGCGCTGGCCGCGAACGTGCACCGGATGCCGGTGGTGGACACCGCCGGCCACCTGGTCGGCATCGTCAGCCGGGCCGACCTGCTGCGCGCCTACCTGCGCCCGGACGCCGAGATCGCCGGGGAGATCGAGCGCGACGTGCTCGCCGGCCGGCTGGCGCTGGAGCCGGGCGCGGTCCGGGTCGGCGTGCAGGCCGGCGTGGTGCGCTTGTCCGGCCACGTCGACTGGCCCGCCATCGGCGACCAGCTGCTGGCCGAGGTGCGGGCCGTGCCGGGTGTGGTGTCGGTGCGGAACGAGCTGTCCCGGTAACCGCAGTCGCGGATCCGCAGGCGGCGCGGGCGGATCCGCCTCAGGCCGCCGAACGCCGCAGGCCCCACCGCACCAGCTCGTCCAGGCCCCAGACCAGCACCGGGAACGGCAGCAGCAGCGCGAGCATCCACGGCGCCAGCGCGGCGGTGCCGAAGACGTCCTGCAGCGGTGGCAGGTAGATCACGCAGCCGGCGAAGGCGAGCTCGCCGAGCAGGCTCCACAGCAGCAGCGGGTTGCTGGCCAGGCCCACCGTGCGCAGCGCCGCCCGCTCGGTGCGCGCGGCGAACGCGGTGCCCACCTGGCAGGCCACGATGGCCGCGAAGCTCATGGTGGTGGCCTGCAGGTAGCCGTGGTGCAGCGGGCTGCCGGCCCCGACGCCGGCGCCCGGGTGCCAACCGGCCGAGCGCAGCACCAGGTAGAAGGCCAGCATCGTCAGCACCGCCGACAGCCCGCCCATCAGCGGCCAGGCCCGGGCCAGCAGCCGGCCGCTGATCAGGTGCTCGGCGCGGCGGCGCGGCGGCCGGCGCATCAGGTCGGGCTCGGCCGGCTCGCGGCCGAGCGCCAGGGCCGGCAGCGTCTCGGTGCCCAGGTCGATGGCCAGGATCTGCAGCACGGTCAGCGGCAACGGGATCCGGCCCGCGCTGAGCGCGAAGAACAGGAACGGCACCACCTCGGGCACCGCGTGCGCGAAGATGTAGAGCACGAACTTGCGCAGGTTGTCGTACACCCGGCGGCCCTCGCGTACCGCCGCGACGATGGTGGCGAAGTTGTCGTCGGTGAGCACCATGGTCGCCGCCTCGCGGGCCACGTCGGTGCCGGAGCGGCCCATCGCCACCCCGATGTCGGCCCGGTGCAGGGCGGGGGCGTCGTTCACCCCGTCCCCGGTCATCGCGACCACCTCGCCGCGCTGCAGCAGCGCCTCGGCGATCCGCAGCTTGTCCTCCGGGCTCGACCGGGCGAACACCAGCTCCGCGTGCTCGCCGAGCAGCCGTTCCAGGTCGCCCTCCGACAGCAGCCCGACCTCGGCCCCGGTCAGGATCCGCGACGGCGCCAGGCCCACCTGCCGGCCCACCTCGGCGACCGTGTCACCGTGGTCGCCGGTGATCACCTCGATCCGGATTCCCGCGTCGTGGCAGGCAGAAACCGCAGCAGCCACCTCGGGCCGGGGCGGGTCGAGCAACCCGACCAGGGCGAGCAGGCAGAGCCCGGCCTCGGCATCGGCGGCCTCGGCGGGCGGGTGCTCGGCCACCCGGTTCGCCAACGCCAGCACCCGCAGCCCGCGCAGCGCCAGCGACTCCACCTCGGCCAGCAGCCGCCGGCGCAGGTCCGCGGTCAACGGCACCGGCCCGGCAGGCATCAGCACCGTCCCGCAGCGGTCCAGCACCCGTTCCGGCGCGCCCTTCACCTGCACCAGGCGGCGGCCGTCCCGCTCGGTCACCACGCTCATCCGGCTGCGCCGGCTGTCGAACCGGAAGGTGGCCACCCGGTGCCCGGCCGGCTGCACGCCCAGCCGGTCCGCGGCGGTGACCAGGGCCCGTTCCATCGGGTCGACGATCGCGTCCGGCTGGGTGCAGTCGGCCATCACCGCGGCCGCCGCGGCCAGCTCGGCGGCCGCGAACCCCGCCGGCTCGGCCTCCCGGCCGGCGCTCCAGACCCGCACCACGGTCATCACGTTCTGGGTCAGCGTCCCGGTCTTGTCGGTGCAGATCACCGTGGTGGAACCGAGCGTCTCGACCGCGGACAGCCGCTTCACCACGGCGCCGGCTCGGGCCAGCGCGCGCACCCCGACCGCCAGCGCGAGCGTGATGGTCGGCAGCAGGCCTTCCGGCACGTTGGCCACCAGCAGCCCGACCGCGAACACCGCGGCGGCGCTCAACGACAGCCCGGCGAGCAGCCCGAGCGGCAGGAACAGCACGCCGACCAGCACCGCCACCGCGCTGATCAGCCATGCTGAACGGCGGACCTGCCGCTCCAGCGGGCTCTCGGCCGCGCCGCCGTGCTGGGACAGCGCCGCGATCCGGCCCAGCTCGGTCCGGGTGCCGGTCGCGTACACCACCGCGCGGGCCTCGCCACCGGTGCACGCGGTGCCGGAGAAGACCACGTCCGGCGCGTCGATCAGCCGCTGGGCGTGGTCATGGCTGCCGGCCGCCCGGGTCACCGGCGCCGATTCCCCCGTCAACGCCGACATGTCCAGCTCCACCTCGCCGGTGAAGAGCCGGGCGTCGGCCGAGATCCGGTCACCCTCGAAGACCAGCAGCACGTCGCCCGGCACCAGTTCGGTGGCGAGCACCGTCTCGGGCCGGCCCTCGCGCAGCACCCGGGCCCGGTCGGGCAGGAAGGCCGCCATCGCCTCGATCGCCCGCTGCGCCTGCCGCTCCTGCAGGAAGGCCACCATCGCGTTGATCGCGATCACGCCCAGGATCGCCGCCGACAGCACCGGCGTGCCGGCCACCAGCGCCAGCGCCGCGGCCAGCCACAGCAGCAGCGCGAGCGGGTGGGTGACCTGCCGTGCCAGGTCTCGCAGCCAGCCGCTGCCCTGGCGCGCGGGCAGCGCGTTCGGGCCGTGCACCGCGAGCCGGCGCGCGGCCTCGTGGGCGCCGAGGCCGTCCGGGCCGGAGCCCAGGTCGCGGAAGAGCAGCGCCAGCGGTTCCCGGCTGGTCCGGGTGAGTTCCAGGTCGTCGGTCATCGAGCCGTCCGGGTGCCGGGTCTGGCCGTTGCCGGCAGCGGATTGGGTGCCGGATGTGCCAACCCAGCCTTGCCGTGCGCGCTCGGTACCCGGCAGAGGCGATGGTCCCGGACGATCCGCAACCGGGCGGTGGTGATTCTCGCAGGTGGTACGGAAACGAATCCTGCCTGGCCTGCGGATGATGCCGGCGTGGTGGGCGATGGATCAGGTGAGTCGGGGTATCCGCTGCTGTTCCAGCAGGTGTTCGGGGCGGTGTGCCCAGTTGCGGCGTGGTCGTTGGCGGGGGTCTCGCCAGGTGGGTGGTGTCCAGCGGGGTTGGCCGTGGATCAGGTGGGAGGTCCAGCCTTGTCGGGGGGCTTCGGTGTGGTGGTGGCCGCAGGCGATGGTGAGGTTGTCGAGGTCGGTGGGGCCGCTACTGGTCCGGTCGGTGGCGTGGTGGATTTCGGAGTCTGCGGCGGTGGGGGTGCAGTCGGGGACGGTGCAGCCGCGGTCGCGGGCGAATACGGCTTTGCGCTGTCCGGGGGTGGCGAGGCGTTTGCCTCTGCCGTGGGCGAGGATGCCGAGGTCCTGGTCGAGGACGACGGGGATGACGTCGGCGTCGGCAGCCAGGCGCAGCGCTTCGCGGATCGTGAGGGCGCCGCCGTGGTGGGCGGTGGCCTGTCCGGCGCGGCGTTCGAGGTCGTGCAGGTCGACGGTGACGATCAACTGGGCCGGCAGGCCGGCCTGCTGCGGCAGGTCGCCTGAGTCGAGCAGCATGCGGCCGGCCTGTTCGAAGGCATCGTGCCAGCGCTGGCCGATCGTGCGGGTGTCCGGCCCGAGCTCGTCAGAAGCGCGTGGCTGGGCGAGTGGGGTGAGCGCGGCCTGCCACACCGCAGCGCACGCCGGAGTCAGCAGCCCTTCGACCCGCACGGTGTCATCCGGGCCCGGACGGAACAACAACCCTCGCTGGGCGTGCTGGGCGCGTTCGGTCGGCTGGCTGCCGTCGGGGTGCAGGTGAGCGAGAATCCGTTGGCCGAGTTGCTTGAGCGTGCGAGGGTCATACTCGGCGGCAAGCTCGACCAGCGTGGCCTCCACGTGCGCGGCGTGCTCGGCCCGCACAGGCGCCGGCAATGTCTCGACAACGTCGGCGATCACTCCTGCGTGGTCACCACTCAATTCCCCGGCGGCGAACGCCTCAGCGGCTACAGGGTGAAGCGGTTCGAGTGGTTCCCCGGTCACCGACCGCCGCGCGGCGAACCGCGCCACCTGCAGGGCCATCCCCCTTCGCGACCCGCCGGGTCACGGTCAGCTCGACCTGGATCAGATCCGGCAACCCCCGCAACCCCACCGAGTCGACGCCACGGGACTCCAACTCCGCCAGCACCGCACGCTGCCGGTACTGCAACGCGATCACCTCACGCCGCACCCCCCGCACCGACGAACACAGCTCGGCCACCGAGAGGCGACCCAACACTGATTCGTCCATCCATTCGATTATACCCCCCGGATTTGAGATTCCCACGTTCCTATAAGCCGATTCTCACCCACAACTGACCGACGGCGAGCGACTAGGTCACCTCGTCGACCATGGTGATCGCCCCGCACGGGCACTCCGCGGCGCACAGGCCGCAGCCCTTGCAGTAGTCGTAGTCGACGGCGTACCCGTGCCCCTCGGCGACCTTGACGATGGCGTTGTCCGGGCACATGCCGTAGCAGTTGTCGCAGCCGAAGCAGTTGCCGCAGGACAGGCACCGGCGCGCCTCGTGGAGCGCCGTCGAGGCGTCCAGGCCTCCGACCACCTCGCTGAAGTCGGCGGTGCGGCGGGCCGCGGCCAGCTGTGGCTGCAGCGATTTCGGCGCGTCGGTGTAATACCACGGGTTGAGCAGGTCGAAGGTGGCCGGCTCCGCGACCGGTTCCGGCGCCGGCGACCGGTGCCGCAGCCAGCCGTCGATGGAGCGGGCCACCCGGGCGCCGTGCCCGATCGCCGCGGTCACCGAGCCCGCGCCGGGCACCAGGTCGCCGCCGGCGAACACCCCGGGGTGGCCGGTCATCAGCTGCTCGTCCACCCGCAGCCGGCCGCCGTCGAACTCCACCCCGGCCAGCTGGTCCACCAGCCGGTGGTCGACGTCCTGCCCGAGCGCGAGCACCACACAGTCGGCCGGCAGCCGGTCCAGCTCGCCGGTGGGCCGCGGCACCCCGTCGGCATCGAGCTCCATCCGTTCCACGGTCAGCTCGCCCGGCTCGACATCGGCGATGGTCGACAGCCAGCGGATCCGCACGCCCTCGCCGAGCGCCTGCTCCACCTCGACCGGCTCGGCCGGCATCCGGTCCCGAGTGCGCCGGTAGACCACCAGCGCCTCGTCCGCGCCCAGCCGCCGGGCGGTGCGGGCGGCGTCCATCGCGGTGTTGCCACCGCCGTAGACGACCACCCGCCGGCCCAGCATCGGCCGCTCGCCGCCCTGCACCGACGACAGCAGCGCCAGCGCGTCCAGCACCCGGGCCGACTGCCCGGCCGGGATGTAGGCCCGGTGGCTGAGCTGGGCGCCGACCGCGACGAACACCGCGTCGAACTCGCCCAGCAGCCGTTCGACGTCGGTGACCGGCTCGCCCACCCGCAGCTCGATGCCCAGCGCCACCAGCCGTTCGATCTCGGCGTCGAGCACGTCCCGGGGCAGCCGGAAGGTCGGGATGCCGTGGCGCATCATGCCGCCGGCCCGGTCGGCCGCGTCGCGCACCTGCACCCGGTGCCCGAGCCGGCGCAGCTGGTACGCCGCCGACAGCCCGGCCGGCCCGGCGCCGATCACCAGCACCTGCCGGCCGGTGTCGGGGGCCACCTCCAGCAGCGGCCAGCCCCGGGCCAGCGCCTCGTCGCCGAGGAACCGCTCCACCGAGTTGATGCCGACCGCCTCGTCGAGCTGGCCGCGGTTGCACGCGGTCTCGCACGGGTGGTAGCAGACCCGCCCGATCACCGCCGGGAACGGGTTGTCGGCCACGATCCGCAGCCAGGCCTGGTGGTAGCCGCCGTCCTCGGCCGCGTACAGCCAGCTCTGCACCTGCTCGCCGGCCGGGCAGGACTGGCTGCACGGCGGCCGGCGGTCGAGGTAGACCGGCCGCTCGGTGCGCCAGCCGCCGGTGTGGTTGACCCGGCTGGAGTCCGGATCCAGGGTGATCGCAAAGGGCTTGCTGCCGATGGCGATCGGCGTTCCCGTCAGCGCTCGGCCTCCTCGATCCCGAACTCCCGCACGTTCTCCTCCGCCAGCCGCTGCA
>DATJNU010000175.1:0-24823 GCA_035507775.1 Jatrophihabitans sp.
ACGGCGGCCCCACCGACCTCGGCAACCTCGCAATGGCGTGCGGGTTCCACAACAACGAGGGGCCGAAACAAGGGTGGTCGACCGTGTTCATCGACGGCCACCCCTACTGGAAACCCCCGGCCTGGCGAGACCCCCAGCAACAACCCCGCCGCAACTGGGTCCACCACCCAGAGTTACTTGCTCAACGGCAACCCGGCCCTGCGCCACAACCGACTTAGCGCGTCGTCCAACCACCACGAACCGGAATGAGGTGATGCATCCGAGTGATTCAGCGACGCGGGATGTGAGTAGCGGCAGGCCCTCCCGAACCGATCTATCACGCTCAGCATCCAGTGCGGCGGGGTCGTGCCGACCTGAAGCAGCTCAGATCAGGAATGCCTTGCGATAGAGCACCGTGCTCGGGCCGCCGACGATGCCGACCTCGGTCAGGAACGGCATCACCTTCTCCGCCATCCAGCGACGGGTCTGCTGGTGGTGCGGGTTGGCCAGCGCCGCCGCGCGGCCGGTCTTCGGCGCGATGCCGACCGACTCGTACACCCGCGGGTCGATCAGGGCGTTGGTCAGCAGGTACGACACCAGCGCGACCACCACTCGCTGCCGGGCGCGCCGCCGGCGGTTCAGGCCCGGCATCATCCGCACCAGTTCCTCACGGGCGTACCGGACGTGCCGGGCCTCCTCGACCACGTGGATCTGGCTGGTGCCACGGATCAGCGGTTGCGCGCCCTCGTCGGCCATGATCTCGCGCTGCAGCCGATCGGTCAGCTCCTCGGCGACCAGCACCGGGGCGAACATCGCCGGCCCACCCGCCGTCGCCTTGTAGATCCGACCGAGAGTGTGCAGCCAGGGCGAGGCCGTGTAGCGCGGCGTGCCCAGCTTCTCCGCAGCCCGGGCGAACATCACCGAATGCCGGGTCTCGTCCCCGATCTCGGTCAGGGCATACTGCGCGTGCGCGGTCCTGATGTCCAGGTCGTAGGAGTAGCGAAGCAGCATCTGCATCAGGATCAGCTCGAACCACAGGCCGACCTGCATGATGCTCGACATCTCGTGCTTGGCCAGTTCCACCTGCTGCTCCGGGGTCAAGCCCCGCCACAGCTCGGTGCCGTAGAGCGAGACTCGCCGCAACGGCAGGCAGGGAAGGTCCGGTTCGAGGTCCGCCGCCCAGTCGAGGTCCTCGGCCGGATCGAAGGAGCTGTGAGCCGAGGAGACCAGCAGCCGCATCGCCGTCCGCTGCCGATCGGCCGCCTTCCGCTCGCGTCGCTCCACCGGTTGCTGCACGCCGGTCATCTGGCCTCCACATTTACATTCGAGAGATTCTTGTCAGATCTACTGACGATCCGTAACCGACGGTAAACCGCCAGGTCGCGGCTGTCCACCCGATCCGACTGTGCCCGCCGCCACCGTCCCGGTCGTGTCGGTGCCACCCGCTACGGTGCTGCGAGCGGGACGAGCAGTGGAGGCGGCATGGCATCGGGGGGCACCGCACTGCCCGACGACGCTGCACTGCCCGACGACGCTGCACTGCCCGACGGCGCTGCACTGCCCAACGACACCGAGCTGCCCGACGGCACCGCGGGGCCTGAGGGCACCGATCCGCACGCGGCGCTGGCAGCCGCCGGGTTCGGCCGCGGGCAGCGACTGGCCCTCGCGCTGGCCCCGACCGGTGGCGGGATCGGCTTGGCCTGGTCCGGTGGCAGCCGGTCCGGTGGCAGCTGGTCTGGCTCCGGCGAGCTGGCGGCGCTGTCCCGGATCGAGGCCGAATTCAGGCCGCGCTGGGTGTGCTGGACCGTCGAGCCGCTGCGGGTGCTGGCCGCGGCCGGGCTGCGGGTCGCCACCTGCTGGGAGCTGGCCGCCGCGCACCGGCTGCTCGTCGGCGGCTGGCAGGCCACCCCGCAGCTGATCTGGGCGGCGTTGCGCGGCCTGCCGCCGGAATCGCTGCCCGGCTCCGGTCAGCTCGACCTGCTCGGCCCGGCCGGCGACGAGGGCACCGACCCGGAGGAGCCGGTGCGTCCGGACGGGCACCTGCGGCCGGAGTGGGCGGCCGGCGGCTGGTCCCGGTCGCCGCTCCGGCTCGCCCGGTGGGCTGCGTTGGCCGGGCAGGCAGCCGCCGAGCAGCAACGCCGGCTCGCCGCGCTGCGGGTCGGCGGCGATCCGGTGGCGACCGCGCGCTCGGAGTCGGCCGCCGAGTTGCTCTGCGCTGAGCTGGCCCTCGGCGGCTTGCCGGTCGACCGGCCGGTCGCCGAGCAGCTCGTGGCGGCGGCCATCGGTCCCCGGCCGCGCAGCCCGGACGAGGCCGGCACGCTGCGGGACCGGCGGGACGCCACCGTGCTCGATCTGGTGCCCGGCGACTACGACCTGCGCAGCCCGGCCTCGGTGCGGGCGCTGCTGGCCCGCATCGGCATCGAGGTGCCCGATACCCGGTCGTGGCGGCTGGAGGCCTTTCGGGGCGCGCATCCCGCCGTCGAGGCGCTGCTGTCGTGGCGCAAGGCCGAACGGATCGCCACCACGTACGGCTACGACTGGCTGGACCGCACGGTCGGCCCGGACGGCCGGCTGCGCGGGCAGTGGACCGGCTCCGACGGCGCGGCCGGCCGGATGACCGCCTCGGCCGGACTGCACAACCTGCCGGCCGAGCTGCGGGCCGCGGTCGCGGCCGAGCCCGGCCGGGTGCTGGTGCGGGCCGACCTCGGCCAGATCGAACCGCGGGTGCTGGCCGCCGTCTCCGGCGACCGGGGCCTGGCCCGGGCCAGCGCGGACGACGACCTCTACGCCCCGGTCGCGGCCCGGCTCGGGGTGCCGCGGCCGACCGCGAAGGTGGCGGTGCTGGCGGCGATGTACGGCGGCACCTCCGGCAACGCGGCGGCCGCCCTGGCCGGGCTGGAGGCGGCGTACCCGGTCGCGATGCGGTACCTCCGGCAGGCCTACGAGTCCGGCCGGGCCGGCCGGGCGGTGCGCACGTACGGCGGCCGGCTGGTGCGCATGTGGACCACGCCTGCCGGACTTTCACCCGACGCGGAAAGGGCAAACGCCGCCGCCCGGGGCCGGTTCGCACGCAACGCGGTGATCCAGGGCGCGGCTGCCGAGCTGTTCAAGGTGTGGGCGGTGACGGTCCGGGCCCGGGCCGCGGCCCTGGACGCCCAGGTGGTGCTGTGCCTGCACGACGAGCTGCTGGTGCAGGCCCCGGCCGCGGCCGGCGAGGCGGTCAGCCGGCTGCTCGCGGACTGCCTGGCCGAGGCGGCGCGCGGCTGGGCGCCGGACGACACGGTGCGCTTCCTCGCCGACATCAGCGTCGTGCGGCGCTGGTCGGAGGCCAAGTAGGCCGCCTCAGGTCGTCCGGACGAAGTCGGTCACCGCGGCCGCGAACCGCTCGGCGTGCAGGTGGTGCGGCTGGTGGCTGGCGCCGGGGAACACCTCCAACCGGCTGGCCGGCAGGTGGGCGTGCAGCTGGTAGCCGTGCGCGACCGGGACGATCGGGTCACCGGCCGACCAGAGGATCAGGGTGGGCATCGACCGGGGCAGGTAGTCCAGCTCGATCATCGAGCCGCGCTGCCCGGCCGGCCCGATCGCCCCGCGCAGCGTCTGGAAGAACGCGGCCCGCCCGTCCGGCGTGACCAGCCCGCGCCCGGCCCGGCCGAGGTTGGCCAGCACGTCGTCGGACAGCCGCAGCGACCGGTGCAGCCGGGGCCGGCTGAGCAGGCCGGCGGTGCGCTGGTTGAGCGCCAACCGGACCAGCGGATGCGCGCCGGGCAGCGCCGCCGCCCGGAACACCGCGTGCACCCGGCGGCCGAGGCCGCCGGCGGAGACCAGCACCAGCCGGCGCACCAACTGGGGGTGGTCACCGGCCAGCTGCATCACCACGGCACCCCCGAGCGAGTGCCCGACCACGGTCACCGGCCCGGTGCCCAGCTCGTCCAGCAACCGGTGCAGGGTCTCGGCGAAGTCGGGCAGCAGGTAGCCGCCGTCGACCGGCTTGCTCGACTCACCGTGCCCGAGCAGGTCGGGTGCGATCACCCGGAACCCGGCCGCGGCCAGCAGCCGGGCCGGCCTGGCCCAGGTGGTGCTGTCCGACATCAGCCCGTGCACCAGCAGGATCACCGGACCGTCGGTGGGGCCCAGGTCGGTGTAGACGAGGGTGTGGCCGTCCTGCTCGACGGCGCCCTTGGCCCAGTCCGTCCCGGTGATCCAGTCCAGCGTCCCGGCCGGCGCCTCGGCCCGGGACGGGTCGGCGGTGGCCGGGCCGTCGAGGTCGGGGCTGTCGTGCACCCCTCGATGATGCCTGCTCGGCGCTGCCAGCCGGCGGCGAGGGCGCCCGGCTCAGGTACACCCACGCCATACCCGGCACAAGCCGCGTAGCACCACAGGCCGGGCTGGACGAACTGTCAGGTCGCGCGCTGGCGGCGGACAACTCCGGGTCGGCACGAGGCCGGACGCGGGATAATTGCCGCCGAAGGATGCTGCCACCGACCCGATGCGCGCCACTCGCGCGCCGGACCTGGGGGGTCCCCGACATGACAGCGACCCGGCAAGACCGCGAGCACCGACCCGACGCCGAGCTGCCGACGGCGGCGCGATGACGGCCACGGCGGAGGTCACCGACGCGCTGCGCGCGCTCTTCCCGAGCGTCGAGCCGGCCGACCTCGCGCTGTGTGTCCGGCGGGCGGCCGACGACCTCGGCGGCTCGGTGCACGACTCGGCCCTGCCCGAGATGCTCACCCGGCTGGCCCGGCTCCGGCTGACCAGCCGGCTGCTCGGCGACGACCCCGACCTGGCGACCGAGCTCTACTCGGCGGGCACGCTGCCCGAGGTGGCCCGGCTCGCGCGCCGGGCGGTGCGGGACCGGCTCGGCTGCGCCGGGGTGACCTTCGTGGTCCGCGACGGCGACAAGTGCTTCTACGCCGACGAGGACTCCATCGCCCCGCTCTGGGCCGGCCAGCGGTTCCCGATCACCGAGTGCGTCAGCGGCTGGGCGATGCTGCACGCGGAGCCGGCCGTGATCGACGACATCGAGCTGGACGAGCGGGTGCCGCTGGCCGCCTACCGGTCGACCTACGTGCGCAGCATGATCGTGGTGCCGGTCTCCGGCCCGGGCGCGCCGGCCGCCACGATCGGCGCGTACTGGGCCGAGACGCACCGGGCCGGCCGGGCCGACCTCGGCTGGCTGCAGGGCGTGGCGCAGGCGACCGGCGCCGCCGTCACCGCGATCGGGCTGGCCGAGGCGCCGTGGGCCCCCACCTTCGACCCGGCGGGCGAGGAAACGGACGCCTAGGGGTGGATGGCCAGCCGGACGGTGCGGAACGCCTCCGGGGTGGCCTGCAGCACCTTCAGCCGCGGGTCGGGCACCGGCAGGAACGGCTCGGCGCGCAGGGCCGCCAGCGGCACCAGCCGCGGATCGGCCAGGGTCGCCTCGATCGCGGCCCGGTCCCCGCCGCAGATCAGCGCGTCGAGCCGGTCGCGTTCGGGCAGCAGGATTCGCACCGCGACCTCGGCGGCCTCGGCGAACGCGGCCCGGGCCTGGTTCTGCCGGCGCCGGGCGAAGCGCTGCTGCGACCAGCCACCGGCCTTGGTCCCGCCCTGGACGTAGGCCGAGCCGACCTTGGACGACACCAGCGCGGCACCCGCGAACACCCCGGCCGCGTACCCGCCCCGGCGCACCAGCAGCACGCCGATCCGCCGGTCGCGGTTCAGGTGCAGCTGCAGCGCGGTCAGCGGCCGGGACGCCGGCACCGGCCACGGGCCGAACGGCACCTCGATCCAGACCCGGCTGCCGTCCGCGGCGCCGACGTACACCTGGTCCGGGCCGGCCTCCGCCTGCAGGGCGCCGTGCCGGTCGGCGAAGCCGTCCAGCCAGCGGGGCAGCCGGTCGAACCCGACGCTCAGCCGCCGGGCCTCGGCCGGCACCTGCGGGATCACCGCTGCGCGGTCACCCGCCCGAGCACCAGCGGCGTCGCGGTGTGGGCACCGGCCGCGCCGATGTCCACCGCGCCGTCCAGGGCCTCGATCGCCCGGTCGAACCGGCCCGCGTCGTCGGCGTGCAGCTCGAACAGCGGCTGCCCCTCGGTGACCTGCTCGCCCGGCTTGGCCAGCAGCACCACGCCGGCCCCGGCCGAGACCGCATCCTCCTTGCGCGCCCGGCCGGCCCCCAGCCGCCAGGCGGCCACGCCCACCGCGTAGGCGTCCAGCCGGGTGAGCACGCCGGTGGCCGGCGCCGCAACCAGGTGCTTCTCCCGGGCGACGGGCAGGTCCGCGTCCGGGTCGCCGCCCTGGGCCGCGATCATCCGGCGCCAGGTGTCCATCGCGCGGCCGTCGGCCAGCGCCGCGGCCGGGTCCACGTCGGTGATGCCGACCCCGGCCAGCATCTCGGACGCCAGCGCCACGGTCAGCTCGACCACGTCGGCCGGGCCGCCGCCGGCCAGCACCTCCAGCGACTCGCGGACCTCCAGCGCGTTGCCCGCGGTCCGGCCCAGCGGGGTGTCCATGTCGGTCAGCAGCGCGACCGTATGGGTGCCGGCCGCGGTGCCGAGCGCCACCATCGTCTCGGCCAGCTCGCGCGCGTCGGCCAGGTTCTTCATGAAGGCGCCGCTGCCGACCTTGACGTCGAGCACCAGCGCCGAGGAGCCCTCGGCGATCTTCTTGCTCATGATCGAGCTGGCGATCAGCGGGATCGCCTCGACCGTGCCGGTCACGTCGCGCAGCGCGTAGAGCTTGCGGTCGGCGGGCGCCAGGCCGTCACCGGCCGCGCAGACCACCGCGCCGACCGAGTTGAGCTGGTCGAGGAATTCGGAGTTTGTCAGGTTGGCCCGCCAGCCCGGGATCGCCTCGAGCTTGTCCAGGGTGCCGCCGGTGTGCCCCAGGCCGCGCCCGGACAGCTGCGGGACGGCCGCGCCGAGCGAGGCGACCAGCGGCGCCAGCGGCAGCGTGATCTTGTCGCCGACCCCGCCGGTGGAGTGCTTGTCGGTGGTCGGCAGCCGGACCCCGGAGAGGTCCAGCCGCTCGCCGGTCGCGATCATCGCCTCGGTCCAGCGGGCCAGCTCGTCCGGCGCCATGCCGTTGAGCAGGATCGCCATCGCCAGCGCCGACATCTGCTCGTCGGCCACCGCGCCCCGGGTGTAGGCGTCGATCACCCAGTCGATCTGGGCATCCGGGATCCTGCCGTGGTCGCGCTTGGTCCGGATCACGCTCACTGCGTCGTAAGGCTCGGTCATGCGGCGAAGCCTCTCATGACCCACCGACGGTTCCGCTCGCCAGGGCAGGCGGTCACCCCGCCGGCCGCCGGGACCGCTCAGCCGTCCAGGTCGGCCCGGCCGAACGCCCGCGGCAGCAGCTCGGCCATCGACACCGGGCCGTCCGCGGTGTCGACCAGCATCCCGTCTGCGGCGTGCTCCCAGAGCAGCTGGCGGCACCGGCCGCAGGGCATCAGCACGTTCTCCTGCCCGTCCACGCAGGCGAAGGCGACCAGCCGGCCACCGCCGCCGGCGTGCAGCGCCGAGACCAGCCCGCACTCCGCGCACAGGGTCAACCCGTACGAGGCGTTCTCGACGTTGCAGCCCGAGACCACCCGGCCGTCGGAGACCAGCGCGGCCGCCCCGACCGGGAACCGCGAGTACGGGGCGTACGCGTGGCGCATCGCCGCCCGGGCGGCCGCGCGCAGCGACTCCCAGTCGACCCCGGCCGCGGTCACGAGCTGGACACGTACGGCTGGCCGTCGGCCGCGGGCGGCTGCACCCGGCCGATGAAGCCGGCCACCGCCAGCAGCGTCACCACGTAGGGCAGCATCAGCAGCAGGTTCGAGTCCACCGGTGCCCCGGCCAGCGACAGCAGAGACTGCAGCTGGTCGGCGAACCCGAACAGCAGCGCCGCAAGCAGCGCACCGAACGGCCGCCAGCGCCCGAAGATCACCGCGGCCAGCGCGATGAAGCCCTTGCCGCTGGACATGTTCAGCGAGAACGTGACCGCCGAGCCGGCGCCCCAGATCAGCGAGACGCCACCGAGGCCGGCGATCAGGCCGGCGATCAGCACCGTCCGGAACCGGGTGCGGTTGACCTTGATGCCGACCGTGTCCGCCGCCCGCGGGTGCTCACCGACCGAGCGGACGCGCAGCCCCCACCGGGTGTGGAACAGCCCGAAGTGGACGGCGATCACCAGGATGTAGGTCAGGTACAGGAAGATCGTGCCCTGGAAGAACACCGGCCCGACGATCGGGATCTCGCTCAGCCCGGGGATGTTGAACCGGTCGAAGTTGCCCGGCTGGTTGTAGGTCTCGGACTGGGGCGAGAGCAGCTTGTTGAACAGGAAGCTGGTGATGCCGAGGGCGAACACGTTGAGCACCACGCCGATGATCACCTGGTCGACGTAGTACTTGATCGCCAGCGCGGCCAGGACCGCGGCGATCAGCAGGCCGGCCAGCATGCCGCCCAGCGCGCCGAACCAGATGCTGCCGGTGAGCGTCGCCACCACCGCGGTGGTGAACGCGCCGAGCAGCAGCTGCCCCTCGATGGCCACGTTCACCACGCCGGAACGCTCCCCCATCACGCCGGCCAGCGCGCCCAGGATCAGCGGGATCGCGGCCGGGAACAGCGCACCCTGCAGCAGCGAGACGACGTTCATGCCGTTCGAATTGCCGGCCACCCCCCAGGAGACGAAGGCGATCAGCAACGCCAGGATCGCGACCGTGGCACACCAGCGCGCGGCCAGTCGCTGGCTGATCCGGGCCAGGCCTGCCACCACGATCAGCAGCGACATCAGCAGCACCACCGGGCGGGCGGTGAAGCCGAGGGTGCCCAGGTGCCACTTCTCACCGCTCAGCGAGAACTCGAACAGCGACTTGTGCCCGGCCCGGCCGCTCAGCCCGAACCGCCACAGCGACAGCAGCCCGACCACCACCATGGTGACGCCGGCGGTGACGTTGCGCGGCACCCGCGCGGCGCGGATGTCGCCGACCGCCATCGCCAGGTTGGTGGTGGCGGTGGCCACCGGCGGGATGCCCAGCCGTTTGAGCCGGAACAGCCCCTCGATCAGCTTCGGCGCGGCGATGAAGATGACGATCAGCGCCTGCACCACGGTGATGATGTCGACCGGGGCCTGCACTCCTGAGGCCGCCTGCATCTGCGCGCCGCCGGTGCGCAGCGCGCCGAAGAGCAGGCCGGCGGCGACCACGCCCCACGGCCGGCTGCGGCCCAGCAGCGCCACGGTGATCGCGTCGAAGCCGACGTTCGAGGCGATGTTCGGGGTGACCACGTAGGAGGTGCCGCCGCCGAGGGCGACCGCGGTGCCGCCCAGGCCGGCCAGGCCACCGGCCAGCGCCATCGCGAGCATGGTCACCGAGCCGACGCTCATGCCCGCGGTGCGGGCCGCGGCCGGGTTGACGCCGACCGCGCGCAGCCGGAAGCCGATGGTGCTCTTGGACAGCAGCCAGGCCACCAGCGCGGCCGCGCCCAGGGCCAGCAGGATGCCGAGGTCTATCCGCTCGCCGCTGCCGAACAGGTGCGGCAGCCGGGCGGTGCCGTGGATCGGCTTGCTGGCCTGCGGGTTGTTCGGCGCCACGATCGACTTGCGGGCGAGCAGGTAGAGCAGGCCGAACTGGGCCACGTAGTTGAGCATGATCGTGGTGATCACCTCGTGCGCCCCGGCCCGGGCCTTGAGGAAGCCCGCGATGAAACCCCAGAACGCGCCGGCCGCCAGGCCCGCGGCGATGGCCAGGATCAGGTGGAGCACCGGCGGCAGCTGCACGATCAGGCCGACGTAGCCGGAGGCGAACGCGCCGGCGATGACCTGGCCGTTGCCGCCGATGTTGAACAGCCCGGCCCGGAAGGCCAGCGCGACCGACAGGCCGGCCAGGATCAGCGGGGTCGCCGCGTAGATCGAGTTGGTGACCGGGCCGAAGACGTCGGACAGCGTGCTGGCGTGGTTCGGGTCGAAGACGGCGCCCTCGAACAGCGCGATGAAGGCGTCCCGGAACGTGTACCAGGCGTCGTTGAAGAAGTCGCCGGGCGAGCTGAAGAAGTAGCCCAGGTCGGTGCGCACCTGCTGGTCGGAGAAGACCACCATCAGGTTGCCGATGACCAGCGCCAGCAGGATGGCCAGCACCGTCACCACCCACGACCGGTTGCGCCGGCGGCCGGTCGGGGTCGCGGTCGGCAGCCCGGCCGCCTCGGGCGCGGCTGAGAGCTCGGTGGTCATCGAACGCTTCCTTCCGACTCGTCGGTCGCGGTGGCCTCGGTCGCGGCGTCCTGCTCGCCCAGCGCGCTGTGGTGCTCGGCGGCCTCGGCGGCGGCCTGCTCGGCCGGCACCCCGGCCATCATCAGGCCGACCTCGTCGCGGGACGAGCCGGGCGGCAGCTCGCCGATGATCTTGCCGCGGTACATCACCAGGATCCGGTCGGCCAGCCCCAGCACCTCGTCCAGCTCGGTCGAGACGATGACGACCGCGGTGCCGCTGTCGCGCTCGGTCACGATCCGGCGGTGGATGAACTCCTGCGCGCCGACGTCCACGCCGCGGGTCGGCTGCGAGGCGACGAACACCTTCAGCGGGCGGGACATCTCGCGCGCCACCACCAGCTTCTGCTGGTTGCCGCCGGACAGTGTCGCGGCCGGTGCCTCGGTGGACGGCGTCCGGATGTCGAACTCCTCGACCCGTTCCCGGGCGTTCGCGGCGATCCGGTCCAGCCGCAGCGACAGGCCGCGGGAGTAGGCCGGGGTGTGGTAGACGTCGAGCACCAGGTTCTCGGCGACGGTGAAGCCACCCACGATGCCGTCGTGCTGGCGGTCCTCGGGGACGAAGCCGACGCCCCGGCCGAGGATGTCGTCGACGGAGTCGCCGGCGGTGTCGGTGCCCTCGATCAGGATGGCGCCGGCGCTCGGGATGCGCAGGCCGAGCAGCGCCTCGACCAGCTCCTCCTGGCCGTTGCCCTGCACGCCGGCCAGCGCGACGATCTCGCCGCCGGCCACGCTGAAGCTGACCCCGTCGACGGTGCGCTGGCCGCGGTCGTCGGACACCCGCAGGTCGCGCACCTCGAGCAGGGCCGCGGTCGGCCGGGCCGGCGCCTTGTCGACCACCAGGCTGACGTCGCGGCCGACCATCATCGCCGCGAGCTCGGCCTCGGACGCCGACGGCTCGGCGCTGCCGACCACCTTGCCGCGGCGGATCACCGTGATCCGGTCGGCGATCGCCTTGACCTCGCGCAGCTTGTGGGTGATGAACACGATCGAGGTGCCCGCGCTGCGCAGCTCGTTCATCACCCGGATCAGGTCGTCGATCTCCTGCGGGGTGAGCACCGCGGTCGGCTCGTCCAGGATCAGCACCTTGGCCTCGCCGAGCAGCGCCTTGAGGATCTCCACCCGCTGCTGCACCCCGACCGGCAGGTCGGACACCAGCGCGTCGGGGTCGACGTCGAGGCCGTAGCGCTCGGAGAGCTCGCCGACGCGCGTGCGGGCGGTCTTGCGGTCCAGCCGGCCGAGCGGGCCGGAGGTCCACTCGTGGCCGAGCATCACGTTCTCGGCGACGGTGAAGACCGGCACCAGCATGAAGTGCTGGTGCACCATCCCGATGCCCGCGCTCAGGGCGTCGCCCGGGCCGGCGAACGTGTGCGGCCGGCCGTCGAGCAGGATCTGGCCGCCGTCCGGCTGGTACAGCCCGTACAGGACGTTCATCAGCGTCGACTTGCCGGCCCCGTTCTCGCCGAGCAGGGCGTGGATCTCGCCCTCCTCCACCACCAGGTCGATGGCGTCGTTGGCGACCAGGGGTCCGAACCGCTTGGTGATCTGTTGCAGCTCGAGGCGCACGCTCACTCCCTTGTCTATCCCGGCGCGGAGCCCTGCGGCGGGCCGAGATGCGATTACCGAGCCCTGACAGCAGCCGACGCTGCGCTGGTCATCAAACCAGCGCAGCGTCGGTCAGGGTAGTTCGTGGCTGTCGCGGATTGGAACTACTTCGGCTGGGACGGCGAGGTGATGCTGATCTTGCCGCTGATGATGTCCGCCTTGACCTGGTCGAGCTCGGACTTCAGGGACGGATCGATCTTGGAGTCGAAGTCGTGGAACGGCGCCAGCGCCACGCCGTTGTTGGCCAGCGTGCCGATGTAGTCGGTGGTGGAGTAGTTGCCGCCCGAGGCGTCCTCGACCGCCTTGGTCACCGCGTCGGCGATGTTCTTCACCGCGGTCGACAGGAACACCGAGGTGTACTGCGGGGCCGAGGTCACGCCGTCGGTGTCGACCCAGATGACCGTCGCCTTGCCCGAGGACTTGGCGTACGCGGCGCTGCCCAGGCCGGTGCCGCCGGCGACCGGGAAGATCACGTCGACACCCTGGTTGACGAAGTTGGTCGCCAGCTGCTGGCCCTTGTTCTGGTCGGTGAAGGAGGCCGAGAAGCTGCCGTTCTGGCTCTTCTCGTCCCAGCCGATGACCTGGACGTTCTTCGACTTCTGCTTGTTGTAGTACTGCACGCCCTCCTGGAAGCCGTCCATGTAGACGGTCACCGGCGGGATCTTCAGGCCGCCGTAGGTCGCGACCTTGCCCGACTTGGTGTAGCCGGCGGCCAGGTAACCGGCCAGGAAGCCGGCCTGGGCGGTGTTGAACTGCAGGCCCTGCAGGTTGCTGCCGTTGCCGGCCGAGTCGACCTCGACGAAGTGCTGGTTCGGGTTCGCCTTCGCGGCCGCCACGGTCGCGTCGGCCATCAGGCCGCCGACGGTGACGATCAGCTTGCAGTTCTGGCTGACCAGCGAGGAGATGTTGGTGTTGTAGTCGGTCTCCTGCTTCGACTGCACATAGGAGACGGTGGCCTTGCCGTCCGACTGGGCCTTCTGCATGCCGGCCCAGGCAGCGGCGTTGAACGACTTGTCGTCGATGCCGCCGATGTCGGTGACCATGCAGGCCTTGTAGCTGGCGGCGTTGGCGCCGCTGCTGTTCGAGCCGGAGTTGCCACCGCCGCTGGTGGAGTCGCTCTTCTTCGAGCCGCACCCGGCGAGCACCAGAGCCGCCGCGGTCGCGGTAGCCAGGACCACCGTGGTCCGACGGTTGGTCAGAAGCTGACGCAAGACCCTCTCCCTTTCAAGGTGTGTGTGGGGGGCTGCACGTCCCCCCGATCGCCGGTACGGTAGCCCGCCGGGCGGTGGCAGTCGTAATCAGGCACCCGACCGTCACCACATTGTTGTGCTGCAACTTTTCGTGCGGGGGCAGCATTCACCGCCGGAGCGGGCCGCCGGTAGCCAGCAGGCCGAGAGCGACCCGGCCCCGTTTGGTCAGCTTCTGCCGATGACCGGCCGTCAACGCGGGGCGAGCACGCCGAAGCATCCGGAATGCACGTTTTCCGGGTGCTTCGGCACCGACGCCGGCGTGCGTCCCGGCTGTCCGACGCGTCACATCGCCGGCCGCCACAGTCGGGCACCGGGCGCCCGATGACTACTGTCGAAGCCGCCCGTGCGGCGTCGCGGCGCACGGTGCCGCAGGTGCAGCGACCGCACCATCAGCGCTCTCAACTCAAGGAGATCGGGTGTCGACTGGAACCACGTCGCGGGCCGGGGCTCCCGGCCGGCTGGCCGGGACGCTGTACCGCGGCCGCGAGGGAATGTGGTCCTGGGTCATGCACCGCATCACCGGTGTGCTGACCTTCTTCTTCCTCTTCGCGCACGTGCTGGACACCGCGCTGGTGCGGGTCTCGCCGCAGTCCTACGACTCGGTGATCGCGACCTACAAGAACCCGCTGGTCAACCTGCTCGAACTCGGGCTGGTCGGCGCGGTGCTCTTCCACGCCCTCAACGGCCTGCGGATCATCGCGGTGGACTTCTGGAAGCGCGGCCCGCGACTGCAGCGCCAGCTGCTCTGGGCGATCGTCGCGGTGTGGGTCGTGGTGATGGTGCCGGGCGCGTTCTTCATGCTCAAGCACTCGGTCGAACAGGTCTTCGGGAGCTGATGTGACGACACTCGACGCCCCTCGCTCGCCGCAGCGCCGCACCCGGGGCCGCACCAACACCGAGCTCTACGCGTGGCTGTTCATGCGGATCTCCGGCATCCTGCTGGTGGTCCTGGTGCTCGGCCACCTGTTCATCATGAACATCCTCGACGGCGGCGTGCAGCGGATCAACTTCGGCTTCGTGGCCGGTCGCTGGGCCTCGCCGTTCTGGCAGGTCTGGGACCTGCTGATGCTGTGGCTGGCGATGGTGCACGGCACCAACGGCCTGCGCACCGTGATCAACGACTACACCCGCCGGGACGCCACCCGGATGTGGCTGAAGATGGCGCTCTACACCGCCTCCGCGCTGGTGATCGCGCTGGGCACCCTGGTGATCTTCACCTTCGACCCGACCATCTCCTAGCGGCCGGTCACGGTCGGCGGGGGCGGAAACGAGAGTTAGGCGAGCATGCAGAACCATCGCTACGACGTCGTCATCGTGGGCGCCGGCGGCGCCGGCATGCGGGCCGCGCTGGAGTCCTCCACGCGGGCCCGGACCGCGGTGCTCACCAAGCTGTATCCGACCCGCTCGCACACCGGCGCGGCCCAGGGCGGCATGTGCGCGGCGCTGGCCAACGTCGAGGACGACAACTGGGAGTGGCACACCTTCGACACCGTCAAGGGCGGTGACTACCTGGTCGACCAGGACGCCGCCGAGGTGATGTGCCGCGAGGCCATCGACGCGGTGCTCGACCTGGAGAAGATGGGCCTGCCGTTCAACCGGACGCCGCAGGGCCGGATCGACCAGCGCCGGTTCGGCGGCCACACCCGCAACCACGGCGAGGCGCCGGTCCGCCGGTCCTGCTACGCGGCCGACCGCACCGGGCACATGATCCTGCAGACGCTCTACCAGAACTGCGTCAAGCAGGGGGTGGAGTTCTTCAACGAGTTCTACGTCCTCGACCTGCTGCTCACCACCCGGGCCGACGGCGTCGAGGTCGCCTCCGGCGTGGTCGCCTACGAGCTGGCCACCGGCGAGATCCACGTCTTCAACGCCAAGTCCGTGGTGCTGGCCACCGGCGGCTTCGGCAAGGTCTTCAAGACCACCTCGAACGCGCACACCCTGACCGGCGACGGCATGGGCGCGGTGTGGCGGCGCGGCCTGCCGCTGGAGGACATGGAGTTCTTCCAGTTCCACCCGACCGGGCTGGCCGGCCTGGGCATCCTGCTCTCGGAGGCCGCCCGCGGCGAGGGCGCGATCCTGCGCAACTCCGACGGCGAGCGGTTCATGGAGCGCTACGCCCCCACCATCAAGGACCTCGCGCCGCGCGACATCGTCGCCCGCTCGATGGCCAACGAGGTGCGCGAGGGCCGCGGCGCCGGGCCGAACAAGGACTACGTGCTGCTCGACCTGACCCACCTGCCCAGGGAGCAGATCGACGCCAAGCTGCCCGACATCACCGAGTTCGCCCGCACCTACCTCGGCGTCGAGCCCTACACCGAGCCGGTGCCGGTCTACCCGACGGCGCACTACGCGATGGGCGGCGTGCCGACCAACGTCGAGGCCGAGGTGCTGCGCAACAACACCGACGTGGTGCCCGGGCTGTTCGCGGCCGGCGAGGTCGCCTGCGTCTCGGTGCACGGCTCGAACCGGCTGGGCACCAACTCGCTGCTCGACATCAACGTCTTCGGCCGCCGGGCCGGCATCGCCGCCGCCGAGTACGCGCTCGGGGTGGAGCTGCCCGAACTGCCGGAGGCGCCCGAGGTGACCGTGGTCGGCCTGGTCGAGGCGCTGCTGTCCTCGACCGGCTCGGAGCGGGTCAGCGCGATCCGGACCGAGCTGCAGAACACCATGGACCGCAACGCCCAGGTGTTCCGCACCGAGGAGTCGCTGGCCCAGGCCCAGGCCGACATCGCGGAGCTGAAGAAGCGGTACGCCCAGGTCGCCATCTCCGACAAGGGCAAGCGCTACAACTCCGACCTGCTCGAGGCGGTCGAACTCGGCTTCCTGCTCGACCTGGCCGAGGTGCTGGTGATCAGCGCCCGCAACCGCAGGGAGTCCCGCGGCGGCCACGCCCGCGAGGACTACCAGGAGCGCGACGACGAGAACTTCATGCAGCACACCATGGCCTACCGGGAGCCGGACGGCTCGGTCCGGCTGGACTGGAAGCCGGTCGTGGTCACCCGCTACCAGCCGATGGCCCGCAAGTACTAAGCCGTTCGGGTCTCGGCCCGCAAGCACTAGGAGCGTGCGCAGATGACTGCAGTCGCCGATCGCCAGGCCACCGGGTCGAAGACCGCGGAGGCGCCGAAGTCGCGCCCGGTGTCGGTGAAGATCCGCCGGTACAACCCCGAGGTGTCCGAGGAGCCCACCTGGGTCACCTACACCGTGGAGGCGTACCCGACCGACCGGGTGCTCAACCTGCTCATGAAGATCAAGGCCGAGCAGGACGGCACGCTGACCTTCCGCCGGTCCTGCCCCCACGGCGTCTGCGGCTCGGACGCGATGCGGATCAACGGCGTGAACCGGCTGGCCTGCAAGGTCCTGATGAAGGACATGCCCGACAAGCTCACCATCGAGCCGATCAAGGGACTGCCGGTCGAGAAGGACCTGGTCGTCGACATGGAGCCGTTCTTCGAGGCGTACCGGGCCGTCAAGCCGTTCCTGATCACCAACGGCAACGAGCCGACCAAGGAGTGGCTGCAGTCGCAGGCCGACCGGGACCGCTACGACGACACCACCAAGTGCATCCTGTGCGCGGCCTGCACCACCTCGTGCCCGGTGTTCTGGACCGACGGCTCGTACTTCGGGCCGGCCGCGATCGTCAACGCGCACCGGTTCATCTTCGACTCCCGTGACACCGGCACCGAGGAGCGGCTGGAGATCCTCAACGACCGCGAGGGCGTCTGGCGCTGCCGGACCACCTTCAACTGCACCGAGGCCTGCCCGCGCGGCATCGAGATCACCAAGGCCATCTCCGAGGTCAAGCAGGCCCTGCTCTTCCGCCGGGTCTGACCCGCTTCTGCCTTCCAGCCTGGCGCCTGCCGACACGGCCACCGGGCACCGCCGTCATGAAATTCGCTCGTCATGGCGGTCGGACTTCATGACGGCCTGCCGGTGTGCAGCGCGCGCCGTAGCTGCGCGATAACCTCACCGGGCCGCGTCCGGACGGTCACGCTGGGAAACCGCAGCACGATCGCATCGGCGAGGATCAGCTCGTTCTGCCGCATCTGGTCGTCCCACCACCGGCGCACTTCCAGATGTAGCGCACCGTCCACCTCGACCACGACCGGACGGCCATCCGCACGACGCCAACTGGCATCGAGGTAACGCCGCCGTCCGGCACTGTCACGCCGGACCCGCTGCTGTTCCGGCGGTGGAAGCCGATGTACACGGCACAACCGGATGAAGTCGATCTCGCTGAGCGCCTGTGACCCACCGGCGATGTCTTCACTCGCCTGCAGCAACGCCTGCCGGTGCCGAAGGTTGCCTGCGGGCTCCAGCGCCGCACGTAACACCGAGACGTCCGTGCGACGCTGCTGGACGGCTGCCGCGAGCAGGCCGCAGCCGGGACGCGGTGAGGTGAAGCTCCCCGCCGCCATGAGCAGTGCATCGGCCAACCGGTGGCAGCGGCGCCGCCCGGCAACCGGAACCGGCCACCTTCGGCTGCGGTGCAGCACGATCGGCAGCTGACACCGCCGCGAGATCGAAGCACCCGCCGGAGCGAGCACATGGATCTCGGTCCGGTTCCACCCTGCGACGCCCAGCACTTCGGCTGCTGTGAACGAGGTCAGCAGCGAACGCGGACCGCAGTTGACCAGCGCCGCGCGCCAGCGTTCGTCCCTGGACAGCGGGCCCGTGTGCAGGACCACCGCCGCTCCGACGCGCTGCCAGCGATCGGCGGCGAGGTTGGCCGTCAGACGCGACCGGGTCACCCCACGGGCGGCAAGTTCGGACGGTGAGTACACCAGACGACGTGAACCCTGGTTGGAGCGGGTCGCGGCAGCTCGGCCGGCAGCGTTCGTGAGCACGCCGCCAGTCTCAGCAACGGGCAGCCGTCCGAACGGGGGCGAAGCACATCTGTGGACGGCGATCGCGCAAGCTGTCATGAAATTCGAACGCCATGGCGATCGAATCTCATGACAGCGTCGACGAAGGACGTGCTCAGTGCAGGGGGACGATGTCCGCGGCGCCGAGGCGGGCGGCGTCGGCGGTGGCGTCGTCCGGCTGCTGCTGGGACTCCCGTTCAGCGGCAACCCGGGCCAGGTAATGGTCGACCTCGGCGGCGATGTGGGCGGCGTCCCAGTCCAGCGCGCGGGCCATCAGGTCGGCCACCACCGGCGCGGCCGACACGCCACGGTCCCAGGCCTCGATCGACACCCGCGTCCGCCGGGCCAGCACGTCGTCCAGGTGCCGCGCGCCCTCGTGGGTGACCGCGTACACCGCCTCGGCGAGCAGGTAGTCGTCCGCACCGGGCAGCGGTTCGGCCAGCTCCGGATCCTCGGCGACGATCGCCAGCACCTCGCCGATCAGGCTGCCGTACCGGCCGAGCAGGTGATCGATCCGGGCGACGTGCAGCCCCGACTGCTGAGCCAGCCGGTGCCGCTGGTTGCGGATGCCGTCCCAGCCCTCGGCGCCGACCAGCGGGATGTTCTCGGTGACCGAGTCCGGCACCTTGGCGTCCATCCCGCGCACCGCCTCGTCCACCGCGTCCTTGGCCATCACCCGGTAGGTGGTGTATTTGCCGCCTGCCACCACCACCAGCCCCGGCACCGGGTGCCCCACCACGTGCTCGCGCGACAGCTTCGAGGTCGACTCCGACTCCCCCGACAGCAGCGGCCGCAGCCCGGCGTAGACGCCCTCGACGTCCTCCCTGGTCAGCGGCGAGGTGAGCACCGAGTTCACCGTCTCGAGCAGGTAGTCGATGTCCCGGGCGCTGGCCGCGGGATGGGCCAGGTCGAGGTTCCAGTCGGTGTCGGTGGTCCCGACGATCCAGTGCCGGCCCCACGGGATCACGAACAGCACGCTGGTCGCGGTGCGCAGGATGACGCCGGTGGTCGACTGCAGCCGGTCGCGCGGCACCACCAGGTGCACGCCCTTGGACGCCCGGACGTGGAACTGGCCGCGGGTGTCGGCCAGCTGCTGGGTCTCATCCGTCCAGACCCCGGTCGCGTTGATCACCTGCTTGGCCCGCACCTCGAACGACTCGCCGGTCTCGAGGTCGGTGAGCCGGGCCCCGGTCACCCGCTCCCCCTCCCGGAGGAAGTCGGTGACCCGGGCCCGGTTGGCGGCCAGCGCGCCGAAGGCCACCGCGGTCCGCACCACGGTCATGGTGTGCCGGGCGTCGTCCACCTGCGCGTCCCAGTACTGCACCGCGCCCACCAGCGATTCCGGCTTCAGGCACGGCGCCTCGCGCAGCGCCCGCCGCCGGGAGAGGTGCCGGTGGTGCGGCAGGCCGCGGGAGTTGCCGAGCGCGGTGCCCATGGTGTCGTACAGCAGCACCCCGGCCCCGACGTAGGGACGCTCCCAGCCCCGGTGGGTGAGCGGGTACAGGAACGGCACCGGCCGCACCAGGTGCGGCGCGATCCGCTGGATCAGCAGCCCGCGCTCGTGCAGCGCCTCGCGGACCAGCGTGAAATCGAGCATCTCCAGGTAGCGCAGCCCGCCGTGCACCAGCTTCGACGAGCGGCTGGAGGTGCCGCTGGCCCAGTCCCGCGCCTCCACGATGCCGGTGCTCAGGCCGCGGGTCACCGCGTCGAGGGCCGCGCCCGCCCCGACCACACCGCCGCCGACGATCAGCACGTCCAGCTCGGGCGCGTCGCGCATCGCCGCCAACGCCTCGGTCCGCTGCTCGGAGGACAGCACGGCAGTCGTGTTCACAGAGGAAATACCTTTCCAAATAGGCTTAAACGCTGTCCGGATCAGTTCACGTCGACCCAGTCCAGGGTACGTTCGATCGCCTTCTTCCAGCCCGCGTAGCCCTCCTCGCGCTGCTCCTGCGACCAGTCGGGCTGCCAGCGCCGGTCCTCGTTCCAGTTGGCCCGCAGCTCGTCGGTGTCCTGCCAGAAGCCGACCGCCAGCCCGGCCGCGTACGCGGCGCCGAGCGCGGTCGTCTCGGCCACCACCGGCCGGCTCACCGGCACGCCCAGGATGTCGGCCTGCAGCTGCATGCACAGGCCGTTCGCGGTCACCCCGCCGTCCACCTTGAGCACGTCCAGCGCCACGCCGGAGTCCTGCGCCATCGCGTCGGCGACGTCCCGGCTCTGGTAGCAGATCGCCTCCAGGGTGGCCCGGGCCAGGTGGGCGTTGGTGTTGTAGCGCGACAGCCCGACGATGGCGCCGCGGGCGTCCGAGCGCCAGTACGGGGCGAACAGCCCGGAGAACGCCGGCACGAAGTACACCCCGCCGTTGTCGGAGACCTGCCGGGCCAGGCCCTCGATCTCGGAGGCGCCGGAGATGATGCCGAGCTGGTCGCGCAGCCACTGCACTGCCGAGCCGGTGACCGCGATGGAGCCCTCCAGCGCGTAGACCGGCGCGGCGTCGCCGAACTGGTAGCAGACGGTGGAGAGCAGGCCGTGCTCGCTGCGCACCAGTTCCTCGCCGGTGTTGAGCAGCATGAAGTTGCCGGTGCCGTAGGTGTTCTTGGCCTCGCCCTTGGCGAAGCACACCTGCCCGACGGTGGCGGCCTGCTGGTCGCCGAGCGCGCCGGTCAGCCGGATGCCGCGGGCGGCGCCGGGCTGCACCACCTCGCCGTAGCCGGCCGGGTCGGAGGACGGCCGGATCTCGGGCAGCATCGCGCGCGGGATGTCGAAGAACGACAGCAGCTCGTCGTCCCAGTCGAGGGTCTCGAGGTTCATCAGCATGGTGCGGCTGGCGTTGGTCACGTCGGTGACGTGCACGCCGCCGTTCGGGCCGCCGGTGAGGTTCCAGAGCAGCCAGCTGTCGGTGTTGCCGAAGATCGCCTCGCCCGCCTCGGCCGCGGCCCTGACCCCGTTGACATTCTCCAAGATCCACTGGATCTTGCCGCCGGAGAAGTAGGTGGCCGGCGGCAGGCCCGCCTTGCGCCGGATCACCTCACCCTTGCCCTCGCGTTCGAGCGCCGAGGCGATCCGGTCGGTGCGGGTGTCCTGCCAGACGATCGCGTTGTAGTACGGCCGCCCCGTCGTGCGGTTCCACACCACGGTGGTCTCGCGCTGGTTGGTGATGCCGAGCGCGGCGAAGTCGGAGGTGGACAGGCCCGCCGAGTTCATCGCCGACTGCAGGACCGCGTTGCTGCGCTCGATGATCTCGACCGGGTTGTGCTCGACCCAGCCGGCCTTCGGCAGGATCTGCTCGTGCTCGAGCTGGTGCTTGCCACGCTCGTTGCCCTCGTGGTCGAAGATCATGAATCGGGTGCTGGTGGTGCCCTGGTCGATCGCTCCGACGAAGTCTGGCATGGGAATCCCTTTCTCGAACGGGGTCGGCGGGTGCCGGGTCAGTGGTCGGTGGCTGCCGTGTCCGGCGGCTCGGGCGGCAGGTAGCGGCTGACGAAGAACTGGTAGAGGCCGCCGCCGACCACCGCACCGAGCACCGGGCCGACGATCGGCACCCAGAAGTAGAGATGGCCGTACTGGTCGCGCCAGGCGGTGCCGTAGCCGGTGACGAACGAGGCCAGCCGCGGCCCGAAGTCGCGGGCCGGGTTGATCGCGTAGCCGGCGTCGGTGCCCCAGGCCATGCCGATCGCGACGACCAGCAGCCCGATCAGCAGCGGCGCCAGGTTGGCCAGCGGCGCCTGGTTGCGCAGGTCGACCAGGGCGAAGATGACGAAGACCAGGATCGCGGTGCCGATGATCTGGTCGCGCAGCGCGCCGAGGTCGCTCACCGGCAGTGTCCCGTTGCCGGGCAGGGTCGAGAACACCCCCTGGGTCTTGATGCTGTGCCCGGGATCGAGCTTGGCCAGCACCTCGGTGTAGTTCCAGCGCACCAGCAGCGCGGCTACGAACGCGCCGGCGGTCTGGGCCAGCGCGTACGGCGCCACCTTGCGCCACGGGAAGCCCTGGAAGACCGCCAGCGCCACGGTGACCGCGGGGTTGAGGTGGGCGCCGCTGATCCGGCCGGCGACGTAGACGCCGAGGGTGACGCCCAGCCCCCAGGCCCAGGCGATGCTGTCGTGGTTGCCGATGCCGGCCCCGACGACCTGGGCGACCACGCCGACCCCGAACAGGATCAGGACGAAGGTGCCGAAGAATTCCGCGGTGAGCTCGCCGGTGAGCGTGGGGACGTGGGGGCGGATCGCGCCGCGGGCGTCGTCGATCCGCTCCGACCGCTCGGTCTCGGTAGACACGTGCTGCACTCCAATCGTGGCGTGGTGGGCGCCGCCGGGCGGGGGCCGGGCGGCGGCACTGACACATCGAGAGCGGGTTTGGCGCGTGCGCCGAAACCTGACGGAAACCTATGCGCGCACCGCACCGGCCGAAAGCACGCGTGGTCGACATTGTCGAACTGCCGGATCTAGCCTGGACCGGTGCCGGGAGCGATCCAGTCCGTCGAGCGGGCCGCCGCGATCCTGCAGCTCGTCGCGGAATATCCGGCCGAGCTCGGCCTGACCGACATCACCGAGACCCTGCAGCTGGCCAAGCCGACCACCCACGGGCTGCTGCGCACGCTGCGCGACCTCGGCTTCGTCGAGCAGCTCGACCCCGGCGGGCGGTACGTGATCGGCGAGTCGCTGGCGCACCTCGGCCAGCGCCGGCTGGACGCGAATGAGCTGCGCTCGCACTCGGTGAACTGGTGCGACTCGCTGGCCGGCCGCAGCGGCCTGGCGACCCGGGTGGCGGTGCAGCCGGCCGGCGCCCCGGGCGAGCCGGTGATCGTGCACCACGTGTTCCGACCGGACGATTCGAGCCAGACCCTGCAGGTCGGCACCACCGTTCCCGCGCACGCCACCGCGCTCGGGCTGGTGCTGCTCGCCGGCAGTCCGGCGCTGCGCCGGCACCGGCCGCGCCAGCTGGAGCGCTACACCGGCCGGACCGTCACCGACCCGGCCCGGCTGGCCACCGAGCTGGCCGCGGTGCGGCGCCAGGGCTGGGCCTGCCGCAGCGAGGAGTACCTGGTCGGCGAGGCCGGTCTGGCCGCCCCGATCCGCAACACCGGTGGCCGGGTGGTGGCGGCGCTCGGCGTGGCCGGGCCGTCCGACCTGCTGTGCGACACCCGCCGGCGGCCCCGGCCCGACCTGCTGCGGCTGGTCGCCGAGACGGCCCGCGCGATCAGCCGCGACCTGGCGATCGCCCGCCGATGACCGGCGCCCGGTACGTGCTGGCCCTCGACCAGGGCACCACCTCGACCCGCGCGATCGTCTTCGACCAGGCCGGCCGGATGGTGGCCGTCCGTCAGCGCGAGCACCACCAGCACTTCCCGCAGCCCGGCTGGGTCGAGCACGACGCGCTGGAGATCTGGCGCAACCTGCGGCGGCTGGTGCCGGCGGCGCTGGCCGACGCCGGCATCCCGCCGGCCGGGATTGCCGCGGTCGGGGTGGCCAACCAGCGCGAGACGACGGTGGTCTGGGAACGCGACACCGGCCGGCCGATCCACCGGGCCATCGTCTGGCAGGACACCCGCACCGGGTCGCTGGTCGAGCAGCTGGCCACCGAGCCGGACGCCGCCGAGGTGACCCGGCGGTGCGGGCTGCCGCTGGCCGCGTACTTCAGCGCCACCCGGCTGCGCTGGCTGCTCGACACGGTGCCCGGCGCGCGGCCGCGGGCCGAGGCCGGCGAGCTGCTGTTCGGCACGATGGAGACCTGGCTGATCTGGAACCTGACCGGCGGCCCGGACGGCGGCGTGCACATCACCGACGCGACCAATGCCAGCCGGGACATGCTGATGGACATCCACACCCTGCAGTGGGACCCGCTGCTGCTGCGGTTCTTCGACATCCCGGCGGCGATGCTGCCCGAGATCCGCCCGTCGCTGCAGGTGTACGGCCAGTGCCGCACGCTGGTGCCCGGGGCGCCGGTGGCGGCGGCGCTCGGCGACCAGCAGGCGGCGCTGTTCGGCCAGACCTGCTTCGAGGCCGGCGAGGCCAAGTGCACCTACGGCACCGGCAGCTTCCTGCTGCTCAACACCGGACCGGAGCTCGTCCGCTCGACCCACGGGCTGATCCCCACCGTCGCCTACCAGCGCGACGGCGAGCCGCCGACGTACGCGCTGGAGGGCTCGATCGCGGTCACCGGCTCGCTGGTGCAGTGGCTGCGCGATGGCCTCGGCCTGATCGCCAGCGCGCCGGAGGTCGAGACGCTGGCCCGCACCGTGGCCGACAACGGCGGCTGCTACGTGGTGCCGGCCTTCGCCGGGCTGTTCGCCCCGCACTGGCGCGGCAACGCGCGCGGGGTGATCGCCGGGCTGACCTCGTACGTGACCCGCGGCCACCTGGCCCGGGCGGTGCTGGAGGCCACCGGCTGGCAGACCCGGGAGGTGATCGACGCGATGAACGCCGACTCCGGCCTGCCGCTGCGGGCGCTGCGGGTGGACGGCGGCATGACCGCGAACAACCTGCTGATGCAGTTCATCGCCGACATCCTCGACACCCCGGTGGTGCGGCCGATGATGGCCGAGACGGTCTCGCTCGGCGCCGCCTACGCGGCCGGCCTGTCGGTCGGGCTGTGGCCGGACCTGGCCGCGCTGCGGCGCAACTGGCACCGGGCCGCGGAGTGGCTGCCGGCGATGGAGCCGGCGCTGCGCGACCGGGAGTACGAGAACTGGAAGTTCGCCGTCACCCGGACGTTCGACTGGATTCGCGAGGAGCCGGCCGGCTGACCGGCCCGGCACCGGCCCGCCAGCCCCGGACGCCGAGCCAGCCGATCGCGGTGCCGAACAGCAGCGAGGCCGCGGTGAGCAGCGCGTGCACCACGAAGAAGCCGGTGGCGCCGTCGTGCCAGGACCGCGGATCGTGCCAGATGTTCTTCAGGA
>DATJNU010000176.1:0-47683 GCA_035507775.1 Jatrophihabitans sp.
TTCGCGCTCAGCCCGGAGCTGGCCGCCCGGCGGGTGTTCGGCGTCCCGGCCGGCTGGCTGGTGCTGGGGGTGCTGCTCTACCCGTGCCTGATCGCGCTGGCCGCCTACACCGTCCGGCACGCGGAGCGCAACGAGGCCGACTTCCTCGCGCTGCTGCGGGGGCGCCGGTGAGCCGCGGCCCGCGGTGACCCGGTTCGGCCCGATCGCGGCGGTGGTGCTGGTCGGCGTGGCCACCATCGGTGCCGGGGCGCTCGGGCTGCGCCGGGCCAGCCGGACCAGCGACTTCTACGTGGCCTCGCGCGCGGTGTCGCCGCGCTGGAACGCCGCGGCGATCGGCGGCGAGTACCTGTCGGCGGCGTCGTACCTGGGCATCGCCGGGCTGATCCTGGTCTACGGCCTCGACATGCTCTGGTACCCGGTGGGATACACCGCCGGCTACCTGATCCTGCTGGCCCTGGTGGCCGCGCCGCTGCGCCGCTCGGGGGCCTACACGCTGCCCGACTTCGCCGAGATCCGGCTCGACTCGGTCGCCGTCCGGCGGGTGTGCAGCGTGCTGGTCGTGCTGATCGGCTGGCTCTACCTGGTGCCGCAGCTGCAGGGCGCCGGGCTGACCCTGGCCACCGAGACCGGCGCGCCGCGCTGGCTGGGCGGGCTGGTGGTGTGCGCGGTGGTGCTGACCGCGGTGTTCCTCGGCGGCATGCGCTCGATCACCTTCGCGCAGGCGTTCCAGTTCTGGCTCAAGCTCACCGCGCTCCTGGTGCCCGCGGTGGTGCTGGTCGCGGTCTGGCGCGGGCAGGGGCAGCCGGCCGCGGCCGGGTACCCGCGGGCCAGCGCCCCGGCCAGCGTCACGATCGGTGCGCCGGTGACGGTCCGGCTGCCGGTCGCGGAGACGCTGACCGTGCGCGGGGAGCTGGACGGCCAGCCGGTGGACGGGCCGCGGCAGCTGGCCGCGGGCGAGCACCGGCTCGGCGCGGGCAGCGTGGTGCGGCTGCGCACCGGTGACGTGGTGCCGGTCCGGTCCGGGCTGCCGGCGACCGCCAACCGCAGCTGGCTGCGCCCGTTCGGCTCCGGCCGGGACCACCCGCTGTACGCGGACCTGTCGCTGGTGATCGCGATCTGCCTCGGCACGATGGGGCTGCCGCACGTGCTGGTCCGCTTCTACACCAACCCCGACGGTCGGGACACCCGGCGCACCGCGCTGTCGGTCATCGTGCTGCTCAGCGCCTTCTACCTGCTGCCCACCGTGTTCGGCGCGCTGGGCCGGCAGTACGTCCCCGACCTGCTGCTGACCGGCGACACCGACGCGACCGTGCTGCTGCTGCCGGAGCGGATGCTCGGCGGCCTGCCGGGGACGCTGCTCGGCGCGCTGGTCACCGCCGGCGCGTTCGCGGCGTTCCTGTCCACCTCGTCCGGGCTGAGCGTGTCGGTCTCCGGGGTGCTCTCGCAGGACGTGCTGCGGTCCCGGCCGGGCCCGGTGCGCGCCTTCCGGCTGGCCGCGGTTGCCGCGATCACGGTGCCCTACCTGCTCAGCCTGCCGAGCGAGCACCTGGGGCTGGCCGCGGTGGTCAGCCTGGCCTTCGCGCTGGCCGCGGCCACGTTCTGCCCGCTGCTGGTGCTCGGCATCTGGTGGCCGCGGCTGACCTGGATCGGCGCGCTGGCCGGCCTGCTCACCGGGGGAGCGCTGGCGGTGCTCGCGGTGCTGGCGACGATCGTCTCGCCGCCGCGGTCCGGCTGGGCCGGCGCGCTGCTGGCCGAGCCTGCCGCCTGGACGGTGCCGGTGACCTTCGCGGTGATGGTCGGTGGCTCGCTGCTCACGCCCCGGCACCGGCCGGCCGGCCTGCTGCGCACCCTGGTGCGGCTGCACGCCCCGGAGGGAGCCGCGCTGGACCGCGGCCGGCCGGTCGGCGAGCTCTGAGCGCAACCCGGCCGACCGCTGGGCGCACGATTTCGACCATTCGTCGCGGTAGCCGCCGCCGCCCGGCGAGTCGACCTGCCCGGTCGGCGCATCCCCGGTGGCGTTCGGGCGCGGCCGCCCCGGTTCGCTGCAGAGTTGGGCGCCAGCAGACCCACCGATCTCTCTCGACCAAGGAGGGCCAGATGGCCACGCCCGACGTCACCACCGCCACACCGAACTTCGGCGCCGCCTTCGCCGATCCCGGACCGCTCGGCCTCGCGGCGTTCGCGATGACCACCTTCTTCCTCTCCAGCGTCAACGCCGGCTGGCTGAACGGCTCCGTCGAGCCGGTCGTGCTCGGGCTCGCACTGTTCTACGGCGGCCTCGGCCAGCTGCTGGCCGGCATGTGGGAGTTCGTGAAGGGCAACACCTTCGGCGCCGTCGCCTTCACCTCCTACGGCGCGTTCTGGATGTCCTTCTGGTACCTGGCCGGTCACACCGACCTGACCAAGGCCAGCGCGAACGACGCGGCCCACGGCGTCGGCTTCTACCTGCTCGGCTGGACGATCTTCACCGTCTACATGTTCGTCTGCTCGACGCGCACCAACGGCGCGATCATGGCCGTGTTCGCCTTCCTGGCGCTGACCTTCTTCTTCCTCTTCCTCGGCAAGTACACGACCACCACCGGCCTGACCAAGCTGGGCGGCTACCTCGGCCTGGTGACCGCGGTGGTGGCCTGGTATACCTCGATGGCCGGCGTGCTGAACGCGACCGCGCAGCGGGTGCTGCTGCCGGTGTTCCCGCGACCGGCGGTCGCCCCGCAGTCGGCCCTGCGCCGGTAGCCGCACCTGGCCTGTGCGCGGGGAGCGGCGGGTGCGCCGCGATGACGGGAGTTCGACGGAGCCGGCACCGGGCGGGTGCCGGCTCCGTCGCGTCCGCGCCCGGCCCCGGTCATGCGCCGGGACGCATCGGGCATCGCACTAGCATGCATCTACAAGGCGTGGCCGCCCGCCGCGCACCGGACCACCGTCGAGGAGAACCTTCGTGTCCAGCGTCGTGTCGCAGCCCACCGCCCAGCCGGAGTCCCGGCCGCAGGTCGTGGTGGCCGTCGGCACCACTCCGCGGGCAGCCCTCGACGCGGCGGGCATCGAGCTGACCGGCCCGTCCGGTGCGGTGGTGGTGCGGGACTCGGCCGGCGCGCTGCGCGATCTGGACGTGCCGTTCCAGGCCGAGGACACCGTCGATCCGGTGCCGATGGATTCCCCCGACGGCCTGGCCGTGCTGCGCCACTCCACCGCGCACGTCCTGGCCCAGGCCGTGCAGGAGCTCTTCCCGGACACCCTGCTGGGCATCGGGCCGCCGATCCAGGACGGCTTCTACTACGACTTCCTGCCGGCCCGGCCGTTCACCCCCGAGGACCTGGCGGCCATCGAGAAGAAGATGACCGAGATCGTCAAGGCGGCGCAGCGGTTCTCCCGCCGCGAGATCGCCGACGACGCGGCCCGCGCCGAGCTGTCGCACGAGAGGTTCAAGCTGGAGCTGATCGGGCTCAAGGGCGGCGGGAACCAGACCCCCACCGAGCTGGACGCCGAGGAGGCGTCGCAGGTCGGCGACGGCGTGCTGACCATGTACGACAACCTCGGCCGGGACGGCGAGCTGGTCTGGACCGACCTCTGCCGGGGCCCGCACCTGCCGACCACCCGCCGGATCCCGGCGTTCAAGCTGATGCGCTCGGCCGCCGCGTACTGGCGGGGGAGCGAGAAGAACCCGCAGCTGCAGCGGATCTACGGCACCGCCTGGGCGACCAAGGACGAGCTGAAGGGCTATCTGCACCGGCTGGAGGAGGCGGCCAAGCGCGACCACCGCAAGCTCGGCGCCGAGCTGGACCTGTTCAGCTTCCCGGACGAGATCGGCTCCGGCCTGCCGGTGTTCCACCCCAAGGGCGGCGTGCTCAAGCGGGTGATGGAGGACTACGTCCGGCAGCGGCACATCGACGAGGGCTTCTCCTACGTCGGCACTCCGCACATCTCGAAGGAGGGGCTGTTCCACACCTCCGGGCACCTGCCGTACTACGCCGACGGGATGTTCCCGCCGCTGGAGTCCGACGGCGCCGCCTACCGGCTCAAGGCGATGAACTGCCCGATGCACAACCTGATCTACCGCTCGCGGGGCCGCTCCTACCGTGACCTGCCGCTGCGGCTGTTCGAGTTCGGCCACGTCTACCGGCACGAGAAGTCCGGCGTGGTGCACGGCCTGACCCGGGTCCGCGGCTTCGCCCAGGACGACTCGCACTCCTACGTCACCCCGGAGCAGGCGCCGGCCGAGATCAAGCACCTGCTCGACTTCTGCCTGGGCCTGTTCGACGACTTCGGGCTGACCGACTACTACCTGGAGCTGTCCACCCGCGACGACTCGAAGCCCGACAAGTTCGTCGGCTCCGACGCCGAGTGGGAGGTGGCGACCAAGGTGCTCGAGGACGTCGCCGTCTCCTCCGGGCTGGAGCTGGTGGCGGACCCGGGCGGCGCGGCGTACTACGGGCCGAAGATCTCGGTGCAGGCCCGCGACGCGATCGGGCGCACCTGGCAGATGTCGACCATCCAGTACGACTTCAACCAGCCGCGCGGCTTCGAGCTCGAATACCAGGCACCGGACGGCACCCGGCAGCGGCCGGTGATGATCCACTCGGCCAAGTTCGGCTCCATCGAGCGGTTCATCGGGGTGCTGACCGAGCACTATGCCGGGGCCTTCCCGGCGTGGCTGTCGCCGGTGCAGGCGGTGTGCATCCCGGTCACCGAGGACCAGGTCGACTACCTCTACGACCTGGCGCGGCAGCTGACCGCCACCGGGCTGCGGGCCGAGGTGGACGCGGGCTCGGACCGGATGCAGAAGAAGATCCGCTCGGCGCAGCAGGCGAAGGTGCCGGTGATGCTGATCGCCGGTGGGCAGGACGCGGAGAACGGCGCGGTCAGCTTCCGGTTCCGGGATGGCAGCCAGCTCAACGGGGTGCCGGTGGGGCGCGCGGTCGAGCAGCTCGCCGCGTTCGTGGCCGGCCGCCACAACTCCTCGCCCACCGCGGCGGACTTCGCCGAGCCGGTTCGCGAGCAGTCGTGAGCCCCGGCGAGGCGCGGACCACGGTGACCGACGCCGGCGACCGGGTCGAGCTGCCGGAGGGTTACAAGTTCGCCGGCGTGCCGGACGCGTTCCAGCGGCTGTGGACCCCGCACCGGATGGTCTACATCGGCGGCGAGGGCAAGCCCGAGTCGGCGGCCGAGCACCACTGCCCGTTCTGCGACGTGCCGAACCGGCCGGACGAGGACGGCCTGGTGGTGGCGCGCGGCCGGCACGTGTACGCGGTGCTCAACCTCTACCCGTACAACCCGGGCCACCTGATGGTGGTGCCGTACCGGCACTTCGCCGACTACACCGACCTGACCGGCGACGAGTCCGCCGAGCTGGTGCGCTTCGTCCAGCGGTCGATGGTGGCGCTGGGCGCGGTGGCCCGGCCGAGCGGCTTCAACCTGGGGGTGAACCAGGGCGCCGCCGGCGGGGCCGGCATCGCCGCGCACCTGCACCAGCACATCGTGCCGCGCTGGACCGGCGACATGAACTTCATGCCGGTGGTCGGCACGACCCGGGTGCTGCCGCAGCTGCTGGCCGACACCCGGGCGATGCTGGCCGCGGCCTGGCCGGCCTGAGGCGGTAGCGAACCGCCGTCCGGCTGAGCGGCGGCACGGACAGCAGTCGGGCCCGACCGTGACCGGCCGGGCCCGACTGCGTCCGCCGTCAGCGGGTGCCGCTCCGGTTGGCCGAGGCGCTGCGCACCGCCACCGCGGCGATGCCGGCCAGCAGCAGCGCGATGCCGAACCTGCGCTTCGTGCTGCGCCGGTGCGGGCGCACCTTGTGGCTGGCCTGCTCCAGCGCCTCGGCGACCTGGACCCGGGTGTCGTCGACGGCCACCGCGCCGCGCTTGCGCGCCTTGGCGGCGGCCTTGTCGGCCCGGCTGCGGGCCTTGGCGGCGGCCTTGTCGGCCCGGCTGCGGGCCTTCGCGGTGGCCTTGTCGGCCTGGTCGAACGCCTTGGCGGTGGCCTTGTCGGCCCGGCTGCGCGCGGTGTGCGCCGCCTCACCGGCCCGGTCCCGCGCGGCCGCGGTCACCTCGGCGGCCCGGCCACGGGCGCTGGTCAGCGCGTCCTCGGCCCGGCCCTGGGCGTCCTCGACCGCCGAATCGGCCCGCTTGCGGGACCGCTTGCCCTGCTTGGCCGCCTGCTTGCGCCGGGCGGCCAGCTCCCGTTCGGCCTGCTTGCGCCGCCGGGCGGCCTCGGCCTTGGCCTGCTTGCGGGCACGCCGGCCCTGCGCGGCGAGCGCCTCGACGCCGGTGCCGACCGCCGCCGACATGCTGCTGGCCGCGACCTTGGCGCTGTCGGCCACCGCGCTGCCGGCCGTCCGTGCCGACTCGGCCACCGTGCGCGCCGATTCCTGCACGGCAGCGCTCACATCGGTACTGCTCTGACTGCCCACGAGAACTCCTAGGGGTAGCGGCACCCGTCCGCCGGGTGCCTCGAACGCGAAAGGCCTCACCCCCGAACCTACCCAATCGGCGGGAACCGAACACCCGACGTCTCGACAGGGCGCGGGCCTGCTGCCAGGGTGGCGGCATGGGCTGGAGCTTCACCGAGGATCCGGAGGCGTTCATCGCCGCGGTGCGGCCGATGCTGCTCGCCGACCCGGTGTCGAACACGGTCGCGCTCTCGGTGCTGGACACCGTGCGGGCCGGGCACCGCTGGTCGCCCGAGGAGCCGCTGACCTTCGCCTGGCACGCCGACCCGGCCGGCGCGGTGCTGATGACGCCGCCGTACGGCCTGCTGCTGGCCCAGCTGCCGGCGGGCACCGAGCACGACCTGGTGGCCGGCCTGCACGAGCGCGGCCTGGCGGTGCCGGACGCCGGCGGCACCGTCGAGGCGGTCGAGCGGTTCAGCTCCTGCTGGCTGGCCGGCACCGAGCTGACCACGACCCCGGTGTTCCGGCAGCGGCTGTACCGGCTGGCCACGCTGCGGCCGCCGGAGCCGATGCCGGCCGGCGCCGCCCGGCGCGCCACCGAGGCGGACCTGGACCTGGTGATGGCCTGGCTGCACGCCTTCCGGGCCGAGTCCGAGCCGCTGGGCGCGCCGCCGACCCGGGAGATGGCCGGGCGCCGGGTCGGGCTGGGCCTGGTCCGGCTGTGGCAGGACGGGCACGGCGCGCCGGTGTCGCTGGCCGGGCGTAACCCGGTGCTCGGCGGCGCCAGCCGGATCGGCCCGGTCTACACCCCGCCGGAACGGCGCCGGCACGGGTACGCGGCCGCGGTCGCCGCGGCGGTCAGCCAGGACGCGCTGGACGACGGCGCCGAGCAGGTGCTGCTGTTCACCGACCTGGCCAACCCGACCGCGAACGGCGTGTACCGCCGGCTGGGGTACGTCGGCGTGCAGGACCGGCTGGTGCTGCGCTACTGCTGAATCACCCGGCAATCACGGGGGGAACTCAGCCGAGCAGGGCGGCGGCCACCGCGGCCGGGGCCGGGTCGTGGCGCAGGTAGTGCCGGGTGAAGCTGCCCGCCCCGCCGGTGATCGAGCGCAGCGTCGCGGCGTAGCGCAGCAGCTCCAGCTCCGGCACCTCCGCGCGGATGACGCTGCGGTTGCCGGGCCGGTCCGACTCGACCGGCTCGGTGCCGGTCACCCGCGCCCGGCGCCCGGTCAGGTCCGACAGCACGGTGCCGATCTGCTCGTCGGCCACGGTGATCTCGACCGCGTCCAGCGGTTCCAGCACCTGCACCGCGCCCTTGCCGGCGGCGTCCTTGATCGCCAGCGACCCGGCGGTCTGGAAGGCGGCGTCGGAGGAGTCGACACTGTGCGCCTTGCCGTCGAGGAGGGTCACCTGGACGTCGGTGACCGGGATGCCGGTGTGGATGCCCTGCTCCAGCTGGTGCCGGACGCCCTTCTCCACCGAGCCGATGTAGTTGCTGGGCACCGCACCGCCGACGACCTTGTCGACGAACTCCACCCCGGAGCCCCGGGGCAGTGGCGCGACCTCGATGTCGCAGACCGCGTACTGGCCATGGCCGCCGGACTGCTTGACCAGCCGGCCGTGCCCGGCCGCGGCCGCGGTGAAGGTGGCCAGCAACCGCACCCGGACCGGCTCCAGCTCGATGCCGGCCGCCGCCCGCAGCCGGGAGAGCACCACCTCGGCGTGTGCCTCGCCCAGGCACCAGAGCACCAGCTGCCCGGTGTCGGGGTTGCGCTCGATGCGCAGGCTCGGGTCGGCCGCGGCCAGCCGGGTGAGCGCCTTGGCCAGCCCGTCCTCGTCGTTGCGGGTGGCCGCCCGCAACGCGATCGGCAGCTGCGGATCCGGCATCTGCCAGGGCAGGATCGCCAGCGGCAGCGCCTGGGCCGACAGCGCGTCACCGGTCTCGGCGCTGCCCAGCCGCGCCACCACACAGAGCTCGCCGGCGATGGCCGCCTCGATCGGGTTGAGGCCGGCGTCGAGCAGGATCGCGGTCTTCTCGTCGTCGTCATGGTCGGGGTGGCCCCGCTCGGCGCCGCCGTGCCCGGAGGTGTGCAGGGCGGCGTCGGAGCGGATCGTCCCGGAGAACACCCGCACCAGCGACAGCCGCCCGAGGTACGGGTCGACCCAGGTGCGCACCACCTCGGCGGCCAGCGGGCCGTCCGGGTCGCAGGCCAGTTCGGGCCCCGGCGCCCCGGCCGGCGTCCAGGCCGCCGGCAGCGGGCGCTCGCGCGGGGTGGGGAAGCCGCGCACGATCAGGTCCAGCAGCTCGGTCAGCCCCAGATCGGTCTGCGCGCAGACCGGAACCATCGGGTGGAAATGACCGCGGCCGACCGCGAGGTGCAGGTCGGCCGCGAGGTCGGCGGGGTCGAGTTGCGCCCCGCCCAGGTAGTCCTCCAGCAGCGTCTCGTCCTCGCTCTCGGCGATCACCGCCTCGATCAGCGCGGTGCGGGCCGCGGCCTGGTCGGCGTCGAGCGCCTGCGCGCCGAGCAGGTCGACCAGCCCGGTGCCGTCGGCGGTCGGCAGGCAGAGCGGCAGCACCGCGTTGCCGTCCACCCCGCCGAACGCCTGCCGGCAGGCTGCCAGGGTGTGCGCCAGGTCGGCCCGGGGCGCGTCCAGCCGGTTGACCACCACCGCCCGCGGGGTGCCCAGCGCCGCGCACTCCTCCCACAGGGCGAGCGTGGCCTGGTCGAGGTCCTCGGCGGCCGAGACGACGAAGAGCGCCGCGTCGGCCGCGCGCAGGCCGGCCCGCAGCTCACCGACGAAGTCGACGAAGCCGGGGGTGTCGAGCAGGTTGAGCACGGTGCCGCGATGCGTGGTCGGGCAGACCGACAGGAACACCGAACGCTGCTGGGCGATCTCGACCGGGTCGGCGTCGGAGACGGTGCTGCCCTCGGCCACCGAGCCGGGCCGGCCGAGCGCGCCGGTGGCGGCCAGCAAATGCTCGATCAGGGTGGTCTTGCCGACCCCGCTGTGCCCGACCACCGCGACGTTGCGGATCTCGTCCGGGCTGGTGGCGCTCACCGACGGCAACCGTGCCGAGGTCTTGCCGGTCCTGATCGCGCTCGCCTTGGTCGACATCCACCGATCACCTCTCCAGCCGGTGCCGCAGTCGTGGCCTGCCGTCGAGGCCCGGGCGGAGGAAAATCCACTGCGGCCTGTGCTGATTCGACACCCGGTGCGCCCCGCTGGCAACCCCTGGCCGCGGCGGTGGTGCGCGCCCGATCCCCGAGCCCTGCTCCGTCCATCACGGTTGCGACACGTCGATTGCCGAGGCAGCCGGGCAGGCGGACGCTTGGGGCATGGTGCTCATCTGTCTGGGAGCGGTCATTCTGCTCTTCCTGGTGTGGGTGTTCGTCGTCGCCGTCCGGCGGGATCGACGCGATCGCGCGCGGGGGCTGCCCGGCTCGGACGGCGGCGCCGCCGCGCGGGCGCAGAGCCAGGGCCGGATCTACACGCCCGGCAACGCGAGCCGGGGCGGCCAGTAACTCCCGCCTGGCCGGATCGACCTCGGGCACGGCTGCCGCGGCCGGTGGCATCGACCACTGCGATGCCGAAAATGCCCGCTTCCGTGATCCAGCCGGCGCATACTTCGGCTCGTGATCATCGAACCGGCGGCGTCGCGCCGGATGACCGACGGGGGATGTCCGTGTGGGCAGCGGTAGGTGTGTTCGTGGCCATGCTCGTCTGCATGACGCTGGCCTACGGGGTGGCGAAGTCACGACCGAACCTCAGGCGGCTGCAGCGCCGGGATCCGGAGGCGGCGGAGCGTCTCGCCCAGCAGTTGATCGATGAGCAACGGTACGGCCGCTCGATCGGGACCCCGCCGAGCGCTTTGAGAGGCCTCGGCCGGCGCCGTTACTGACCGTTGGCGCGGCGCAGCTGACTGCTGGCGCGGTGCCGGTGCACCGGCCGATATCTTTGAGCGGTGCTGAACCTGCTCCGCGCCCCGATCGGCAAGGCGATCAACCCGCTCGGCAAGTCGCTGGCCGATGCCGGAGTCACCCCCGACATGATCACCGTCGCCGGCACCGTCGGCGCGACGGCAGCGGCCCTGATCGCCTACCCGCGCGGGGACTTCTTCGTCGGGACGCTCTTCATCTGGGCGTTCGTCATGTTCGACATGGTCGACGGCGCGGTGGCCCGAGCCGGTGGGCTGGGCACCCGGTTCGGCGCGGTGCTGGACTCCAGCTGCGACCGGATCGCCGACTCGGCGGTCTTCGGCTCGCTGGCCTGGTGGTTCGCTCGGCACGACCAGCCGGCGCTGCTGCTGGCCACCCTGCTCTGCCTGGTGCTCGGCTCGCTCACCTCCTACGTCAAGGCCCGTGCCGAGGGGGCCGGCTTCACCTGCAACGTCGGCATCGCCGAGCGCTCCGAGCGGCTGATCGTGGTGCTGGTCGGCACCGGCCTGTCCGACTTCCCCGGCCTGCACGTGCCGTACGTCCAGGCGATCGCGCTGTGGCTGCTGGTCGCGGCCTCGACGGTGACCGTCGGGCAGCGCTTCGCCACGGTGTGGCGGCAGTCGCGGGTGGCCGCGTGAGCGCTCTGCCGGACGGCCTCGGCCGACTGCGCGGGCAGCTCGGCGCGGTCGGCTACCTCGCCGGCTGGCGGGGGGTCCGGGCGCTGCCCGAGCCGGTCGCGGCCCGGCTCTTCGGCGGGGCGGGGGAGCTGGTGGCCCGGCGGGACGCCGGCGGGGTGCGGCAGCTGCGGGCCAACCTGCACCGGGTGACCGGCCGGTCCGGGCCGGAGCTGGACGAGCTGGTGCGCGCCGGCATGCGCTCCTACGCCCGGTACTGGATGGAGACCTTCCGGCTGCCCAGCATGGACGTCGCCCGGACGCTGGCCCGGGCCCGGACGGACGGCTGGGAGCACGTGCAGGCGGGCCTCGACGCCGGCCGCGGGGTGGTGGTGGCCCTGCCGCACAGCGGCAACTGGGACGTGGCCGGCCTCTGGCTGGTCCAGCAGGGTTACCGGTTCACCACCGTGGTCGAGCGGCTGGACCCGGCCGCGCTGTTCGACCGGTTCGTGGCCTACCGGGAGAGCCTGGGCATGCGGGTGCTGCCGCTGACCGGCGGCGAGCGCCCGGTGACCGAGGTGCTCACCGAACGGCTCCGGGCCGGCGAGGTGGTGTGCCTGGTGGCCGACCGCGACCTGTCCCGGACCGGGATCGAGGTGGACTTCTTCGGCGAGCCGGCCCGGATGCCGGCCGGCCCGGCGGTGCTGGCGGCCACCACCGGTGCGGCGCTGCTGCCGGTGCACACCTACTACCTGCCCGACGGCTGGGGGCAGTGGGTCGGGCCGCCGGTCGAGCTGGGCGCCGGCCGGCTGCGCGAGAAGGTGCGGCGGGCCACCCAGCAGCTGGCCGACACCTTCGCCGGGCGGATCGCCGCGCACCCGGCCGACTGGCACATGCTGCAGAAGCTCTGGCTCGCCGACCTCGACCCGGCCAGGCTGGCACCGGACGAGGCGCTGCCGCCGGCCGGGACGGGCTGAGCCGATGCGGATCGGGATCGTCTGCCCGTACCTCTGGGACATCCCCGGCGGCGTGCAGAGCCACGTGCGGGACCTCGCCGAGACCCTGATCGCGCTGGGCCACCAGGTGTCGGTGCTGGCGCCGGGCGACGAGGACTCCGAGACGCTGCCCGGCTACGTGGTCGCGGCCGGCAAGACGGTGCCGATCCCGTACAACGGCTCGGTGGCCCGGCTGCAGTTCGGGCTGGTCTCGGCGACCCGGGTCCGGCGCTGGCTGCGGCAGGGCGCCTTCGACGTGGTGCACGTGCACGAGCCGGCCCCGCCCAGCCTGTCGCTGCTCACCGTGCTGCTGGCCGACGTGCCGCTGGTGGCGACCTTCCACGCCGCCTCGACCCGGTCCCGCTTCCTGGCGATGTTCGACAGCGTCGTGCAGGCGGTGCTGGAGCGGCTGTCCGGCCGGATCGCGGTGTCGCCGGCGGCCCGCAAGCTGATCGTGGAGCATCTGGGCGGCGACGCGGTGGTGATCCCGAACGGGGTGTCGGTCGGGCACTACGCCGGCGCCCGCCCGCTGGACGGCTACCCGCGGGCGGACGGCGGCACGATCGGGTTCGTCGGGCGCTACGACGAGCCCCGCAAGGGCATGTCGGTGCTGCTGGCCGCCCTGGAGTCGCTGGCCCGCAGCCGGCCCGGGGTGCGGCTGCTGGTGGCCGGTCGCGGCGAGCAGCAGGACTTCCTGGACGAGCTGCCGCGCTCGCTGCAGGGCCGGGTGACGATGCTCGGCCTGCTGTCGGAGCAGGACAAGGCGCGGATGCTGCGCAGCGTCGACGTCTACGTCGCGCCGAACACCGGCGGCGAGAGCTTCGGCATCATCCTGCTGGAGGCGATGGCGGCGGGCACCCCGATCGTGGCCAGCGACCTGCCCGCCTTCCGCCGGGTGCTCGACGACGGCGAGCGGCCGGGTCCGGCCGAGCCGCCGGAGGTCCCGCCGGCCGGGGGCTGGCAGCGGGTGCGGGCCGGCGTGCTGTTCGGGGTCCGCGACGGCGACGCGCTGGCCGCGGCGCTGGGCACGGTGCTCGACGACGCGGTGCTGCGCCGGGACCTGGCCGAGGCCGGCAACCAGGTGGTCCGCCGGTACGACTGGAGCGTGGTCGCGGTCCAGGTGCTGCGGGTGTACGAGATCGCCATCGCGGCGGCCGTGCCCAACTGAACCCGGCTGCCCGGCGCGGGCGGGGCGGCTTTGTAGGCTGGCGTCCATGCTCTCGGCAGGCTGGTTCGTGCTCGCGGTGGTGCTGGCGAGCCTGCTCACCGCCTGGATCATCCTGACGCTGACCCGGCTCGACCGGCTGCACGCGCGGGTGGACGCGGCCCAGGCGGCGATGGACGCCCAGCTGGTACGACGGGCCGCGGCGGTGCAGCACCTGGCCGAGATGCCCGGCAACGGCGTGCCCGACCAGCTCGCGGACCGGCTGTCGGCGGCGGCCCGCGACGCGCTGGCGGTGCCGGCAGCCGAGCGGGCCAACCTGGACCCGACCAGCCACCGGCAGGCCGCCGAGAACCAGGTCGGGCACGCGATCACCGAGCTGGCCGGCTTCCGCGACCGGCTGCCCGGCGCCGCGGCCGAGGAGCTGGCCGAGGCGGCGGCCCGGGTGCAGATCGCCCGGCGCTTCTTCAACGACGCCGTCCGCGACACCCGTACGCTGCGAGCACGCCGGATGCCGCGCCTGCTGCACCTGGCCGGCCGGCGGGAGCTGCCGCAGTTCTTCGACATCGACGACAGCAACCTGTTCGTCGGCCCGCCGGGCCCGGCCCGGCTTTCCTCCGATCCCGTTCCCGAGGAGCGCGCATGATGTCCGGTGCCCAGTCGATCTCCGGTCGCCGCCGGAACCCCGTCCGCACCGCGGGTGGGATCGTCCTGGCGGTCGCCGTCGGGACGTCCCTGCTCGCCGGCTGCGGTGGCGCCAAGAAGAAGGCGGCCGCGCCGACGGTGACGCCCAGCTCGTCCAGCGTCTCGGCCAGCCCGACCCCGGCGCCGACCACCGCGCGTCCGATGGCCCGGCTCAACCCGCTGACCGGGGTCGGCCCGGCACCGGCCGGCCCGGTGCTCGCGGTCAAGATCGACGACACCGCCAACGGCCGGCCCTCGCGCGGCATCGACCAGGCCGACGTGCTCTACATCGAGCAGGCCGAGGGCGGCCTGACCCGGATGGTGGCGGTCTTCGGCACCCACAAGCCCGTGGTCGAGGCGGTGCGCAGCGTGCGTGCCAGCGACGCCGAGCTGCTGGAGCAGTACGGCCCGATCACCCTGGTGGCCTCCGGCGGCGGCGGTGACTCGCTGACCACGCTCGACCGCTCGATCGTCAAGGGCGTGATCAACGACCGGGGCGGCCCCGGCTTCTCCCGTGACGCCAACCGGCCGGCCCCGTACAACCTGCAGAGCAACCTCGCGCAGGTGGCGGCGGCGGTGAATACCGGTGGTTCCAAGCCGATCGGCTTCACCTTCGCCCGCACCGACCCGCAGCTGGCGCACGCGGCCGCCGCCCCGGCGGTGAACACCGTGGTCGGCAGCACCGCGGTCTCCTTCGCATGGGAGCCGACGATCGGCAAGTACGTCCGGACGATCGGCGGCCAGCACCTGGCCGCGGCCGACGGCGCGCTGGTGGCCAGCCCGAACGTGCTGGTGCAGCTGTGCCAGGTCTCGGTCAACCCGAACGACGTGGACGTCGAGGGCAACCCGTCGCAGTTCACCCACAGCGTCGGCTCCGGCACGGTGGTGCTGTTCCGCAACGGCAAGCGGATCACCGGCCGGTGGAAGCGGGCGAACGCGGCCTCCGGCACCACCTTCACCGACCTGTCCGGCAAGCCGCTGCTGATGGCGCCGGGCGGCGCGATCGTGGTGCTGGCGACGGTCGGCGCGCCGGTCTGACCCCGGGGCCGGGCCCGGCGAACGGGGTCCGGCCGGGTCAGATCGCCCAGCCGGGGCACGTATCATGCGGGCATGACTTCTGCGCCCTCGCACAGCACTTCTGCGTCCTCGCACAGCACGTCCGCGTCGTCGCACGGCGCCCAGACCGCTGACACCAGCCCCGCCGTCGGCACCGCCCGGGTCAAGCGCGGCATGGCCGAGATGCTCAAGGGCGGGGTGATCATGGACGTGGTCACCGCCGAGCAGGCCAAGATCGCCGAGGACGCCGGCGCGGTCGCGGTGATGGCGCTGGAGCGGGTGCCCGCCGACATCCGCGCCCAGGGCGGCGTGTCGCGCATGTCGGACCCCGACATGATCGACTCGATCATCGGCGCGGTGTCGATCCCGGTGATGGCCAAGGCCCGGATCGGGCACTTCGTCGAGGCGCAGGTCCTGCAGTCGCTCGGCGTCGACTACATCGACGAGTCCGAGGTGCTCACCCCGGCCGACTACGCCAACCACATCGACAAGTGGCAGTTCACGGTGCCCTTCGTCTGCGGCGCGACCAACCTGGGCGAGGCGCTGCGCCGGATCACCGAGGGCGCGGCGATGATCCGGTCCAAGGGCGAGGCGGGCACCGGCGACGTCTCCAACGCCACCACCCACATGCGCAAGATCGGCGGGGAGATCCGCCGGCTGCGCAGCCTCAGTCCGGACGAGCTGTTCGTCGCGGCCAAGGAGCTGCAGGCGCCGTACGAGCTGGTCGCCGAGGTCGCCCGCAACGGCAAGCTGCCGGTGGTGCTCTTCACCGCGGGCGGCATCGCCACCCCGGCCGACGCCGCGATGATGATGCAGCTCGGCGCCGAGGGCGTCTTCGTCGGCTCGGGCATCTTCAAGTCGGGCAACCCGGCGCAGCGGGCCGAGGCGATCGTCAAGGCCACCACCTTCTACGACGACCCGGACGTGCTGGCCAAGGTCTCCCGGGGCCTCGGCGAGGCGATGGTCGGCATCAACGTGGAGGAGATCCCGCAGCCGCACCGGCTCGCGGAACGCGGCTGGTAGATCCAGCGCGCTGGTCGAGGCCGCCCGGTCCGGGCGGCGAGGGGGAACGCATCATGTGCCGGAGCATCAAGACGCTGCGCCCGCCGTACACCGAGCACCCGACCGCGGCCGACAGCCGGGCCGCGGCGCTGCAGTACGTTCGCAAGGTGGCCGGCATGCGCAGCCCGTCCAAGGCGAACGCCGAGGTCTTCGACGCGGCGGTCGAGGAGATCGCCCGGATCACCGACGAGTTGCTCGCCGGGCTGGTGCTGCCCCGCCGGGCAGCCGCTCCGGCCGCCGGCTGACCCGCCGCATGACCCGCATCCCCGCGACACCGAGGTAACCCCGACCAAGATGACCGAAGCCGTGACGATCGGCGTGCTCGCCCTGCAGGGCGACGTGCGCGAACACCTGCACATGCTGCAGTCGCTGGGCGCCCGGGCGCTGCCGGTCCGCCGGCTGGCCGAGCTGGACCAGGTGGACGGCCTGATCATCCCGGGCGGCGAGTCCACCACGATCGTGAAGCTGGCCGGCCTGTTCGACCTGCTCGACCCGCTCCGCAAGCGGATCGCCGACGGCCTGCCCACCTACGGCTCGTGCGCGGGGATGATCCTGCTGGCCGACCGGATCGCCAACCCGGCGGTCGGCCCGGCCGGTGCCCAGGGCACGTTCGGCGGCATCGACATGACAGTGCGGCGCAACGCCTTCGGCCGCCAGGTCGAGTCGTTCGAGGAGCCGGTCACGGTGGACGGCGTGGCCGGCGGACCGCTGACCGCGGTGTTCATCCGGGCCCCGTGGGTCGAGGAGGTCGGGCCGCAGGCCCAGGTGCTCGCCCGCGTCGAGGCGGGCCCGGCAACCGGTAGGATCGTGGGGATCCGGCAGCGGCACCTGCTCGCGACCTCGTTCCACCCGGAACTGACGCACGACGCGCGGGTGCACGGCTACTTCATCGACATGGTGCGCGAGTACGCCAGGCAGGACGGCAGTGCCGGCGGAGGCGACGAGCAGGGAGATAACGCATGAGCGGCCACTCCAAATGGGCCACCACCAAGCACAAGAAGGCGGTCATCGACGCCAAGCGCGGCAAGATGTTCGCCCGGCTTATCAAGAACATCGAGGTGGCGGCCCGCACCGGTGGGGGAGACCCGGCCGGTAACCCGACGCTCTACGACGCCATCCAGAAGGCGAAGAAGTCCTCCGTCCCGGCCGACAACATCGACCGGGCGGTCAAGCGCGGGTCCGGCGCCGAGGCCGGCGGCGCCGACTGGCAGACCATCATGTACGAGGGCTACGGCCCGTCCGGGGTGGCCGTGCTGATCGAGTGCCTCACCGACAACCGCAACCGCGCCGCCACCGAGGTGCGCACCGCGATGACCCGCAACGGCGGCAACATGGCCGACCCGGGCTCGGTGGCGTACCTGTTCAACCGCAAGGGCGTGGTCATCCTACCGAAGGCCGGGATGAGCGAGGACGATGTGCTGCTCGCGGTGCTCGACGCCGGCGCCGAGGAGGTCAACGACCTCGGCGAGGAGTTCGAGGTGATCTGCGAGGCGACCGACCTGGTCGCGGTGCGCCAGGCGCTGCAGGACGCCGGCATCGACTACGAGTCGGCCGACTCCTCCTTCCTGCCCAGCGTCCAGGTGCCTTTGGACGAGGAGGGCGCCCGCAAGGTGTTCAAGCTGGTGGACGCGCTGGAGGACTGCGACGACGTGCAGAACGTCTTCGCCAACTTCGACGTCTCCGACGATGTGATGGCCGCCGTCGGCTGAGCCGAGACAACCGAAGCGGGGCCGACCGGGCAGGTCGGCCCCGCTTCGTCGTTCTCGTGCGTCTGGCCTATCCGGTCGCCTGCCAGAACTTGAGCAGCTCCAGCCCCACCTCGCCGGTGACGTGGGAGAGGCCGGAGAGGTCGAAGAGCCAGTAGATCGCGCCGAAGAAGGCCCGGTTGATGGTCGAGACCTGCAGCAGCGCGAACACGATCAGCAGGCCGAACGGCTTGACCTGCTCGGCGTTGCGCCGGAAGTTCGGATCGAGCGACGGCTCGACGATGCCGTAGCCGTCCAGCCCCGGGATCGGCAGCAGGTTCAGCACCGCGGCCATCAGCTGCAGCAGCCCCAGCCCGGAGACCGCCAGCCAGAAGATCACGTGCGGGCTGCGCGGGCCCTCCGCGGCGGCGAGGCAGATTAGGCCGGCCGCCAGCAGCAGGTTCACCGCCGGGCCGGCCAGCGACACCAGGGCCCGCTGCAGGTCCGAGCGGAAGCGCTCGGGATGCACCCAGACGGCGCCGCCGGGCAGCCCGATGCCACCGATCGCGATGAACAGCACCGGTAGCAGGATCGACAGCACCGGGTGCGCGTAGCGCATCGGGTTCAGCGTCAGGTAGCCACGCGCCTCGATGTCGTAGTCGCCGAACCGGTGGGCCAGGTAGGCGTGCGCGAACTCGTGCAGGCTCAGGCTGACCACCCAGGCCGCCACGATGAACAGGAACACCGACAGCCGGGTGCCGCGGGAGTCGCCGGTGGCGGTCCAGCACAGCCAGCCCCCGACCACCGCCAGCGCCAGCACCGCGAGGAAGATGGGGCTCGGACGGACCCGGGAGCGCGGGCGGCGGAACGGAACGGTCACGGCTGGGCAGTCTAGGGGGCGGTGTGTCACTGCCCGGTGGCCCGCGCCCGGCCCGGTACGCTCGTCGAACGCCCGTTCGAATGGTCCTCCCGGCGACCGCGGGGCGAATCCGACCGGCGGGCAGCCGGCCGCCGGGACAGCCCGGCCGGTTCCGGCCCCGACTTGGTCAGATGGTGGTTGCACGGTGCGAGTACTCGGCGTCGATCCCGGCCTCACCCGCTGCGGCGTGGGCGTGGTGGAGGGCCTGCCGGGGCGCCGGCTGAGCATGGTGGACGTCGCGGTGCTGCGCACGCCCGCCGACGAGCGGCTGGAACGCCGGCTGCTGGCGCTCTCGGCCGGCATCGAGGACGCGGTCGTGCTGCACCGTCCGGACGTGGTGGTGGTGGAGCGGGTCTTCGCCCAGCACAACCTGCGCACCGTCACCGGCACCGCCCAGGTGGCCGGGCTGGCGCTAGTGGCCGCCGCCAGGCACGGCCTGCCGGTGCACCTGCACACGCCGTCGGAGGTCAAGGCCGCCGTCACCGGCTCGGGCACCGCCGACAAGGCCCAGGTGACCGCGATGGTGACCCGGATCCTCCGGCTCACCAGCGCGCCGCGCCCGGCCGACGCCGCAGACGCGCTGGCGCTGGCCATCTGCCATATCTGGCGCGGCACCGGGCTGGCCCGGCTCGCCGACGCCGCCGCCGCTGCACCGGCCGCCGGCCGGAGATGGGGAGCGCACCGATGATCGCCAGCGTGCACGGCCGGGTGGCCGCGGTCGGGCCGGACGGTGCCGTGGTCGAGGTCGGCGGGGTGGGCCTGGCGGTCTCGTGCTCGCCCGGCACCCTGGCCCGGTTGCGGGTGGGGGAGAGCGCCCGGCTGTCGACCAGCCTGGTGGTGCGGGAGGACTCGCTGACGCTCTACGGCTTCGCCGACGACGACGAGCGCGGCCTGTTCGAGCTGCTGCAGACCGCGAACGGGGTCGGGCCGAAGCTGGCCCAGACGATCCTCGGGGTCTATCCGCCGCGGGAGGTGCGCCGGGCCATCGCCACCGGCGACTACCCGGCCCTGGTCAAGGTGCCGGGCATCGGGCGCAAGGGCGCGGAGAAGATCGTGGTCGAGCTGCGGGACCGGATCGGTGCGATCGACGGCGGCGAGCCGGCCGCGGCCACCGCCGGGGTCACCGCCATCGCGCCCTGGCGGGACCAGGTGCTGCACGCCCTGTCCGGCCTCGGCTTCACCGGCAAGGAGGCCGGCGAGGCCATCGACGCGGTGGCCGAGGAGTCCGAGGACAACCCCGAGGTCGCGGTCATCCTGCGTCGGGCCATCCAGCGGCTGGGCCGGACCCGATGACCGGACACCACCCGGGGGTGGACCCGCCCGGCGGCACCGGGCGGGACGTCGTCTCGCCGCTGCCCGAGCTGGACGAGACCGACCTGGAGGCCAGCCTCCGGCCGAAGGCGCTGACCGAGTTCGTCGGCCAGCCCAAGGTGCGCGAGCAGCTGCAGGTGGTGCTGCAGAGCGCCCTGCGCCGGCGACGGCCACCGGATCACGTGCTGCTCTCCGGGCCGCCCGGGCTGGGCAAGACCAGCCTGGCCATGATCATCGCCGCCGAGCTCGGCGCCCCGTTCCGGCTGACCTCGGGGCCGGCGATCGAGCGGGCCGGCGACCTGGCCGCGCTGCTGACCAGCCTCGGCGAGGGCGAGGTGCTGTTCATCGACGAGATCCACCGCATCGCCCGGCCGGCCGAGGAGCTGCTCTATCTGGCGATGGAGGACTTCCGGGTCGACGTCATGGTCGGCAAGGGGCCAGGTGCCACCGCGATCCCGCTGGAGCTGGCGCCGTTCACCCTGGTGGGCGCCACCACCCGGGCCGGCCTGCTGACCGGGCCGCTGCGCGACCGGTTCGGCTTCACCGCGCACATGGACTTCTACTCGCCGGCCGAGCTGGAGCAGGTGCTGCACCGCTCGGCGCGGCTGCTGGACCTGCGGCTGACTCCGGCCGGCGGGGCCGAGATCGCCGGCCGGTCGCGGGGCACGCCGCGGATCGCGAACCGGCTGCTGCGCCGGGTGCGCGACTACGCCGAGGTGCGGGCCGACGGGGTGATCACCGCCGAGGTCGCGCACGACGCGCTGGGCGTCTACGACGTCGACTCGCTCGGCCTGGACCGGCTCGACCGGGCGGTGCTGGACGCCCTGGTGCGCCGCTTCGGCGGCGGCCCGGTGGGCGTCAGCACGCTGGCGGTCGCGGTCGGGGAGGAGGTCGACACGGTGCAGGAGGTGGCCGAGCCGTTCCTGGTGCGGGCCGGCCTGCTCGCCCGCACCCCGCGCGGCCGGGTGGCCACCCCGGCCGCCTGGGAGCACCTGGGGGTCCGGCCACCGGCCGGCACCGGGGCCGCGACCCTGTTCGACGAGTGAGCGTGTGGGAACCCGGGGCCGTCCGCGAGCCGCCGTCCGCGGCCTAGACTGGCAGGGTCCTGCCCGCCCACCCCGGGATTGACCGTGAGCCAGCTGATACCGATCGTCGTCCTCGCCCTGCTGCTCGCCGGCATGGTGGCCTTCACCCGGCGAAACCGGGCCCGGACCGCCGCCGCCGACCAGGAGCGGCGGCAGCACCTCGGCCCCGGATCGGAGGTGATGACCACCTCCGGCCTCTACGGCACGGTGGTGTCGGTGAACCGGGAGGAGGACAGCGTGCTGCTCGCGATCGCTCCGGGCGTCGAGGTGCGGTGGACGATCGCGGCGCTGCGCGGCATCAGCGAGCTGCCGCCCCGGTACCGCGACGGGGTCGGTCACGCGGTGGGCAACGCGCCGGACGCCGGGGCCGGCAACGGCTCCCACGGCTGACGGCAGCGGGCCGGGACCTTCGCGGCTCCGGCTCCGGATAACGGATCCGTGCCGACCGGGGGCGAGATCGGGCAATACCGGACGGGTGATGCGGCAGCACCCAGTGCCATCGGTCATACTGTGCGCCGAGTCCGCGACCTGGGGACCGGGTCGCGCTGCCTGCACGCCCGCGTGGCCGCAGGCTGCTAAGTAGAGAAACTGAGGAGAACAACTCTCGTGGCACCATCTGCCGGAGCGCTGCGCGTCGGGCGTTACTTCGCCACGCTCCTGGGCCTGTTCGTCGTGCTGTACGGCATCGTGTTCTGGCCCCACCAGCCTCGTACTCCCAAGCTCGGCCTGGACCTGCAGGGCGGCGCGCAGGTCATCCTCAAGGCGCAGACCCTCGACGGCAAGGCGCCGTCGAAGTCCTCGCTGGACCAGGCGCGCCAGATCATCACCAACCGGGTGAACGGCCTCGGCGTCTCCTCCGCCGAGGTGGTGACCCAGGGCAACGACCGGATCGTGGTCTCGGTGCCGGGCGCCAGCGCCAACGACATCAAGGACGTCGGCGGCACCGCGCTGCTGCAGTTCCGCCCGCTGCTGCCGATCTACGACGCCAGCGGCCAGCAGCAGCAGTCGCTGCCGGTGACCCCGCCGGCCACGTCGACCCCGTCCGGCTCGGCCAGCCCCAGCGGCAGCGCCAAGCCCAGCGGCAGCGCGACGGCCAAGCCGAACGCGAGCGCGACCGCCAAGCCGACCGGCTCCGCCTCGCCGTCCGCGCACGGCCGGGTGGTGCCGCAGGCAGCCGGCAGCGTCAGCCCGTCGCCGACCGTCACCCCGTCCGGCTCGGCCACGCCGGCCGCCAGCGCCACCCCGACACCCTCGGGCAGCGCGGTCAGCGGCCCGGTCGACCAGTGGAAGGTGCTCGGCTTCACCCCGCCGACGACCCCGGCGGCCGTGCAGGCGCTCAGCGCCACCCAGAAGCAGCAGCTCTACGCGGCGGTCGCGTCCTGGCCGTGCAACAGCACCACCAAGCCGCTGGACGACCCGAGCAAGCCGATCATCACCTGCGACACCGGCAACACCACCCGCTACCTGCTCGGCCCGGTGATCGTGAAGGGCACCGAGGTCAAGACCGCCGCGGCGATCGCCCCGGGCACCGTGCAGGGCCAGTTCCAGTGGACCGTCAACGTCGACCTCAAGCCCAGCGGCCAGAGCAAGTGGGCCAGCTACACCTCCAAGCACAACGAGCAGACCAACCCGGGTGACATCGCCAACATCGTTGCCGACACGCTCGACAGCAAGGTCATCGTCGCCTCGACGATCCAGAGCACCATCAACGGCACCACCCAGATCACCGGCAGCTTCACCCAGCAGTCGGCCACCAACCTGGCCAACTCGCTGAAGTACGGCGCGCTGCCGCTCAACTTCCAGCAGCAGCAGGCGACCTCGATCTCGCCGACGCTGGGCACCGACCAGCTCAAGGCGGGCATGCTCGCCGGCGGCATCGGCTTGGCGCTGGTGGTCGTCTACTCGCTGATCTACTACCGCGCGCTGGGGCTGGTCACCATCGCCTCGCTGGTGGTCTCCGGTGGCCTGACCTACGCGATGCTGGTGATCCTGGGCAAGCAGATCGGCTTCACGCTGACCCTGGCCGGCATCGCCGGTTTCATCGTCGCGGTCGGCATCACCGCCGACTCGTTCGTGGTGTTCTTCGAACGCATCAAGGACGAGGTGCACGAGGGCCGCACCTCCAGGGTCGCGATCCCGCGGGCCTGGGAACGCGCCCGGCGGACGATCCTGTCGGCCGACACGGTGTCGTTCCTGGCCGCCGCCACCCTGTACTACTTCGCAGCCGGCGACGTGAAGGGCTTCGCGTTCACGCTGGGCCTCTCCACGATCCTCGACCTGATCGTGGTCTTCCTCTTCACCCACCCGCTGGTCTCGCTGTTCTCCCGCAGCGCGGCGTTCGGCTCGGCCCGGTTCACCGGCCTGAGCAACGTCCGGCCCGGCGGGGTGGCCACCCGGGACGACGCCGAGCCGGAGCCCGAGCTGGTCACCGTCGGCGGTGGCACGTCCGGGACCGAGCCGGCCCGGCCCGCGCAGCGTTCGGCCGGCGGCACCCGGCCCGCCACGGGCCGGCCCACGCCGGCGGCACCGCGACCGGCCACGGCCGAGCGGCCGGGCACCGAGCCCGCCGCCGGCGCCACCGCGGCCGAGCGGGCCGCGGCCCGCCGGCGGGCGGCCCGCACGGCGGAAGACGGCACCCCTGACGGCACCGACGGAACTGGGAACAACGCATGAGCACGCTACGGAGGCTGTACCGGGGCGAGACCCGGATCGACTTCATCGGTACCCGCAAGCGCTGGTACCTCGCCTCGCTGGTCCTGATCGTGCTCTGTGTGCTGAGCATGGTGTTCCGCGGCTTCAACGTGGGCATCGACTTCAAGGGCGGCACCCAGTTCCAGGTCAAGGCCGCCAGTACCTCGCTCACCCCGAGGTCGGTGGAGGAGGCCATGAACACCACCGGCCACCCGGCCGAGGGGGCCGCGCAGGAGGTGGGCTCCGGCTCGACCCGGCAGATCGTGGTCAAGACCAAGGAGCTCAACCTCGGCGAGCAGACCCAGGTGCAGAGCAAGCTCGGCTCGGCGCTGGGAATCGACCCGAACTCGATCTCGGTCGACTCGGTGTCCTCCAGTTGGGGCGGTGAGATCACCAAGAAGGCGGTCGAGGGTCTGATCGTCTTCCTGGTGATCGTCTTCTTCTACATCACCATTCGGTTCGAGTGGAAGATGGCGGCCGCCGCGCTCGGTGCGCTGTTGCACGACCTCGTCATCACCGCCGGCATCTACTCGATCGTCGGTTTCGAGCTGACGCCGTCCACCATCGTCGGCCTGCTGACCATCCTCGGTTTCTCGCTCTACGACACCGTGGTGGTCTTCGACAAGGTCAACGAGAACTCCCGCGACCTGCTCGCGACCGCCCGGATGACCTACTCCGAGGCCGCGAACCTGGCCGTCAACCAGACCCTCATGCGTTCGATCAACACCTCGTTGATCTCGCTGCTGCCGGTGGCCGGCCTGCTGTTCGTGGGCGCCGGGCTGCTCGGCGTCGGCACCATCAAGGACCTGGCGCTGATCCTCTTCGTCGGCCTCGCGGTCGGCGCGTACTCCTCGCTCTTCCTGGCCACGCCGATGGTGGTGGACCTCAAGGAGCGCGAGCCGCGGTACCGCAGCCTGACCAAGCGGGTGCTCGCCAAGCGCGCCGCCCAGCGGCTGCCCGGCGAGCCGGTGCTGGCGGGTTCGGCCGGGACTCCGGCCGCGTCCCGCGGGATGCCGGCCCCGGCCCCGAAGCCTGGTGCCCGGCCCGCTTCGCGGGGGAAGCGACGCCCGTGAGCGACCTCGCCGACCTGATCGCCGGCCGGCTGCGGGACGTGCCGGACTTTCCCGAGCCGGGCGTGGTGTTCAAGGACATCACCCCGCTGCTGGCCGACGCCACCGCGTTCGGCCGCTGCATCGAGGCGCTGGCGGAGCTGCCCGCGGCCCGCGAGGCCGACGTGATCGCCGGCATCGAGGCGCGCGGCTTCATCCTGGCCGCGGCGCTGGCCCAGCACCTCGGCACGGGCATGGTGCCGGTGCGCAAGGCCGGCAAGCTGCCGCCGCCGACGGTGCGGGCCAGCTACGACCTCGAGTACGGCAGCGCCGAGATCGAGATCCCCACCGGCCTGCTCGACGGCCGCACCGCGTTCGTGGTGGACGACGTGCTCGCCACCGGCGGCACGCTGGCCGCCACCGTGGAGCTGCTGACCCGGGCCGGGGCGAGCGTCGCCGGGGCCGCGGTGCTGATCGAACTGTCGTTCCTCAACGGCCGGGGCCGGCTGGCCGAGGTCGAGCCGGCCGCGCTGCTCGTGCTCTGAGGCGCGGGCCCGGCGGCACCGTGCACGTCGGTGCCGGCTCGGACCGTGTACTTCGAGATTGCTCGCAACCGTGCACCCTGGATGCCGCGAACACCGTGCACGGGTGCTGCACGCACTGTGCCCCACGATGCTGCACGCACTGTGACGAAGGTCCGTGCCGTGCCGGTCTGTAACCGGTTACGCCGCCTGCGGGCGGCCTGCGGCACCGCCTAGACTGAAGTCCACCCAAGCCAGGGAGGACTGTCGGTGACCAGTTCACGACCGCTCGACAGGTCACCGGCCCAGGCTGCCCCGGCCGGCGCGGGGGAGACCCGCGACGGCGTCGCGGCCGGTTCCCAGCCCGCCGCCGCCCCGCCCCCGGCCCTGCCGCGCCCCGGCACCCCGCCGGCCCGCGAGGCGGTGCCGGCCGGCGAGCCCGGCGGCGCGCACCGGCGCCGGGTGCGCGACCGGATCGCCCGCCGGCTGGTCGCCCCGCCCCGCCAGCAGGCCGGCGTCAAGCCGGTGCTGGAGCCCCTGCTGGCGGTCCACCAGGCCGCCCACCCCAAGGTGGACGTCCGGCTGCTGCAGCGCGGCTACGACCTGGCCGAGGAACGACACCGCGGCCAGCTGCGCAAGTCCGGCGACCCGTACATCACCCACCCGCTCGCCGTCGCCACCATCCTGGCCGAGCTGGGCATGGACACCACCACGCTGGTCGCCGCGCTGCTGCACGACACCGTCGAGGACACCGGCCTGACCACCGACGAGGTGGCCGCCGAGTTCGGCAACGAGGTCGCCCACCTGGTCGAGGGCGTCACCAAGCTCGACAAGGTCAAGTACGGCGAGGCGGCCGAGGCGGAGACGATCCGCAAGATGATCGTCGCGATGTCCCGCGACCCCCGGGTGCTGGTGATCAAGCTCGCCGACCGTCTGCACAACATGCGCACGCTGCGCTTCCTGCCGCCGGCCAAGCAGGAGCGCAAGGCCCGCGAGACGCTCGAGGTGCTGGCCCCGCTGGCGCACCGGCTCGGCATGAACACGGTCAAGTGGGAGCTGGAGGACCTCGCGTTCGCCACGCTCTACCCCAAGCGCTACGACGAGATCGTCCGGCTGGTGGCCGACCGGGCGCCCCAGCGCGACGTCTACCTCAACGAGGTCATCGACCGGGTCAACAAGGACCTCAAGACCAGCGGCATCAAGGCCAACGTCTATGGCCGGCCCAAGCACTACTACTCGATCTACCAGAAGATGATCGTGCGCGGCCGCGAGTTCGCCGACATCTACGACCTGGTCGGCATCCGGGTGCTGGTCGACACGGTGCGCGACTGCTACGCCACCCTCGGCGCGATCCACGCGAACTGGCAGCCGGTGCCGGGCCGGTTCAAGGACTTCATCGCGATGCCGAAGTTCAACATGTACCAGTCGCTGCACACCACGGTGATCGGCCCGGGCGGCAAGCCGGTCGAGCTGCAGATCCGCACCCACGCCATGCACCGGACGGCGGAGTTCGGCATCGCCGCGCACTGGAAGTACAAGGAGGTGGCCGGTGCCGAGGCCACGCCGACCGCGGCCAGCGACGAGATGGCCTGGCTGCGCCAGCTGCTCGACTGGCAGCGGGAGGCGCAGGAGCCGGGCGAGTTCCTGGACACCCTGCGCTTCGACCTGGGCGCCCGCGAGGTCTACGTCTTCACCCCGAAGGGCGACGTGATCCCGCTGCCGGCAGGCTCCACCCCGGTGGACTTCGCCTACGCGGTGCACACCGACGTCGGGCACCGGTGCATCGGCGCCCGGGTGAACGGCAAGCTGGTCGCGCTCGAGACCAAGCTCGATCACGGTGACAACGTCGAGGTGTTCACCTCCAAGGCCGAGGGTGCCGGGCCGTCCCGGGATTGGCTGGCCTTCGTCGCCTCGCCGCGGGCCAAGACCAAGATCCGGCAGTGGTTCGCCAAGGAACGCCGCGAGGACGCGGTCGAGGCGGGCAAGACCTCGCTGACCCGGGCGATGCGCAAGTCCGGCCTGCCCATGCAGCGGCTGCTCGGCGGCGACCAGCTGGTCACCATCGCCCGTGACATGCACCTGGCCGACGTCACCGCGCTCTACGTCGCGATCGGCGAGGGCCACGTCTCGGCGCAGTCGATCGTGCAGAAGCTGGTCGCCGCGCTCGGCGGGGTCGAGGGCGCGACCGAGGACCTGGCCGAGACCGCCATCCCGATGCGCCAGCCGCGCCGCAGCGGCGGGAACGGCGGCGTGATGGTCTCCGGCATGACCGACGTCTGGGTGAAGCTGGCCAAGTGCTGCACCCCGGTGCCGGGCGACGACATCCTCGGTTTCATCACCCGCGGCGGTGGGGTGTCGGTGCACCGGCAGAGCTGCACGAACGCCGCCGCCCTGCAGAAGCAGGCCGACCGGCTGGTCGAGGTCGAGTGGGCGCCGTCGGCGGATTCGGTGTTCGTCGTCTCGATCCAGGTCGAGGCGCTGGACCGGCACCGGCTGCTCTCCGACGTCTCCCGGGTGCTGTCCGACGAGCGGGTCAACATCCTCTCGGCGACCGTCTCCACCAATCGCGACCGGGTGGCGGTCTCCCGGTTCACCTTCGAGCTGGCCGAGCCGAAGCACCTGGCGAACCTGCTGCGCACGGTGAAGAACGTCGAGGGCGTCTACGACGTCTACCGCATCCACGCCGCCAACTGATCAACCGGGCGCCGGGCCGGTCAGCTGTCGTCCCGGTCCGCCGCTCCTTCCGGATCGGCGTCCGGGCCCGCCTCGGGCAGCGAGGTGCCGACCGGGTGCACCCGGTGCAGGCTGCCCGGCGGCGGCGCGGTGGCCGCCGCCGAGCCGACCCCGGAGATGTCGGCGACGCGGACCGAGAAGACCTTGCGCAGCAGGGACTTCAGCGCGCCCACGTCGCCACCACCCGGTTACGCCTTGAGCCGGACGGTCGTGAAGTAGAGCGGGATGTTGGGCTTGCCGCCGCCGGCCTGGTTGGAGCCGTCGTCACCGCCGGCCGCCACCTTCTGCAGGATGCTCAGGCCACCGGTGACGTGCCCGATCACGGTGTAGTTCTTGCCGAGCGCGCCGTTGGAGTCCTTGGTGATGAAGAAGAACTGGCTGCCGTTGGTGTTCGGCCCCGAGTTCGCCATCGCCAGGGTGCCGGCGGTGTAGCTGGCCTTGGCGAGGTTCTCGTCCTTGGTGTTGTAGGTCGGGCCGCCGGCGGTGGTGGCGGTCGGGTCACCGCACTGCACGACGAAGATGCCGGAGTTCACCGAGCGCGGGCAGGCGGTGTTGTCGTAGAACTTCTTGGAGATCAGGTACTCGATGCTCTGCACGTTGCAGGGCGCGTTCTTGCCGTCCAGGGTCACGGTGATGGTGCCCTGGTTGGTGGCGAAGACGGCGACCTTGTCCGCGGTCGGGGTCGGCCTGGGGTCCGGCGGCAGGCCGACGTCGAACAGATTGCCGGCGGTCAGCTTGGTCTTGTCCTCGGCGTAGCCGCACGGGCCGGAGGTCTTCTTCGCGGCCCGGGCCTTGATCGCCGGGGCGGCCCGGCTCGGCAGCGGGGCCGCGGTGCTCGACGGCGACGCCGAGGCGGAGGCGGACGGGCTGGTGGAGCTGGCGGCGTTCGCGGTCGAGCTCTTGTTGTCGTGGCGCAGCATCACCGTGGTGACGGCGACGATCGCCACCAGCACGACCACGCCGATCACGGTCGCGATCAGGTTCAGCTGGCGGCGGCGCGACGCACGCTGCTGTCGGCGGACCATCTGGCGTTCCAGATGGCGGCGGGCGGCGTCGCGACGCTGCTTGCTGTTCGGCACGCGAGCTTCCTTCCAGGGGTTCGGGCGTCCGGGGGACGGTTCGGGGCCGGCGCACCGGCAACGGTGCCGAATTCTACGAAACGGGGCTGGCCGGTGCGCCCGCCGCCGGTATGAGTCGGCTCAGTAACGTTGCGGGGGCGCGTCCAGGGCGCGCGTGAGCGAGGGGGTTTGCGTGCTGATCGAGGGCATCGAGGCCGACCTGTACGGCACCAACTGTTTCGTCGTGGCGCCGGGGCCGGGCGAGCAGTGCATCGTGATCGACCCGGGCGTCGGGGTTACCCGCACGCTGGACGAGGTGATCGCCGGGCACCGGCTGCACCCGGTCGCGGTGGTGCTCACCCACGGCCACCTGGACCACACCTTCTCGGTGCTGCCGGTCTGCCAGGCCCGGGAAGTCCCCGCCTTCATCCACCCCGACGACCGGCACGCGCTGGCCGACCCGTGGTCGCTGATGGGCCTGCCGCCGGGCACCCCGCTGCCGGGGCTGGGCGCGCTGACGGCCGCCGAGCCCGACGACGTCCGGCTGCTCACCGACGGCGCCCGGGTGCAGCTGGCCGGGCTGGACCTGACCATCCGGCACGCGCCCGGCCACACCCGCGGCTCGGTCCTGATCGAGACCCCGGGCGCCGGCGACCTGCCGCCGGTGGCGTTCACCGGCGACGTGCTGTTCGCCGGTTCCATCGGCCGGACCGACCTGCCGGGCGGCTCGCTGCCGGCCATGATCGACTCGCTGAAGAACGTCGTCCTGCCGATGCCGGACGAGGTATTGGTTTGTCCCGGCCACGGTCCGCGCACCACGATAGGGACCGAACGCGCCACCAACCCCTTCCTGAGAGAGCTGACGTGACCCAGCCCGAACCGGCCGCCGTGACCGAGACCGCCCCGCCGCCGGCCCGGACGAGCAAGCCGACGCCGCTGAGCGGCTTCCCCGAGCTGCTGCCGGCCGAGCGGCTGGCCGAGCTGCAGGTGCTCGACCAGCTCCGCCGGGTCTTCGAGCTGCACGGCTTCGCTCCGATCGAGACCCGGGCCGCCGAGCCGCTGGAGCAGCTGCTGCGCAAGGGCGAGGTGGACAAGGAGGTCTACCTGCTGCGCCGGCTGCACGCCGCCGAGGAGGAGACCTCTGAGCTGGGGTTGCACTTCGACCTGACGGTGCCGTTCGCCCGGTACGTGCTGGAGAACGCCGGCAAGCTGGAGTTCCCGTTCCGGCGCTACCAGATCCAGAAGGTCTGGCGGGGCGAGCGGCCGCAGGAGGGCCGGTACCGCGAGTTCACCCAGGCCGACATCGACGTGGTCGCCAGGGACGTGCTGCCCTTCCACCACGACGTCGAGGTGGCCCGGGTGATGGCCGAGGCGCTGTCGTCGCTGCCGGTGCCGGCGCTGACCCTGCAGGTGAACAACCGCAAGCTGATCGAGGGCTACTTCCGCGGCGTCGGCGCACCCGACCCGGCCGCGGTGATGCGGGTGATCGACCGGATCGACAAGGTGCCGGCCGAGGTCGTCCAGACCATGCTGGTGGACGAGGCCGGCCTGTCCGCCGGGCAGGCGGAGCGCTGCGTGGCGCTGGCCCGGATCAGCACCCCGGACTCGTCCTTCGTCGAGCAGGTCCGGGCGCTGGGCGTCACCGACGAGCTGCTGGAGGAGGGGTTGGCGGAGCTGGCAGCGGTGGTCGACGGCTGCGCCGGCCTGAACGGCGACCGGTTCAGCGTGGTGGCCGACCTGCGCATCGCCCGCGGCCTGGACTACTACACCGGCACCGTCTTCGAGACCCGGCTGGCCGGCTTCGAGAGCCTCGGCTCGATCTGCTCCGGCGGCCGCTACGACGCGCTGGCCAGCGACGGGCGCACCAGCTACCCGGGGGTGGGCATCTCCCTCGGCGTCACCCGGATGCTGGTGCCGCTGTTCGCCCGCAAGAAGCTGACCGCGTCCCGGTCGGTGCCCTCGGCGGTGCTGGTGGCGCTGCCGGACGAGGCGGGCCGGCCGGCCAGCGAGCGGATCGCGCAGCGGCTGCGGGCCCGGGGCGTGGCGTGCGAGGTGGCGGCCAGCCCGCAGAAGTACGGCAAGCAGATCCGCTACGCCGAGCGGCGGGGCATCCCGTTCGTGTGGTTCCCGGCCGACGCCGAGGCCGGCGACTCGGTGCGCGACATCCGGACCGGCGAGCAGCTGCCGGCCGATCCGGACGGCTGGCTGCCGCCGGCCGAGGACCTGCACCCGCAGATCGTCCGGCCCGAGCTCTGACCGCCGCGGCCGGAGCTCGCAGCGCTGGTGGGAGAATCACCGGCACATCGCACGTCACGTCTTCGAAGGGAAGGTCCTGTGCTCCGCACGCATGAGGCCGGGTCGCTGCGCGCGGCCGCGGCCGGCCAGACGGTGACCCTGGCAGGCTGGGTGGCCAGCCGCCGCGACCACGGCGGGGTCGCCTTCATCGATCTGCGCGATGCCAGCGGCGTGGTGCAGGTGGTGATCCGCGACGACGCGGTCGCGCACAACCTGCGCAACGAGTGGTGCATCCAGGTCACCGGCGAGGTGCGGAACCGCCTGGAGGGCAGGGTCAACCCGAACATCCCGACCGGCGAGGTCGAGGTGGTCGCCGAGCGGCTCGAGGTGCTCAACCCGGCCGCCGTGCTGCCGTTCCAGATCGACGAGCACTCCGAGGTCGGTGAGGAGGCGCGGCTGCGCTACCGCTACCTCGACCTGCGCCGGCCCGCGCCGTCGGCCGCGATCAAGCTGCGCAGCCGGGTGTCCCGGGCCGCCCGGGACGTGCTGTACGGCCACGGCTTCCACGAGATCGAGACCCCGACGCTGACCCGGTCCACCCCGGAGGGCGCCCGCGACTTCCTGGTGCCGGCCCGGCTGCAGCCCGGTTCCTGGTACGCGCTGCCGCAGTCGCCGCAGCTGTTCAAGCAGTTGCTGATGGTGGCCGGCCTGGAGCGGTACTTCCAGATCGCCCGCTGCTACCGGGACGAGGACTTCCGCGCCGACCGGCAGCCGGAGTTCACCCAGCTCGACATCGAGATGAGCTTCGTCGACCAGGAGGACGTGATCGCGGTCGCCGAGGACGTGCTGCGCGCGCTCTGGCAGCTGATCGGCTACGAGATCCCGGCCGAGATCCCGCGGATGACCTATGCCGACGCGATGAACCGCTACGGCTCCGACAAGCCCGACCTGCGCTTCGACCTGGAGCTGACCGAGTGCACCTCCTACTTCGCCGAGACCCCGTTCCGGGTGTTCCAGGCCGAGTACGTCGGCGCCGTGGTGATGGCCGGCGGCGGCTCGCAGCCGCGCCGGCAGCTCGACGCCTGGCAGGACTGGGCCAAGCAGCGCGGTGCCCGCGGGCTGGCCTACGTGCTGATCGGCGAGGACGGTGAGCTGTCCGGGCCGGTGGCCAAGAACCTCTCCGAGCCCGAACGGGCCGGGCTGGCCGAGCAGGTCGGGGCGAAGCCGGGCGACTGCGTCTTCTTCGCCGCCGGGGCGCGCAAGAGCTCGCAGGCACTGCTCGGCGCGGCGCGGCTGGAGATCGGCCGCCGGGCAGGGCTGCTCACCGAGGGCGACTGGTCGTTCCTGTGGGTGGTCGACGCGCCGCTGTTCGAGCCGTCGGCCGAGGCCACCGCCAGCGGCGACGTGGCGGTCGGCGCCGGCGCCTGGACCGCGGTGCACCACGCGTTCACCAGCCCGAAGCCGGAGTTCTACGACACCTTCGACACCGACCCGGGCCCGGCGCTGGCCTACGCCTACGACATCGTCTGCAACGGCAACGAGATCGGCGGCGGCTCGATCCGTATCCACCGGCGCGACATCCAGGAGCGGGTGTTCGCGGTGATGGGGCTGTCGGAGGAGCAGGCGCAGGAGAAGTTCGGCTTCCTGCTCGACGCCTTCGCCTACGGCGCCCCGCCGCACGGCGGCATCGCCTTCGGCTGGGACCGGATCTGCGCGCTGCTGTCGAACACGGACTCGATCCGCGACGTCATCGCCTTCCCGAAGACCGGTGGCGGCTACGACCCGCTCACCGAGGCCCCGGCCCCGATCACCCCGGAGCAGCGCAAGGAGGCCGGGGTGGACGCCAAGCCGGTGGCCAAGGACGCACCGGCCGCCCTGGACGCGGCGGTCGGATCGGTCCCCGCCACCTCCTGACGGCGCCCGCCTGGGGATCTTCAGACGGCGTGCGCGCCAGGGCGGCCGTGTCGTCTGAAGATCGCCAGGGGAGGGGTGTTACTGCCAGGCGTCGGTGATCGGCGTGGCGGTCGAGCTGGAGCCCACGTAGGGCAGCCCGTAGGCCTGCTCCAGGGTGCGCAGCACGTTGTAGTGCTTGATCTTCTCCGAGTACTGCCCGGTCTTGACCGGCTGGCCGTAGAAGATGGTCGGGATCTGGTTGTTCGAACTGCTGTCGTCCTCGTCCCAGGTGACGACCAGCAGGCTGTTGTGGGTCTTGGCCCAGGTGGCGTAGGCACCGAGGTTGCTCTTGAGCCAGCTGTCACCGGCGGCCACCGTGCCGTCGTGCATGTCGTCGTTCAGGTTCGGGATCACGAACGACACGGTCGGCAGCTTGGTGTAGTCGGTGGGGAACTCGCTGAACATCCGGTTGCTCGACGCCGGGACGTTGCCGGTGAAGTTGACCCACGGGTTGTGCTTGCGCGCGTACGCCCCCGAGGTGCAGCCGGTGTAGCCGTCGGACGGCATCGACTCGGAGTAGCCGGTGAAGGTCAGCCCGGCCGTGATCAGCTCCGAGCCCAGGTTCTGGGTGGTGTAGGTGTGCGGGCACGAGTCGCTGGTCAGGCTGTGCGTCGAGCCGGAGAACAGCGCCAGGTAGTTCGGCTCGCTGGGGTGGGTCACGCCGAAGGACTGGGTGAATAGCGCGCCGCCGGTGGCGAGGGAGTTGATGTAGGGCGCCGACGAGCTGCCGATGATGTCGGAGTAGGAGTGGTTCTCCTCCATCACCACGACGACGTGATCGGGACGTGGCACGGTGCCGGCGGCGACGCTGGTCGCCGACCGGCCGGGGGCGACGACACCGCTGGACACGGTGTGGGTGGCCGAGGCCGGCCGGGCCGTGGGGGCGGCCGAGGACGGCGTGGTCGCCGAGGCGCAGGCGACGACGGCCAGGGTGGTGGCGGCGACCGCGGTGACGCGGGCGCCGAGGGTGAGCGGCATGGGAATGCTCCTCATCTGCACGGGGAGATCGGCTCGGACGAGCCGCGGCCAACTATGCCGCAAATCGGGTGAACGGGCCCCACGCTGCACGCGAACTCACCGTGACAGGCCGGTGACGCGGTCGGTGCCGGCGTAGACGTTCATCCGGCCGGGCCGCACCATGCCGGCCAGCACCAGCCCGTACTCCCGGGCCAGGTCCACCGCGAGGTCCGACGGCGCCGAGACCGCGACGATGCCGGCCACGCCCGCGGCCACCGCCTTCTGCACGATCTCGAACGACACCCGGCCGCTCACCACCAGCAGCACGTCGGTCAGCGGCAGCCGGCCGGCCAGCAGCGCCCAGCCGATGACCTTGTCGACCGCGTTGTGCCGGCCGACGTCCTCGCGCACCACCAGCAGCTCGCCGGTGCGGGTGGCCAGCCCCGCCGCGTGCAGCGACCCGGTCCGGGCGAAGGTGCGCTGCCGCTCGCGCAGCGCGTCCGGCAGCCCCTGCAGCACCGTGGCCGCGACGCCGAAGCCCTCGCTGTGCGGGGCCGACCGGCGCAGCGGTGACAGGTCCAGGACGTCCGCGCTGCAGACCCCGCACGCCGAACCGGTCACCCAGGCCCGCGGCCGGGGCGGCTCGACGCCGGGACGCAGCCCGAGGTGCACCTGGTCCACGCCGCGGCCGGAGATCCCGTCGGCGGACCGCAGCGCCAGGTCGTCGTCGGTGCGGCACTGGCGCAGGCCGGCCAGGTCGGCCGGCTGCCGCACGCCCGACTCCACCGCCAGCCAGCCGGCGGCCAGCTCCAGGTCGTGCCCCGGGGTGCGCATCAGCGTCGCGACCGGCTCGCCGGCCACGACCAGGTTCAGCGGCGCCTCGACGGTCAGCTCGTCGCCCTCCTCGGCGACGGCGTCCGGGCGGAGCCGGACGATCCGGCGCCGGGCGGTCATCACGGCCACGAGCAGCTCCCATCGGTGGCGACAGCTGCCAATCTAGTCCCGGGCTAGGGTTGCCGGGTGACGTTGTTCGGCGAGCCCGGAACGGCCGGCGAGCCCGACCTGGCCGGGCAGCCCGGCGAGCCCGAGGCGGCCGGCAACGCCCCGTTGGCGGTGCGGATGCGCCCGCGCACCCTCGACGAGGTGGTCGGCCAGCAGCACCTGCTCGGCCCGGGCTCGCCGCTGCGCCGGCTGGTCGAGGGCGACGCGCCGATCTCGGTGATCCTCTTCGGGCCGCCGGGCACCGGCAAGACCACCCTGGCCAGCATCGTCTCGCGGGCCGGCAACCGGCGGTTCGTGCAGCTGTCCGCGCTGAGCGCTGGGGTGAAGGACGTCCGCGCGGTGATCGACCAGGCCCGCCGCACGCTGGAGCACGGCGGCCGGCCGACGGTGCTGTTCATCGACGAGATCCACCGCTTCTCCAAGACCCAGCAGGACTCGCTGCTGGCCGCGGTCGAGGCGCGCACCGTCACGCTGGTCGCCGCGACCACCGAGAACCCGTACTTCTCGATGGTCTCGCCGCTGCTCTCGCGCAGCCTGCTGCTCACCCTGCAGCCGCTCACCGACGACGACGTGGACGCGCTGGTCGACCGGGCGCTGGCCGACGAGCGCGGCCTGGCCGGCGCCGTCACGCTGGCCGCCGACGCCCGCGCCCACCTGCTGCGGCTGGCCGGCGGCGACGCCCGCCGGGCGCTCACCGCGCTGGAGGCCGCGGCCGGCTCGGTGCTGGCCGCCGGGGGCAGCGCGATCACGCTGCCCGAGCTGGAACTGGCCATCGACCAGGCCGCGGTGCGCTACGACCGGGACGGCGACCAGCACTACGACGTGATCAGCGCCTTCATCAAGTCGATCCGGGGTTCGGACGTCGACGCCGCCCTGCACTACCTGGCCCGGATGATCGTGGCCGGCGAGGACCCGCGCTTCATCGCCCGCCGGCTGGTCGTGCACGCCAGCGAGGACATCGGCCTGGCCGACCCGACCGCGCTGCTGGCGGCCACCGCGGCGGCCGAGGCGGTCCAGCTGATCGGCCTGCCCGAGGCCCGGATCAACCTGGCCCAGGCCACGATCCACCTGGCCCTGGCGCCCAAGTCGAACGCGGTCGTGGTCGCCATCGACTCGGCGCTCGCCGACGTCCGGCAGGGGCAAGCCGGCCCGGTGCCGCCGGCGCTGCGGGACGGCCATTACCCGGGGGCCCGGTCGCTCGGGCACGGCCGGGGCTACGTCTACCCGCACGACCTGCCGGAGGGCGTCGCGAGCCAGCAGTACCCGCCGGACGAGCTGGTCGGCACCGACTACTACCGGCCCGGCGGCCGCGGCGCCGAGCGCGCCGTCGCGGAGCGGCTGGCCCGGTTGCGCGCGCTGATCCGGGCCGGTCGCCAGGGCTGACCGGGGCCGTCCACGCGGCTGATCGGCAGCGTCCGGCCAGCGGGTAGGGTGCTGGCGACGCCCGAATTTCCTAGGAGATGCCCTCGTGCACGCTGGAGCCATCGCCGGCCTGATCGCGGCCGGCGCGTTCGTCCTGCTCGTGTTGTTGCTCGCCATCCCGCTGCTGAAACTCGGCAAGACCCTGGACGAGGCCACCCTGGCCCTGCGCAAGACGCACGAGGGCGCCGCGCCGCTGCTGACCGGCGCGCAGACCACCGTGGCCAACGTCAACTCCCAGCTCGCCCAGCTGGAGGACATCACCCGGGGTGTCGGCTCGATCACCAGCAACGCCGCCGCGCTGACCTCGATCGTCTCCTCGACGGTGGGCAGCCCGCTGATCAAGGTGGCCGCGTTCTCCTACGGCGTCCGGTCGACGGTGAAGAAGCGGCAGGACGCCCAGGCCGTCACCGACGCCCGGCGCAGCCGCCTGGACACGCGGCGCAGCCGCCGGGCCGCCCGGCGCGGGAGCCGCTGATGCGCCGGCTGTTCTGGCTGGCCCTCGGCGCGACGGTCGGGGTGCTGGTGATGCGCAAGCTCTCCCGGGCGGCCGAGAAGCTGACCCCGCAGGGCATGGCGCAGAGCCTCAGCGCCGGGCTCAACGAGCTGGCCTTCGCGCTCGGCGACTTCGTCGCCGACGTCCGCGAGGCGATGGCCGGCCAGGAGGCGGCGTTGCGGGCCGCGGCCGGGCTGGACGCCGCCGGCGACCCGGCGATCGCCGGCAGCCACCGCGCCGACGGCGCCGAAAGCGATTGAGCCAGCGCCTACGCTGGCATCACCGATGAACGAACCCTAGGAGTTCCGCCATGCGCTCAGCCGAGATCCGGCGTCGCTTCCTCGCGCACTTCGAGGCCCACGGCCACACCGTGGTGCCGAGCGCGCCGCTGCCGTTCGACGACCCGAACCTGCTGTTCGTCAACGCGGGCATGGTGCAGTTCGTCCCCTACTTCATCGGCCAGCAGGCCGCGCCCTGGAAGCGCGCCACCAGCGTGCAGAAGTGCATCCGCACCCAGGACATCGAGGAGGTCGGCAAGACCACTCGGCACGGCACCTTCTTCCAGATGAACGGCAACTTCTCCTTCGGCGACTACTTCAAGGAGGGTGCGGTCAAGCTGGCCTGGGAGCTGTCCACCAACCCCGTCGCGGACGGCGGTTTCGGGCTGGACCCGGAGCGCATCTGGCCCACCGTCTACCTCGACGACGAGGAGGCGGTGGCGATCTGGCGCGAGGTCATCGGCATCCCGTCCGAGCGGATCGTGCGGCGAGGCAAGGCCGACAACACCTGGGACATGGGCATTCCCGGCCCGGCCGGCACCTGCAGCGAGCTGTTCTACGACCGCGGCCCCGACTACGGCCCGGACGGCGGCCCGGCGGTCGACGAGGACCGCTACATGGAGTTCTGGAACCTCGTCTTCATGCAGTACGAGCGTGGCCGGTCGACCGGCTCGGGCAAGGGCGAGTACGAGATCCTCGGCGACCTGCCCAGCAAGAACATCGACACCGGCATGGGCCTGGAACGGATGGCCGCGATCCTGCAGGGCGTCGACAACCTCTACGAGATCGACGAGACGCGCCCGATCCTCGACATGGCGGCCGCGCTGACCGGCACCAAGTACGGCGCGCACTCCGGGCACTCGGCGGCCGAGTCGCACCCCGACGACGTGCGGCTGCGGGTGATCGCCGACCACGTGCGCACCGCGCTGATGCTGATGGGCGACGGGGTCACCCCCTCGAACGAGGGCCGGGGCTACGTGCTGCGCCGGATCCTGCGCCGGGCGGTGCGCTCGATGCGGCTGCTCGGCTTCGCCGACCCGGCGCTGCCGGAGCTGCTGCCGGTGGCGCGGGACTGCATGGCGCCGTCGTACCCGGAGCTCGCGACCGACTTCGACCGGATCGCGATGATTGGCTACGCCGAGGAGGACACCTTCCGGCGGACGCTGACCTCGGGCACCACCATCTTCGACACCGCGGTCAGCACCGTGAAGTCGGCCGGCGGCAGCACGCTGCCGGGCGAGCAGGCCTTCCGGCTGCACGACACCTACGGCTTCCCGGTCGACCTGACGCTGGAGATGGCCGCCGAGCAGGGGCTGCAGGTGGACGTCGAGGGCTTCCGCCGGCTGATGGCCGAGCAGCGGGAGCGGGCCAAGGCCGACGCCAAGGCGAACAAGAGCGCGCACGGCAACTCGCCCGCCTTCCGCCAGCTGCGCGACGCCGGCGAGACGGTCTTCACCGGCTACACCGAGCTGGCCACCTCCTCGCGGGTGCGCGGCATCGTCCGGTCCGGCGAGCTGGTGCCGGCCGCCGAGCCCGGCCAGGTCGTCGAGGTGGTGCTGGACGAGACCCCGTTCTACGCCGAGTCCGGTGGCCAGATCGCCGACGAGGGCACCATCACCTCGGGCGACGCGGTGCTGCGGGTGCTCGACGTGCAGAAGCCGGTGAAGGGCCTGATCGTGCACCGGGCCGAGGTGGTCTCCGGCGAGCTGCGCAGCGGCGCCGAGGTCGAGGCCGCCGTCGACCCGGAGTGGCGCCGGTCGGCCCGGCAGGCGCACTCGGGCACCCACGTGGTGCACGCCGCGCTGCGCGAGGTGCTCGGCCCGACCGCGCTGCAGAGCGGCTCCTACAACAAGCCCGGTTACCTGCGGCTGGACTTCGCCTGGGGCCAGGCGCTGTCGGAGACCAGCAAGCGCGACATCGAGGAGGTCGCCAACCGCGCGCTGCGCTCGGACCTGCCGGTCAGCGTGCAGTACATGCCGCTGCAGCGGGCCCGCGAGCTCGGTGCGCTGGCGCTGTTCGGCGAGACCTACGACGCCGAGGTGCGGGTGGTCGAGATCGGCGGCGCCTGGTCGCGCGAGCTGTGCGGTGGCACCCACGTCGAGCACTCCTCCCAGGTCGGTGCGATCACGGTCACCGGCGAGTCCTCGGTCGGCGCCGGGGTGCGCCGGGTCGAGGCGTTCGTCGGGCTGGAGGCGCTGCGCTACCTGGCCACCGAACGGGCGCTGCTGAGCGCGGTGTCGGACACCCTCAAGGTGCCGGCGGCCGAGGCCCCGGAGCGGGTCGCGGCGCTGGTCGAGCGGCTCAAGGCCGTGGAGAAGGAGCTGGAACGCAACCGGATCGCCGCCGTGCTGGCCGGGGCGGGGGAGCTGGCCACCCAGGTCACCGAGGTCGGCGGCACCCAGCTGGTGGCGGTGCCCGCGCCGGCCGGGCTCGCCGGCAACGACCTGCGCACGCTGGCCACCGACGTCCGCAACCGGCTGGACCAGGGCCGGCCGGCGGTCGTGGTGCTGGTCTCCGACGTCGACGGCAAGGCGCACTTCGTGGCCGCCGTCAACGCCGCCGGGCAGCAGTCCGGCCTGTCGGCGGGCGAGCTGGTGCGGGCGTTCGCGCCGGTGCTCGAGGCTCGCGGCGGCGGCAAGGCCGACCTCGCCCAGGGCGCCGGCGGCAACCCGGCCAGGGCGGCCGAGGCGCTGCAGGCGGTGACTGCCGTCCTGGCCGGCCGCGGGTGAGCCAGCAGCCGGGGGCGAGCCGGCGCCCGGGCGTCTGGCTCGGCATCGACGTCGGCGCGGTGCGCATCGGCGTGGCGCGCACCGACCCAGACGGCATCCTGGCCTTCCCGGTCACCACGGTGCCCTTCGACGCTGGCGAGCGACCTGGCGAGCAGCGGGCCGACCTGGCCGCGGTGCAGGCGCTCATCGCCGAGCACGAGGCGGTCGGGGTGGTCGTCGGGCTGCCCCGCACGCTGGCCGGCCGGGAGGGCCCGGCGGCCGCCGCGGCCCGGGCGTTCGGCGAGGCGCTGGCGGACCGGATCGCCCCGGTTCCGGTGCGCTACGTCGACGAGCGGCTGACCACCGTGGTGGCGCAGCGTAACCTCAGCCGCAGCGGGGTACGGTCGCGGGCGCAGCGCGCCGTGGTCGACCAGGCGGCGGCGGTGGAGATCCTGCAGTCGTTCCTGGCTGCCGGCTCGCACCGGGCCGGCACCGCCGAGTAACCTTCGGCACCGGCTGACCGGCAACCGGACGAGCGGCCGGCTGCCACCCGGGCAGCGGACACATCGACAGTGGACGTAGGGGGCCGACACGCGTGGAGGGTTCGATCGACGAGCTTCGTGGTGAGGATCATCCGCTGTTCGGTTCCCCGGACGAGAGCTACGTCCCCGGCGCCACGTCGCGGTCACACCGGCACCGGGCCAAGCGCCGCAACCGGCGTCGCCGGCTGTTCCCGATCCTGTCGTTCGTGCTGATCCTGGCGCTGATCGGCACCAGCTACCTGCTGGTCCGCTCGGCGGCCGGGTACTTCCGCACCCCCGACTACTCCGGCAGCGGCACCGGCTCCACCCGGATCACCATCGACCCCGGCGACGGCGCGAGCGACGTGGCGGCCGCGCTGGTCAAGGCCGGCTCGGTCGAGTCGGGCAAGGCGTTCGTGAACGCGGCCAAGAAGTCTGGCCGGGCCAGCGACATCCAGCCCGGGGTGTTCCGGGTGCCGCTGCACGCCTCCGGCGCCGCCGCGCTCGCCGCCATCCTCAACCCGGCGAACAAGCTGGTCACCCAGGTGACCATCCCCGAGGGCTACACCCAGATGCAGGTGCTGAGCACGCTGGCCGACCGGACCGGCCTGCCGCTGAAGCAGCTGCAGGCGGCGGCCGGCCGGCTCGGCAACCTGAACCTGCCGGACGGGTTCGCCCCGAGGACCATCGAGGGCTTCCTGTACCCGGCCACCTACCAGTTCAACCCGGGCAGCTCCGCCGACGAGGTGGTGCAGCAGCTGACCAGCCAGTTCAGCTCGGCCTATGCCCAGCTCGGGCTGGCCGATGCCGCCCGCGCGGCCGGTATCACGCCGTACCAGGCGCTGATCATCGCCTCGATCATCGAGGGCGAGGCGAAGTTCGACGCCGACCGGCCCAAGGTCGCCCGCGTCATCCTGAACCGGCTGGCCGCGCACCGGCCGCTGCAGATCGACGCGATCAGCGTCTACGGCGCCAAGGTGGCCGGCCTCGACCCGAAGACCGTCGACTACGCCACCCTCGACTCGCCCTACAACTCCTACACCCACCCCGGCCTGCCGCCGTCGCCGATCGACAATCCCGGCGACAGCTCGCTGAAGGCCGCGGTCCAGCCGGCGTCCGGCAGCTGGCTGTACTACGTCAACGGCGACGCCGCGGGCCACCTGAGCTTCTTCACCGACGAGAGCCAGTTCCTGGCCGCGGCCGCCAAGTGCAAGGCCAACGGCTGGGGGTGCGGTTGAGCCGGGCCGCAGTGCTCGGCAGCCCGATCGCGCACAGCCTGTCCCCGGTGCTGCACGGCGCCGCCTACTCCGCGCTCGGCCTGACCGGCTGGCGGTTCGAGGCGCTGGAGTGCGCCGAGGCCGAGTTGCCCGGGGTGCTGGCCGCGCGGCCTGACTGGGCCGGCTTCGCCTGCACGATGCCGCTCAAGCGGGCGGTGCTGCAGGTCGCGACGACGGTGAGCGAGCCGGCCGCGGCGATCGGCGCCGGCAACACGCTGCTGCCCGGCGCGACCGGCTGGCACGCCGACAACACCGACTGGATCGGCATCCGGGACGCCCTGGCCGCGGCGGGAGCCGGGCCGCCCGGCCGGGTGGTGCTGCTCGGCGCCGGCGGCACCGCGCAGGCCGCCCTGGCCGCGCTGCCCGCCGGCTGCGAGATCACCGCGCTGGTCCGCGAGCCGGGCCGGGCCGGTGCGCTGCTGGCCGCTGCCGACCGGCTGGGCCGCCCGGTGCGGCTCGGCCGGCTGGGGGAGCCGGTGCCGGCCGACCTGGTGATCGCGACCCTGCCGGCCGGCGCCGCGGATCCGCTGGCCGCCACGGTGCCGGACTGGACGATGCCGCCCGGCTGGACGCTGCTCGACGTCGTCTACGCCGGCTGGCCGACCCCGCTGGCCCGGGCCGCGCGGCAGGCCGGCGCCCGGCTGGTGAGCGGCGCGGCCATGCTGCTCTTCCAGGCCGCCCGGCAGGTCGAGCTCATGACGGGGCGTGCAGCTCCAGTCGAGGCCATGCGAGCGGCGATGCGGGCAGCTGCCCCGGCGAGCGGCTGCTGATCCGCTCCTCGGCGGCGTGCCGGTCGGCCGGGGTGTCCACGTCGGCCGAGCAGGCGTCGAAGTCCGGCACCAGGGCCAGGTCCACGTCCCGGTAGAGCGCCCGCACCGGCAGCCCGGCCGGATCGCCCAGCCGGCCCAGTGCGGCGCGCAGCGACGAGGTACGCCAGAGCGCGGCCAGGTGGCTCGTCCGGCCGGTCAGGTCGACCAGCGCCGCCGCGTCCCGGCCGTCGCCGAGCGCCCGGCCGAGCTCGCCCAGCGCCCCGCAGACGAAGGGCAGGTCACCGGCTAGCACCGCCACCACCGGCCGGCGGACCAGCGGCAGCGCGGCCGCCAGCGCCGCGACCGGGCCGCCGCCGGCCGGCTGCTCCCGGCAGAAGACCGGCGTGCCGAGCGCGATCCGGCGCGGCCCGACCTGGATCCGGCTGGCCGCCCCGCTCGCGGCCAGCAGCACGTGATCGGCCAGCGGCCAGCCGGCCAGCGGGATCAGCGCCTTCGCGCCGAGCTCCTGGCCGCCCAGCCGGACCCCGCGGCCACCGGCCAGCACGATCGCGTCCAGGTCGAGCCGGTCGCGGACGGCGGCCAGCGCGAGCTCGCTGCCGGCCACGCTGGCCGGGTCGGCGAAGCCGCGGCGCAGGGTCAGCGCCAGCTCGAAGTGCTGCGCGGCCCGGTGCAGCTCGCCCAGGTCGTACCACCGGGTGCCGGCGTGCTGCAGCGTGCTCGCCTGCCGGTCCCGGCCGCGGGCGTAGCGCCACGCCCGGACGTGGTAGCGCTCGGCCAGTTCGGGCTCGCCGCGGCTGCGGTGCAGGTCGGCGGTGAGCAGCAGCAGCCGCCACGGGTCGGCGGCCACGGCCGGCTCCTCGGCGAGCGCGGCGGCCTCGGCGAACGCCTCATCGGTGCGGCCCAGCACCCGCAGCAGGAACAGCCGGTCCAGCGGGGCGGCCGCGGCCAGCCTGGTGGCCACCGCGGCCCGGTCGACCAGCACCGGGGCGAGGGTGTCCGGGTCGATCAGCCACCCGGTGCTCGCGTCCATCGCCCCATCATCGCCGGTGCCGGCGACACATCGGACACGGCTGCCTGAGACAATCGCCGGGTGTTGCGCTGGATGACAGCCGGAGAGTCGCACGGCCCTGCCCTGGTGGCGATCCTGGAGGGCCTGCCGGCCGGGGTCGGGATCACCACCGAGCTGATCGCGGAGCACCTGGCCCGGCGCCGGCTCGGCTACGGTCGCGGCGCCCGGATGAAGTTCGAGCGCGACGAGGTCGAGCTGACCGGTGGCGTCCGGCACGGGCGCACCCTGGGCGGCCCGGTGGCCGTCCGGGTCGGCAACACCGAGTGGCCGAAGTGGCAGACGGTGATGGCCGCCGACCCGGTCGACGCGGACGTGCTGGCCGCCCAGGCCCGCAACGAGCCGCTCACCCGCCCCCGGCCCGGCCACGCCGACCTGGCCGGCATGCAGAAGTACGACCTGGACGAGGCCCGCCCGATCCTGGAACGCGCCAGCGCCCGGGAGACCGCGGCCCGGGTCGCGCTCGGCACGGTGGCGCGGCGGTTCCTGGCCGACCTCGCCGACATCGAGGTGCTCAGCCACGTGACCGCGATCGGCGAGGTGTCCGCGCCGGCCGGCCTGGTGCCCGGCCGCGGCGACCTGGCGGCGGTGGACGCCTCCGAGGTGCGCTGCCTCGACCCGGGCGCGGCGGCCGCCATGATCGAGCACATCGACCAGACCAAGCGCGCCGGCGACACCCTGGGCGGGGTGGTCGAGGTGGTCGTGCACGGCCTGCCGCCGGGCCTGGGCAGCCACATCCAGTGGGACCGCCGGCTCGACTCGCGGCTGGCCGCCGCCCTGATGGGCATCCAGGCGATCAAGGGGGTCGAGGTGGGCGACGGTTTCGAGCTGGCCCGCACCCCGGGCAGCAGGGCGCACGACGAGATCGAGCGCGACGCCGGCGGCGTGCTGCGCCGGCGCAGCGGTCGGGCCGGGGGCACCGAGGGCGGCATGTCCACCGGTGAGGTGCTGCGGGTACGGGCGGCGATGAAGCCGATCTCGACGGTGCCGCGGGCACTGCGGACGGTGGACGTGGCGACCGGCGAGCCGGCCGCGGCGATCAACCAGCGCTCCGACGTCTGCGCGGTGCCGGCCGCCGGGGTGGTCGCCGAGGCGATGGTGGCCCTGGTGCTCGCCGAGGCGGTGCTGGAGAAGTTCGGCGGCGACGCGGTCGCCGAGACCCGGCGCAACCTCGACGGCTACCTGGCCCGGCTGGCCGAACGCGGCCTGGCGGCGGGCCCGGATCGCTGATGCCGCCCCGGGTGGTGCTGGTCGGGCTGCCCGGCACCGGCAAATCGACGGTCGGCGCCCGGCTGGCCGGACGGCTCGGGGTCGAGTTCGCCGACTCCGACCAGCTGATCGAGCAGGCCGAGGGGCGCACCGTGCCGCAGCTCTTCGCCGCGGTCGGCGAGGCCGGCTTCCGGCAGCTCGAGTCGGCAACCGTGCTGGCCGCGCTGGGCGGGTTCGGCGGGGTGCTGGCCCTGGGCGGCGGTGCGGTCACCACCGAGGCGGTGCGCGACGGCCTGCGCTCGGCGGCGGTGCCGGTACTGCTGCTCACCGCGCCGGCCGCCGAGCTGCTGCAGCGGCTGGACCGGGCCGAGGACCGGCCGCTGCTGGCCGGCGACCCGGCCGGCCGGCTGGCCGAGCTGACCGCGGCCCGGGCCGGGCTGTACGCCGAGGTCGCCGGCGCGCGGGTGGACACCGCCGGTGCCACCGTCGGCCAGGTCGTCGAGCGGGCGCTGGCGCTGCTCGTGGCCGAGAACGCCCCCGAGGAGGCTCGCTAGATGACCGTCACCCGGATCGAGGTGACCGGCGCCCGGCCGTACGAGGTGCTGATCGGCACCGGGCTGCTCGGCGAGCTGCCGCCGCTGCTGGCCGGCGCGGACCGGGTGGGCATCGTCCACCCGCCGACGCTGCGGGTGAGCGCCGAGGCGGTCCGCGACGACCTGGTCGCGGCCGGCTTCCAGGCGCACGCGATCGAGGTGCCGGACGCCGAGGACGCCAAGACGCTCGGCGTGGCCGGCTTCTGCTTCGACGTGCTGGGCCAGGTCGGCTTCACCCGCAACGACGCGCTGGTCGGGCTGGGCGGTGGCGCGACCACCGACCTGGCCGGCTGGGTGGCCGCCAGCTGGCTGCGCGGCATCCGGATCGTGCAGGTGCCGACCACGCTGGCCGGCATGGTGGACGCCGCGATCGGCGGCAAGACCGGCATCAACACCGAGCGCGGCAAGAACCTGGTGGGCGCCTTCCACCCGCCGGCCGGGGTGCTCTGCGACCTGGCGGTGCTGGCCACCCTGCCGGCCAACGACTACATCGCCGGGCTGGCCGAGGTCGTCAAGTGCGGGTTCATCGCCGACCCGCGGATCCTGGAGCTGATCGAGGCCGACCCGGCCGCGGCGACGGTGGCCGGCAACCCGGCCGAGCGCGAGCTCGTCGAGCGCACGGTCGCGGTCAAGGCCAAGGTGGTGTCGGAGGATCTCACCGAGCAGGGCCTGCGGGAGATCCTGAACTACGGCCACACCCTGGGCCACGCCATCGAGCGGGCCGAGCGCTACACCTGGCGGCACGGCGCGGCCGTCTCGATCGGGCTGGTGTATGCGGCCGAGCTGTCCCGGGCGCTGGGGCGCCTCGACGACGCCACCGCCGACCGGCACGCCGCGATCCTCGCCTCGCTGCGCCTGCCGGTGCGCTACCGGGCCGGCACCTTCGCCCAGCTGCTCGACTCGATGCGGGTGGACAAGAAGGCGCGCGGAAACCGGCTGCGGTTCGTCCTGCTCGACGCGCTGGCCCGGCCGGTGACGGTTGCCGACCCGGATCCGGCGCTGCTGGCCGCCGCGTTCGCCGAGATCAGCGGCGAGGCGGACGGCCCCGACCCGACGACAACCACGACCGCCACGACAACCACGACCGCCGAGGAGGGCACGTGACCGACCCCGCCGAGACGCAGCAGGCCGGCCCGCCGCGGGTGCTGGTGCTCAACGGTCCCAACCTGGGCCGGCTCGGTCGCCGGGAGCCCGAGATCTACGGCTCGACCACCCACGACGAGCTGACCGCGCTGTGCGTCCGGGCCGGCGCGGAGCTCGGCCTGCTGGTCGAGGTGCGCCAGTCCGACGCGGAGGCCGACCTGCTGCACTGGCTGCACGAGGCAGCCGACGAGCGGCTGCCCGTGGTGCTGAACGCCGGCGCGTTCACCCACACCTCGGTGGCCCTGCGGGACGCGGCCGCCGCGCGCACCGCGCCGCTGATCGAGGTGCACATCTCGAACGTGCACGCCCGGGAGGAGTTCCGGCACCACTCCTACCTGTCCGCCGTGGCGTCCGGGGTGATCGTCGGCCTCGGCGTGGAGGGCTACGTGCTCGCGCTGAGCTGGATCTCGGCCACCGCGCCCGCCGCGGCCGGCGCCGGCGAGGGCTGACCGGCCTGTCCCGACCCCGGCCGATACAGCACGGTTCTCTAAGCTGTGTGCCGTGCAACGGTGGCGTGGCTTAGAGGCAATCCCGACCGGCTGGGGTCGCTGCGTGGCGACCGTCGGCGTCTTCGACGGCGTCCACCTGGGCCACCAGCAGATCATCGCCCGGGCCCGGGCGCTGGCCGACGAGCGCGGGTTGCCGGCGGTCATGGTCACCTTCACCCCGCACCCGGCCTCGGTGGTGCGGCCGGGCAGTCAGCCGCCGCTGCTGGCCACCAACACCCGGCGGGCCGAGCTGGCCGAGTCGTTCGGCATCGACGTGGTGCTGTTCCTGCCGTTCACCAAGGACTTCTCGCGGCTGGCGCCGGAGCAGTTCGTGCACGAGGCGGTGGTCGCCGACCTGCACGCCGCGGCGGTGGTGGTGGGGGAGAACTTCCGGTTCGGCCACCGCGCCACCGGCGACCTGCGGCTGCTGGAATCGTTCGGCGACCGCTGGGGCTTCGACGCCGAGGGCGTGCCGCTGCTGCAGAACGGCCACCATCCGATCTCCTCGACCTACATCCGCTCCTGCGTGCAGGCCGGCGACGTGGCGGCGGCGGCCGGGGCGCTGGGGAGGCCGCACCGGCTGGATGGCGTGGTGGTGCGCGGCGACCAGCGCG
>DATJNU010000177.1:0-52307 GCA_035507775.1 Jatrophihabitans sp.
CGAGTCGAAGCTGATCATGGACGATCAGCTCAGCGCGCTGGAGGCCGACTCCCGGCGATTCGGCACCCAGGGCGGCGAGCTCGACCTGGCCCTGCTGGTCGACGGGCTGGCCGCCGAGCGCGAGCAGGGCATCACGATCGACGTCGCGTACCGGTTCTTCACCACCGACCGGCGCAAGTTCGTGGTGGCCGACACCCCTGGCCACGAGCAGTACACCCGCAACATGGTCACCGGCGCGTCGAACGCCGAGCTGGCGGTGATCCTCCTCGACGCCCGCAAGGGCATCCTCACCCAGACCCGCCGGCACTCGTTCCTGGTGTCGCTGCTGGGCATCAGGCACGTCGTGCTGGCGGTGAACAAGCTCGACCTGGTCGACTTCGACGAGTCGGTGGTGGCCGGTATCGAGGCCGACTACCGCGCCTTCGCCGGGCAGCTGGGCATCGATGAGATCGCCGTCATCCCGATCTCGGCGCTGACCGGTGACAACGTGACCGCGCCCAGCCCGCGGATGCCCTGGTACGACGGGCCGCCGCTGCTGCGCTACCTGGAGCAGGCGCAGGTGGCCGGGCCGGGGCCGGCCGAGCCGTTCCGGCTGCCGGTGCAGTGGGTGAGCCGGCCCGACCACACGTTCCGCGGCTTCGCCGGGACGGTGGCCCGGGGCAGCGTCGCACCGGGTGAGGAGGTGCTGGTGCTGCCCGGTGGCCAGCGCAGCACGGTGGCCCGGGTGGTCACCGCGGACGGCGACCTGAGCAGGGCCGGCACCGGGCAGGCGGTCACCGTCACCCTGACCGACGAGATCGACGTCAGCCGCGGCGACGTGCTGTGCTCGGTGCGCGAGCCGGCCCGGGTGGCCGACCGGTTCGAGGCGCACCTGGTGTGGATGTCGGAGCAGCCGCTGCTGCCGTCCCGGCCGTACCTGATCAAGCAGGGCACCCGCACCGCGACCATGACCGTGACCAGGCTCGAGCACAAGGTGGACGTGAACACCCTGGACCGGACGCCGGCCACCTCGCTGGCGATGAACGAGATCGGGGTCTGCCGGCTCAGCCTGGACCGGCCGGTGGCCTTCGACGCCTACCGCGACAACCGCGAGCTGGGCGGCTTCATCGTGATCGACCGGCTGACCAACGACACGGTCGCCGCCGGCCTGCTGCACTCGGACCTGCCGGCCGGCGAGCACATCAGCTGGCAGGCCGTCGACGTCGACAAGCCGGCGCGCAGCCGGCTGATGGGGCACCGGCCGTGCGTGGTCTGGTTCACCGGCATCTCCGGGGCGGGCAAGTCCACCATCGCCAACCTGGTCGAGACCCGGCTGCACGCCGCCGGCAAGCACACCTACCTGCTGGACGGGGACAACCTGCGGCACGGCCTCAACCGCGATCTCGGGTTCACCGAGGCCGACCGGATCGAGAACATCCGGCGGGTGGCCGAGGTGGCCGGGCTGATGGCCGACGCCGGCCTGATCGTGCTGGCCTCGTTCATCTCGCCGTTCCGCGCCGACCGGGCGATGGCCCGCGAGCTGGTGGCCGCCGGCGAGTTCTGCGAGGTCTTCGTCGACACCCCGCTCAGCGTGGCCGAGCGCAACGACGTCAAGGGTCTCTACGCCAAGGCGCGGCGTGGCGAGCTGCGGAACTTCACCGGCATCGACTCGCCGTACGAACCGCCCGAGGCGCCCGAGGTGCGCATCGACACCACCCAGCTGACCGCCGAGGCCGCGGCCGCGGAGGTGCTGGCGACGCTGCGCCGGCTGGGGGTCATCGACTGATCGGGCCGTTTCGCGGATCCCCTGCCGCTACGCCGGATTTGCCGCTATGCTCGCCCGGCTAACGTTGATTTGACACGACCGGGGCGGCCCAGCCGGCCCGGCGTGGCCGTTCCGGGAGAGTGCATGTCGCAGGCCGATCGGCTCTCGCCGCCCGTGGCGAACACCGAGCTGCACCGGCTGCTCGACGTCCCGGCGGAGACCGACGCGGCGCTGCTCCGGCACGCCTACGAGCAGCAGGTCGCCGCCGCGCTGCGGTCACAGGACCAGGCCCGGGCGCTGCGGCTCTCCGCCGCGCTCGACGACCTGCCGGTGACGCTGCGCCAGCAGCTGTACTCCCGGCTGCACGCGCACCCGGCCAGCGTCCCGCGCCGCGCGGACAGCGGCTGGCGACACCGGCACCCGGGTCCCGAGGTCGAGGCCGACCCCGGCCCGGTGACCCGGCCGGCCCGCCGCCGATGGCTGGCCGGGTTCGCGGTGGCGGTCGCGGTGGCGATCGTCGCGGCCGTGCTGCTGATGCGCCATTCCCAGGCGCCGCAGTCGGATCCGCAACCGATGCGGCCCGCGATGGCGGTCTCGCACGCCCCGGCCCGGCTGGTGCCGGCGTCGGCCCGCACGGCGGCGAACGGCTACGTGCCGGTGGAGTGCCCGCCGACCGCCCAGGGGCCGGGCTACTCCGGCTACGCCCGACGCGGCCAGATCGTGCGGTGCGGCAACGGCGGCTGGCCGGCGCTGCCCCTCGGCTGACGGAGCGGGATTTCGCTGTGTCAAATCACAGGAAACTTCTTCTCAAAGTGCTATGGACGCCGCTCGAAACGCGTGGCATTCTTGTCAAGCTTCGCCAGGTTAGGTACGGCTAAGTAACTTTTATCCCGATAACGCCGAGAGGCCAGCATGCGGCTCAGCACTGCTCCTGCCCAGACAACGACGACCGGGCGGGCGACCACCCCGCTCGGCGGTGTGGTCGACCAGTACCGCAGCTATGTCGCGGACAAGCTCGACCAACTCGCTTCGAACGTGGTCAAGCTGCGGATCGGCCTGCTCGGCAGCGACCGCACCGAGGCACAGCGCCGGTGGCTGGCCGCCCAGCTCACCTGGCAGCAGATCGGCGCCGCCTACGGCAGCTTCGGCACCTACGGCAACGCCATCAGCGGGCTGGCGAACGGGTTGCCGGCCGGCGTGGCCGATCCGGCGTTCACCGGCCTGCACCGGGTCGAGTACGGGCTCTACCACGGGGCATCGTCCCGCGAGCTGCGGGCCTCCGTCGACCGGCTGGCCGTCGACATCAACGGCCTGCGCCGCAACCTCGACACGGTGCCGATCGTGCCGACCGACATGCCGATCCGCTGCCACGAGATCCTCGAGGACTCGCTGCGCGACCACCTGACCGGCCAGTCCGACTACGGCTCCGGCATGGCCTACGCCCTCACCTCCGCGGACGTGCTGGCCACCCGGGAGCTGATGAGCCTGCTGAAGCCGCTGCTGCCGCCGGCCCCGCCCGGGCACAGCCTCGACGACCTCTCCGCCGCCGCGCTGAACGTGCTCGACGCCGCGCTCGCCGCGACCCAGGTGCACGGTGCCTGGCCGTCCTACCCGTCCCTGACCAAGCAGCAGCGCCAGCCGGTCAACGGGGCGATCGGGGGAGCGCTCGAAGTGCTCTCCCGGTACCCGTCCACCCTCGGCCGCCTGAAGTAGAAGAGAGCCTCGCATGAACATCAACCGCCGTTCCTTCCTGCGCGGTGCGGCCGGCGTCGGCTCCGCGGTCGCGGTCGGCGGCGCCGCCATCGCGCACGGCCAGCCCGCCGAGGCCGCCGACCGCGGGCAGGATCCGTCGACCATCTCGGTGCCGTTCCTGGGCGACAACCAGGCCGGCATCTACCGCCCGGACTTCCAGCAGAAGTCCGCCTGCTTCGCCGCGTTCCGGGTGCTGGTCGACGACGCCGACGGGTTGCAGACGCTGCTGCAGACGCTGTCGCAGCAGATCCAGTCGCTGAGCGAGGGTTCGCTGGTCGACGGCGCCTCCACCCGGGAGACCGAGGTGGGCGGCAGCGACAACGGGGTGCTCGGCTCGCAGGTGCCGCCGGACGCGCTCACCGTCACGCTCGGCCTGGGGGCCGGCATCTTCACCGACAAGTTCGGCCTGGCCGGCAAGCGGCCGCGCGGCCTCACCACGATGCCGGTGTTCCGCAACGACACGCCGGAGGCGGACTGGACCGGCGGCGACCTGATCCTGCAGGTGTGCTCGAACGCCAGCGACTCGGTGCACCACGCCCTGCGCACCATCACCCGCGCCACCCGCGGCATGATGCAGCTGGAGTGGAAGATCATGGGCTTCCACTCCGACCCGCGGCCCTCCGGGGCGCCGCGCAACCTCTTCGCCTACAAGGACGGCATCGTCAACCCGGACGAGACCGAGGGCCTGGTCTGGATCGACAAGAACTCCGGCCAGCCGGAGTGGGCGATCGGCGGGACGTTCATGGTGGTCCGGCTGATCCGGATGCTGCTGGAGTTCTGGGACCGGATCGGGATTCCCGAGCAGAACGCGATCATCGGCCGCGACCGCGACTCCGGCGCGCCACTCGACGGCGAGAACGAGACCGATATCCCGGACTACGCCGACGACCCGGACGGCAACCTGATCCCGCTGACCGCGCACATCCGGCTGGCGAACCCGCGCACCGCGGCCACCGACCGCAGCCGGCTGCTGCGGCGTGGCTACAACTACGAGAACTACGGCATGAACCGCAACGGCAACGCCGAGGCCGGCCTGATCTTCTGCAGCTACCAGCAGAACATCCAGAACCAGTTCGAGGCCACCCAGAAGCGGCTGCAGGACGAGCCGATGGTCGACTACATCCAGCCGTACGGCGGCGGGTACTTCTTCGTGCTGCCGGGTGTCACCGACTACGGCAGCAACCTGGGGGACGTGCTGTTCAGCTGATCGGGGTTGTGCCCGGCCCCCGGGCCGGGCACGCTGGCTGCCATGTCGTTCCTGTCGATCCGGTCGCGGGATTCGGTGCTCTCGATCGGCTCGGTGGGCTCGGTGCTCTCGGTCGGGTCGGTGGGTTCGGTGCTCTCGGTCGGCTCGGTGGGTTCGGCGCTGTCGGCGTTCTCGATCGGCTCGTTCCTCAGCGTGGGCTCACTGCTGAGCGGGGCGGCCGACCGGTCGGTGCTGAGCTGGCGCAGCCGGTGCTCGGTGCTTGCCGGCCGGGGTGACCGGTGACCGCCCGACACCGGATCCTGTTGCTGCGGCATGCCAAATCGAGCTGGGACGACCCGGGGCTGCCGGACGACCAGCGGCCGCTGGCCCCGCGCGGCGAGCGGGCGGCGGAGCTGATCGGGCAACGGCTGCGGGCCACCCGGCCGGCCCTCGACCTGGTGCTGTGCTCCCCGGCGGTGCGCACCCGCCAGACCTGGCAGCGGGTGGCCTTCGGGCTGCCGGCCGGCCTGCCGGTGCGGTACGAGCCGGCGATCTACCAGGCGCCCGCCGCCGGGTTGCTGGCCCTGGTCGGCGGCCTGGCCGAGGCGACCGGCGGGGTGCTGGTGATCGGGCACAACCCGGGCCTGGCCGAGCTCGCGGCCGGGCTCGCCGGCGATGGCGATCCGGCGGCGATCTCCCTGCTGCGGCTGGGCTTTCCCACCGGAGCGCTGGTCACGCTGGCCTTCGCCGGCCGGTGGGCGGAGCTGGCCTGGGGGAGCGCGGTGCTGGACTCCTTGGTCCGGCCCCGGGACCTGGACGGGTGAACCGCCTCAGGTGCGCAGGTCGAGCATCGGCTCGGCGAACCGCGACCGGCCGCAGATCACGGTGAAGGTCGGCAACTCGTCCCACCGCAGCCCGAAGCAGGTCACGGTCCTGGCCTCGTCGATCGACCGGACCGGCCGGGCGAACTGGTCGTGGGCGGCCGCGGCGATCGAGAGCCCGTGGCTGATCCAGCCGCAGGTCAGCTGCAGCAGCGTCCAGCTCGCGGGGCCGAACTCGGCTGCCAGGGCCGCCAGGTCGGCCGACATCAGCCACACCAGGCCGGCGTGCCGGACGCTGGTGTCGGTGTCGGGGGCGAGCGAGTGGCCGAAGGCGTTCTCGACCGCGCGCATCACGCCGTCGTCGGCCCGCAGCAGGCTCAGGCCGCCGGGGCCGAGCCGGTACAGCCCGGCGGGCGTGCCGTCGATCCGCTGCAGCGCGACCGAGAGCCGGACCCGCTCGTAGACCGCGGCAAGCAGCGGGTGCGGCGGTGGCACGAGCGCGGCGGCCACGTGGTCGTCGAGGACCTCGCGGCCGTACCGTTCCGGGACGACGCTGAAGCCGTACAGGCCGGCCGGCGCCCGGCCCGCCGAGCGGTTCCAGAGCACCCGCGCCCAGCTGGGGCCGGCCGGCCGGCCGCCGGCCGGCAGCCCGGCGGCCGGTGCCGCGGGTGCGGCCCGGAGCTCGTACCGGGTGGCCGCGACCCGCACGGCCTCGTGCAACCCGGTCTCGGCGGCCAGCAGGTCGTCGGCGTCCGGCGTGGCGGCGACGGCCGGCAGGGGCTCGCCGTGCCGCCGCCGGGACGTGTCCAGCGACACCAGCAGCGGTGGCGTCCACTCGCCGGGGCCGGTGCCGGCGAGCAGCCCGGCCACGCCGCGGCACCGCGCACCGTCCAGGTCCACCGCGGCGGGGACGCCGAACAGCTCGGCCGCCATGACCAGGCTGCGCAGGTTGATGCCCAGCTCGAGGTCGGCCAGCGACCCCCGCAGCGAGCCGTACCCCGCCGGGTAGTCGCTGTACCGGCCGGCCAGGACGACGGTGGTGCGGCCCGGCTCGGGCCGGTCGGCCGGTGCCGGCAGCCCTACCTCGACCAGCGCGTGCCGGTGCAGGTCGAGGTAGGCGAGCCCGTGCTCGTCCAGCACGAAGCAGTGCACCGGGAACTTGCTGCGGACCGAGGCGGTCACCCGGTGGTCGTTGTAGCGGTTGGACGGCTCGCGGCGCTGCAGGCCGAAAGCGGCCAGCAGCAGGTGGCCGAGCACGTCCTCGACCCCGCCGCCGACCCGGCCGGCCGGGTAGGGCACCTCGTCGAGCAGCCGGTGGGTGCCGAGCGGCAGCAGCCGGCCGGACCCGCCCCGGCAGGCCGCGGGCGGCACCGAGCTGGTGGTCGGCGCGTCGTCGGCGATGGGGTCGCGCAACCCGAGGAGTTCGCGGCCGGGCCCCTGCTGGAATGCGAAGCGGCGCAGGTCGGTGGTCGTCACCATGGCCGCCGCCTACGGGAACGGGTGCGGGTCGAAGCCGAAGCAGTCGGGCACCGGCAGGTCGCCGAGCAGCCGCGGCAGCCCCAGCAGCCGCTGGTGGGCGTGGCCGAAGGTCAGCGACACGATCCCCGGGACGATGCAGCGCGCGGCGTGCAGGCCCAGCTCGCGGTGCTCCGGGGTGGACTGGTCCACCACCAGCACGGTGTCCAGCCCGGCCCCGGCGAACAGGTCCGCCACGGTGCGCAGGGCGCCGGTGACGTCGCCGCCGGCCGCCTCGACCAGCCGCTCCGGCCAGCCGGGGAACGCCTCGGCGCGGGTGACCTTCGGGCCGCCGAGCACCGCCTCGATCCGGGGCAGCAGCTCGGGGAACGCGTTCCGGCGGATGTGGTCGACCAGGCTGCCGACCCGCCACGGGTCGGCGATGGAGGCGACGTGCTCGGCCGGGTCCCAGTTGAGCCCGGCGATCGCCAGCTGGCTGACCTCCCACAGCGCCGACCGGATCGCGACGTCCGGGTCCGGGCCCGACCCGGCCGCGCTGAAGCTGGCCGGCAGGATCCGGTCGCGGTGGATCACCAGCGCCCACACCACCGGGATCGGGATGTCGGCGGTCGCCACCAGCAGGTGCACGTCGTAGCCGGCCTGCCGGATCTGGTGCATGAGCAGCCGGGACTCCGGGTCGGCGATGTCGTCCGGGTCCAGCCACGGCAGCGGCCGGGCCCGGTGCCAGGCGATCTGGAAGGCGTCCCGCTCGGTCAGCTCGAGCAGCGAGTGCAGCGCCGCCTCCTCGAGGGTGCTGCCGATGGCACAGCCGTTGGAGGATTCGAGGAAGTAGTTCCGGGCCTCGGGCCGGCCGTCGCCGGTGTCGGCGACCGGGTACTGGTACTGGTAGAAGGCGACGTCGGCGGGCACCAGGACCGGCTCGCTGCCCCGCAGCGGCAGCGCCCACGTCCAGTCCATCGGGGTGTCCTGGTCGAAGGGCCGCATCTTGCTCAGGCCGAACGAGTACTGCTCGGGCGCGTAGTGCCCCAGCGACGCCGGGTCGAGCGCCGGCTCGGCCAGCCCGCGGTAGCTCACCCCGCGGACCAGCGGCGCCACGTGCGGGTAGCCGGCGTAGCGCTCCAGCGCCTCGAAGTAGCCGATCATCTCCGCCTCGCGGAACGTGCCCGCACGGCCGTAGCCCGGCGGCGTGCCGCCGACCATCGAGATCTCGGTGAGCGCGTACGGCATGGCGCGGTCCCGCAGCACCTTGGTGGCCGGGCCGAACCGGCGATCGGTGAGCGCGGCCCGCATCCGGTCGACGTCCAGGCCGAACGGCCCGGGCGCGGCCCGGACCGGCAGCCGCGCGCTGGTGGGCCGGGGCGAGAGCCGCAGCGGTCCGGGCTTGCCGGCGGGCGCCGCCGGCCGGCACACCTGGCAGTGGAAGCTGCGCCGCACCCGGTGCCGGCGGATCACCCCGCGGTCGCTGACGGTCACCAGCTCGCCCGGCGCCAGCGGCGCGACGGCGAGCGTGCCGGCGCAGGCCTCGACCACCGCCGACAGCACGGCCGGGTACTCACCGCCGGGGGCCGGCCCGGAGGCCGTGGGGATGACCGCTGCCTCGCGGGCGCCCGACCACGTCCACCGCTCCCGGAGCCACGCGCAGCCGGCGCACCCGCCGGCCGCGTCGGCGGATCCGTCCGCGGGTGCGTCCGCGGGTGCGTCCGCGGGGCTCAGCGGCCCGATCTGCACCTCGCGGCCGTAGACCCGGATGGAGAGCAGCGGCAGCCCCAGCCGCCGTGCCTCAGCCACCGACGCCCGCTCCCAGGCGGTGTCGAACCCGCCACGGACGCCGATCAGCATCGGCCCGGACGCGCGCAGCCACCGCGCCCACGGCCAGTCCGGCGCGCCTGGACCGGTGCGCACCACGCTCTCGGCGACGGCGGTCATCGGGCCGTCACCGGGCCCCAGCAGAAGCCCGCCGGCCGCAGCAGCGGGTCGGCGGCGGGACGGCCCGCCGGCACCAGCACATCGGCGAGCTCGCGCAGCCGCTCGCCGCGGGCGGTCTCCAGGATCGCGGTGCCGACCGGCTCGGTCGGCTGGGTCGCCAGCAGCTCGCCGAGCTGGGCGCAGGCGACCGTGGTGAACAGCGCCAGCTGGGCTGCACCGGCCGCGGTCTGGCCCCACTGCGAGGCGAGCACTGCCCCGGTGGCCCGGTGCTCGGCCGACACCAGCTGCCAGCCGGTGTCCGCCGCGGTGCGCCCGACCAGCCGGATCGGCAGCTGGAAGTACTCCTCCAGCAGCCCCCAGACCGTGCAGACCGAGGACGGCGCGCCCAGCCCGTCCCGGGTGAGTTCGTGGCCAGGCGCCCGGGCGAGCAGCTCGGCACCGTGCCGGCGCAGGGCGCCGTCGAGCAGCCACCGGGTCGGGGTCAGTCCGGCGGCGGCGACCTCGTCGGTGCCGGCCGGCAGCCGGCGCAGCGCGGCCAGCATCGCGTTGACCGCCGCCGCCCCGCGGTTCAGCCCGAAGCCCAGCACCGGTGCCTCGGGCGCGCCCTCGACCAGCGTCGCGGTGACCAGGGCCAGCGGCAGCTGCGGCACGTCCAGGTCGCGGCCGAGCCGGACGATCCCGGTCCAGCGGGCGGTGAGCGCGCTCGCGCCGAGCCGCGCCTGCAGGTCCGGCACGCCGTCGGGTTCGGCGGCCGGCTGCTCCTCGGCCGGGGCCGCGAGCTCGACGACGTCGGTCTGCAGCGTGTGGCCGTGCACGATCGTCGCCTCCTGCCCGCCGGCGAGCCCGCCGACGAGCTGCCGCAGCGCGCCGTGCGCGGCCAGCGAGCCGGCCAGCACCGCGCTCATCGGCAATGGTGCGGCCGAGGCCCGGTCCTCGTCCGACTGCTGCCACCGGTCGACCCGGCTGGCCAGCGCGTCGGCGACCGCGGCCGGGGCGGCCGTGACCAGCGCGTAGCCGTCGGCCGTGCGGAGCTGGATCGCCGGCCGGCCGGCGGTGGCCGGGGCGCCGTCGAGCTGCACGACCAGGTCCGGCTCGGCAGCGTCCGTGGCCGCCAGCACCCGGCCGACCCCGAGCTGGTCGAGGCCGCGCACCAGGCTGTCCCGGGCCGGCCCCGCGGCTCCGGCCACCGCGACGGTGGCGCCGCGCAGCCGGGCGAACGTGGCGTACGGGTCGGGCACCTGGGACTCCAGCCAGGAGAGCACGTCGCGGAACCGCACCCGGTCGGCCTCCTCGGGCTGCGGGGAGACGCGGTCGAGGTCGAGCAGGATGTCACGGCCGACCAGGGTGGTGAGCACGTGCTGCCACACCGGCCGGCCGGCCTCGCCGCCGGTCGAGCGCACCAGGGTGTCGAGGTCGGTGCCGGCGGTGAGGTTGCCGAGCTGGTCGTCCACCGCCTCGTAGAGGGCGCGCGGGCCCTGCAGCACGAACGACCGGTCACCGCGCGCGAAGTAGACACCCCCGTTGACCGGGGCGAGATGGGTACCCGGACGCAGCTTCACCTTCACGACGCACCGCCGATCGCGAAGCGGCCGAAAGCCGGCCGGTCCAGCTCGATCGCCCACTCGGTGGCGTGCACGCCGTTGCGCACCGCCGGCAGCGCCTCCTCGAAGTAGCCGGAGCCGCGCCGCTCCACCATCCGGGGCAGGCTGCGCACCATCAGCGCGCTGGCCAGGTCGACGTACTGCGGCTTCTCCCGCCGCCGGCCCTGCACGTAGCTGCCGGCCGCCTGGGTGAGGTCGTGCGGCCAGCGGCCCAGCGGTGTCTTGGCCACCACCTGCTCGGGCACGCCGTGCGCGGACCGCCAGGCGTTGATGTCCATCAGGTACGCGGCATCCTGGCCCGGCTGGGGCGCGGCGGGGAAGTCGGCCCCGGGATACCAGCGGGCGCGCTGCAGGGTGACCCGGCCGGCCCGCAGCCGCGGGTACGCCGTGGTCGGCTCGGCGTCGGCACGGGCGCGGTGGGCCCACTCGATGGGGTCCACCAGCACCCGGCCGCTCTCGACGAGCCACATCGCGATCCGCAGCGGGGCCGGCATCAGCTCGATCCACTTCATGCCCAGCACGAGCGGCTGGATCGGCGCGCCGTCGCGATCGAGGAGGTGCAGGCGGTCGGTGCTCGCCTCGTGCACCAGCCGCACGCCGACCCAGTGCTGCGGCGTCATGTGCTCGGCCAGCACCGCGGCCCGGGCGTTGATGTTCGCCCCGTGCAGGCCGCGGTCCTCGAGCAGCTGCTGGCCGTCGGCGCCGTACAGCGAGCGGACCCGCTGGCCGAGCCGGTCGATCGCCGCCCCGCCGAGCGTCCGGTCGGCGGCGAGGAAGCGCGCCGCCAGGATGCCGTGGCCGGGGTAGCAGTCGTTGACCACCAGCTCGCCGCCGACGGCCTGGACGAGCAGCGAGTACGAGACCGCCGGCGCCCGGAACCGGTCGGGCAGCCCGGCCGCGAACTCGGCCAGCCAACCCGGGTCGAACTCCACCGCCTCCGGGCCCTGGTGCTCGCGCACCCGCCCGGTCAGGACGGTCTCGGCGTCCTCCCGCAGCCGGAGCAGGGTCGCCAGCGAGCCGTCGGCCGGTCCGTACTCGGCGACGGTGTCGGCGGTCAGGGCGGCCTCCCGGCGCAGCACCTGCCGGGCCAGGTCCTGCGCGCAGTCGGCCAGGTTCGCCTGGCCGCCGGCGCCGAAGCGCTCCACGAACGCCGCCGTGAGCAGGGCACGCACCTCGTGGTAGCGGTCGAACAGCCCGTAGAACTCGGCCACCTGGGCCAGGTCGGTGAGCGCGCCGGCGTAGCCGGCGGTGGACATCGTGACCGGTGGCAGCACGTAGTCCTCGTTGACCTGCAGCCGGGACGGCCGGCTGCTCGCGGCGTTCAGGCGTGCCTCGCCCTGACCGCTCAGCCGGTCGAGGGCGGCGGCCCGGGCCGCGACCGTGCCGGTGCGGATCAGGTCGAGCTCGGCGCCGATGGCCGCCGCGGCCGCAGCCAGCTCCGGGTGCTCGACGGCGAGCAGCGCCCGCGCGTCGGTCAGCAGGGTGTCGGACTGCTCGTCGAGCACCGGAGCCGCGACCAGCAGCTGGGAACGCACCGCGGCCGCCACCACCCGCTCGCCCTCCTCGGCCGGGATGCCCAGCCGCAGCGCGACCTCGGCGGCCAGCACGCCGGCCGGCAGCGGCCCGGTGGCGGTGAGGTTCAGCAGCACCGCCAGCTGCGGGGTGGGCGGCACGCTCAGCAGCCGGACCTGGCTCGCGTCGCGGTGCTGGTACCGCGCGCCGGTGGAGTTGGACCGCAGCGTCGGGTTGCGGATCAGCACGGAGGGAACGGCCTCGCCGGGCGGCGCGACGATCCCGGTGACCGTCGCGCTGAGCAGCGACCGGTCCACGTGCAGGAACGACCGGGCGGCCGACGGGTCGAAGCGGGGAGCGTCCAGCGGGTCGCCGTCTGGCTGCCAGCTGCCGAAGGCCACCGCGGTGAAGCGGGTGAGCGGGCTGGTCCGCAGCATGGCGCGCATCAGGTGCTGGATGATGCCGCGCTCGGACTTGCGGTCCCGCGCGGTCAGGTCGTCCACCCGGCGCCGGTAGCGCCGCACCGCGTCGAGCACCTGCGGGGAGGTCAGGGCCAGCGACAGCTGGAAGTTCTCGGCGCCGATCAGCTCGGCGAGCAGGGTCCGTTCCGCGGCCAGGTAGGTCTCGTAGCCGTTGCGGATCGCCGCCGCCGCGAGCCGCCGGCGCTGCCAGGCGGCCAGCCACGCGGTGACCGCCGGCGACCACTGCTTGTCGTGGGCGGCCTCGGCCGGCTCGCGGTCGTTGTAGATCGCGCGCTTGAGCGTCAGCACCGCGCTGCGTTCCGGCCCGGTCAGGGTGCCGGCCAGCGCGAAGAGCTCGTCGCAGGCCGCATCGCGCAGCCGGGCGGCCGCCTCGGTGGCGGTGAGGTGCTCGCGCAGCGCCGCCCGGAGCTCGGCCGAGGACAGCCGCCGTCCAGGGAGCGCGTTCATCCGGAGCAGCAGCGTGTCCGCCATCCGGCCGGGCCGCTGCGAGACGGGCGCGGGATCGACGATCGGATCGAGCGTGTTGGTCATCGGCTGACTCCCTGGGCCAGGTCGGATGCGGGGACGCCACGGGTGGGTGGCGGGGCGGGAATGGCCGCGCCGAAACGCTGGAGCCGTTCCAGCCAGCTCTCGCCGAGCTGCCGGTCGGCCGCCTCGGCGAGCCCGTAGCAGGCGTAGTAGCGCTGCACCGGGGACAGCCCGAGACAGGTGAACGAGGCGTAGAGCGAGTTGAGGATCAGCCGGTGCGCCACCTGCCAGTACGGGTTGCGCTCGCCGAGGCCGGACCGGCGCACCTCGGCGTGGAAGTGGCTGGCCGTGGGGTTGTCCACCGGCACGGCCATCTGCCCGGCCGCCTGCAGCGCCTGGTCGTCGACCTGGCGGCTGGCGGCAAGCGCCTCGGCCACGCCCCAGGCACGCTGGAAGGCGCCGTGCCAGGGGTAGAGCGGATCCGAGGGCAGCGGATCCGGTTCGGTGAGGGCCTGCGCGAACTGGTCGTGGTCGCGGGCGAACCGGTCGGCGAAGGCCTCGCGCAGGTCGACGGTCGCGGCGAGGGTCGCCGAGATTCCCTCGGCGTGCGAGCGGTACGGCAGCGTGGCGATGCCGAGGCCGTAGCGGTGGGTGCGGGCCAGCAGCGCGAGGATCCGGGTGGCCTGCCAGGCGATGTCGGTGTCGCGCTCGGCGGCGCGGAGCACGCCGTCGAGGAACGTGCTCATGATCTGGTCGCGGGCGAGCAGCAGTCCCGGCGGCCAGCCGGGCGGCTCGGCCAGCGGCACCGCTTCGACGAAACCCTGCGGGTGCAACGGCAACAGCGGTTGGTCGACGTTCTCCCAGCGGGCCAGCTCGGCCGCCCGGCGCAGGTACTGCTCCGGCTCCGGCACGGTGCCGCCGAGGCCCGCCGCGACCCGGGCCGCGACCGGCACGAACTCGTCGAGCGCGGGCGGGGTGGTCGCGAGTGGCCGCACGGTCAGTTGGAGATGAGAACCGTGCAGCCACCCGCGCCGGACGTGCGCCACCGGGAGCCATTCCGCGGCCCGAAGCTCGACGATCGGATCGGCGAGTTCGCGCAGCAGCTCTCGGGGGTTCGTGCTGTGATCGAAGATTCGGATGACCGTTCCCTGGCCGAGGACGTCCACTGTCACTCCTGGGTTGGGACGCGTGGCCAGCGCGGAATGAGTTCCGCACCGGTGCCCACGCGGCATTCCGGGCCGCTCGAGATGTGCGCGCGGCGAAAACTAGGTCGGCGCTGAAGCGCCGAGCGTCACAGGCTGACCCTCGGTCAGCCGGCTGCTAGCAGCAGCAGCAGGTGGCCGACGAGCACGAGACGGCCACGTCGGCACCGACGTCACCGAGCAGGTCATCCAGCTCGGGGGTGTACGCCGAGATGATGAACGAGGCACCCATCTCCGGCAGGCCCACGGCGTCGCTGGCGTCGAGGACGGTCAGCTCGCTGATGTCGAAGGTGGCGAAGTCGACGGACATGTGGTTCTCCTTCTTGGGATCGGACCGTCCGTGCACGGTGCCCGGACGGTGGTGTTGCCCAGCTGTCGGCAACGGTCCATGCGCTTGGACGACACAAGAATCGGTGGCTGTGAGCAGGCTGCGCAAGCGGTTTGGCCGTCACGAATACGCCAAAATTCACGGCGTGTTCTGCACCGGCAGGCATCTTCGCGCCAGATCGCGGCGCGCTGTTTACACGGCGGTGCGGCATCGCGCAGGGTGGGGCCCGGACACCAGGTCCACGTCGGGAACGGAGCTGCCTTGACCACGACGACGCACGCCCCGCGGCCGGGCTATGCCGCCACCTCGGCGCTGGAACGGCACCGGCTGGACAACGGCCTGCAGGTGCTCATCGCCACCGATCCGGCGCTCGGCGCGGTCGGCGTATGCGTCGACTACAACGTCGGATACCGCTCCGAGCCGAGTGACCGCACCGGGTTCGCTCACCTGTTCGAGCACATGATGTTCCAGGGCAGCGCCTCGGTGGGCAAGCTCGAACACGCCAACACCGTGCAGGAATCGGGGGGAAGCTTCAACGGCACCACCCAGCGCGACCACACGTCCTACTACGAGGTGGTCCCGACCGAGGCGCTCGACCGGATGCTCTTCCTCGAAGCCGACCGGATGGCCGGGGTCGCGATCACCGAGGAGAACCTGGCCAACCAGGTCGCCGTCGTCAAGGCCGAGATCCGCAGCCAGCTGCTCAACCGGCCCTATGCCGGCCTGCCCTGGATCGACCTGCCGCCGGTGCTGTTCGACCGGTTCGAGAACGCGCACAACGGCTACGGCGACTTCGAGCACCTGGAACAGGTCACCACGGCGGACTGCGCGGCCTTCTTCGCCGACTACTACGCACCCGGCAACGCGCTGCTGACGATCTGCGGCGACGTGGACCCGGCGCGGACGCTGGCGAGCGTGCGGCGGTACTTCGACGCCGTCCCGCCGCGGGCCACGCCGGCCCGGGCCGTGCTGGCCGAGCCGGCCCCGGCCGCCAGCCGCGTCCAGGAGCGGCCCGATCCGCTGATCCCGCTGCCGGCACTGTGCTCCGGCCGGCGGGTGCCCGACCCCGAGGCCGAGTTCGACGCCTACCTGCACACCGTGCTGGCCGCCATGGTGCTCGGCGACGGCCCCACCTCGCGGCTGTCCCGGCGGCTCGTGCGCGACACCGGCCTGGCCACCCACGCCGGCGCGGCGGTCGGCATGAGCGGCAAGCCGTTCGAGGCCCGGGACCCGGATGCCTTTGTCGTCACGGTGTTCCAGCCGCCAGGGCGGACTGCCGAGGCGGCACTGGGCGCGGTCGCCGACGAGCTCGAACGGCTCGCGCTGGACGGCCCGAGCGCCGCGGAGCTCGCCCGGGCCAAGGCGCGGTACACGAGCACTGTCCACCGGGGGATGGGCAGCGCCGGCGGCCGGGCGCGGGCGCTGGGCACGTTCGAGTTGCTGTACGGGCGGGCCGAGTCGGCGTTGCGGCTCGCCGAGCACATCGAGGCGATCGAGGGGCGGGACGTCAGCCGGGCGGCCGCGGCCCTGAGCGCGCAGCCCAGCGCCACCCTGCTGCTGGTCCCGGGACGGGGCGCGGCATGACGGCCATCGCGCAGCTGCCGCCGCTGGCGCCCTTCGCGGCACCCCGGCCCTTCGACCGGCACGCGGCGGTCGCCGCCAACGGCCTCCGGATCCACGCGATCCGGCAGGCCGCGGCACCGCTGGTGACGGTGCAGCTCAGCATCCCGTTCGGCGTCGACTCGCCGGAGCAGACAGGCATCGCGGAGCTGCTCGCCGCGACGCTCTGCACCGGCACGACCGAACTCGACCGCGCGGCCATCGAGGACGAGATCGCGCTGGCCGGCGGCGCGCTGCGGTGCACCGTCGATCCGGAACGGCTCGTCCTGTCGGTCACGGTGCTCACCGGGGGACTGCCCGGCACGCTGGCCGTCATCGCGCGGTGCCTCGCCGGCGCGCGGTATCCCGAGGCCGAACTCGACCGCGAACGCACCAGGCTGATCGAGCGGGTCAAGCTGGCCAACGCAACGCCGAAACTGGTTGCGCGGCAGGAGATCCTGCGCCACTGCTTCGCCGGCCACCCGCTCACCCGGCAGGTGCCCGAGATGGAGCACGTGCTGGCCGCCGACGCCGGTGCCGTCCGGCGCCTGAGCGAGCGCAACCTGGTGCCGTCCGGCGCCACCCTGCTGCTGGTCGGCGACGTCGAGCCGGCGCGCACCGCCGAACTGGCCGCCGAGATCTTCCAGCCGTGGCAGGCCGAACACCCGGCGAGGCACCTGGCGCCGCTGCCCGCGCTGGTCGCCGGCCGGCCGACCGGGGTCGCCGAGTGCCCGCAGCTCCGCACCGCCGCGGTGCGGATGGTGGCCCCGTCGGTGCGGCGGGACGATCCGCGTTTCCCGGCGCTGTACCTGGCAAATCTCGTCCTGGGCGGCTACTTCTCCTCACGGCTGAACACCAACCTGCGCGAGCGCGCCGGCCTGGTCTACGGCGTGCAGTCGCTGCTGCTCCAGCACGCCGGCACGCCGCTGACCATGATCGAGTTCGACACCGGCGCCGCGAGCGGGCAGGCGGCCCTCGACCGGGTGGTCGGCGACCTCGCCGAGCTGGCCGAGCACGGCCCGGGCGGGGACGAGGTGGACCGGGCCCGGCGCTACGCGACCGGGGTGACCGCCATCTACCTCACCACCAGGGAGGGCATCGTCGACAGGGTGAGCGGGGCGCTGGCCGCCGGCCTGGAACCCGGCTGGCTGCACGAGCACCTGGCCAGGGTGGCCGAGGTGCCGCACGCCGAGGTCGCCCGGGCCGCGCGGGAGCTCCTCGCGCCGGCCGGCTTCACCAACCTGATCGTCACCAATACCGCACCGAGCCACCAGGGCTCACCGAGAGAGGAGAGATGACATGATCCGGAACCTCAGGAACCGCCGCGCGGTGGTGGCAGTCGCGCTCGCGGCGACCGCCGTGCTGGCGGTGGCGACCCCGGCGGTGGCCCAGGCCGGCACCGCCACCGCCGACGGCTATCAGGGCGGCGGCGGCTCGTTCGGCGGCGGCGGTGCCAGCGGCAGCTGGTGACCGCCCGCCAGCAGTGACCGGGAGGCCGGCGCCCACCGGCCTCCCGGTGCCGGCTACGAGCCGGCCAGCAGGCCGAGCTGGGCCAGCCGCATGCCCGCCTGGAAGCGGCTCAGCGAGCCCGTGCAGTGCATGATCCGGGCGACGTGCCGGGCGGTGGTGCGGCGCGAGATCCCCAGGGCCCGCGCGATCGCGTCGTCGGTCGCCCCGTCGCCCAGCATCCGGATGATGATGCGCTTGGCCTCGCTGCCCAGCTCCTGCCGCAGGTCGGTCACCGGCAGCGCCGTCGACCACAGGTGCTCGAAGATGCCCAGGAACGCCTTGGCCACCGAGGCCTGCGGCACCGCGGTCAGCACCGGCCGGTCCTGCTCGTCCCGGTCGAAGATGAACGCCAGGTCGTCGCCGGCGAGCAGGAAGTCGTGCCCGGGCCGGGCGGTGGTGACGCGCACCTCGGCCCCGGCGAGCGCCGCGGGCACCGGCCGGTCGCCGTCGTGCTGCAGGACCCGCAGCCGGCCCGCCTCGACGGTCGCCGCGACGCGCTCCAGGACCGCGGCGTCCGGCTCGCTGCCGCCGAGCAACCAGCAGATGCCACCGGTCGCGGCGGCCAGCTGGCTGCCCAGCCGCTCCGCGATGCTGGCGGAGCCGAGGACCGGGCCGGGCGCGCCGGCCGAGCGGTCGAGCTCGGCCAGCCGGGCGGCGGGATGCGACACCGGCCCGAACGACTGCGTGCCCAGGCTGTGCATGCGAGACGTCAACACGATCTCCTTACAGGTCAAGGGTTTTGAGCAGGGTGGCGGCAAGGAAGGCCTCGCGGCCGGCCGCCACCCCGAGACGGTTCTGCATCATGTGCAGGTGTGAGGAGAAGATTCCGGCCGCCCGGGCCGGGCCCAGCTCGGCGAGCCAGCGTCGGCAGGCGGCGGCGAGCGGTTCGGTCCACGCGGACCAGCGGGTCGGCGCGCCCCGGGAGATCGCGATCAGCTGGTCGGCGACCCCGGCCAGCGCCTCTGCCTTCCTGGCCGCGAACTCCTCGACCGCGGCTGCGTCGCCCAGCCCGGCCTGCCGGATGAAGCCGGACCAGCCGTCCCGGGTCTGCCGCAGCAGCAGGCCGCGATCGCCGGGCCAGGCCGACAGCGTGGCGGCCATCGCCTCCAGCCCGTCGTTGAGGTGATGGGCATAGCCCGGCCGGCGCAGGCAGGCCCGCAGCGCGGCGACGCTGGAGGAGTGGAAGAGCTGCTCGCTCAGCGCCAGGTGGGCGGGGCCGCCGTACCGCTCGGTCTCCGGCTCGTACTGCTGCACCAGCACCCCGGCCGGCGCGAGCGTTCCCACCGCCATCGAGCGGCCGCCCTCGCCGGCCCGGGCGAGCCCGGCCACGACCTGGGCGTAGCCGGCCTGATCCATCCGCTGGGCGGCGTCGAGGGTGGCGAGGGCCGGGTCCATCCGGCCGGTCAGCGCCACGGTCACCGAGTCGGCCTGCTCGGCGTCCAGGCCGGCGATGCGCAGCCGGAGGTGCGGGCCGTGCTGCCAGTACCGGATGAAGAACCAGGGCCGCGGATCGGGCTGCCCGTCGGCCAGCCGGACGGCGACCGGCGCGACGACCTCGCGCAGGATCTCATCGAGTGCCTGCCCGGCGCCGGTCTCGACGTGCAGGTGCCAGCTGGACCAGGTGCGGAGGTCGGGTACCGCGTCGAGATGCTGCACGGGCCTAGGCTGCCGGGCAGTTCTGGACCACGACTGGACAGCCTCTGAACTGGCTGACGGGCACCGGCAGACGGCACGTTCGTGCCAGCGAATCGCCTTGTGCGGCAGGCCATTCTCCGGTGAGGCTGACCGTGTTCAGGACCGATCCGGCAGGCTTGGCCGGCGGCACGGTCATCCGAAGACCCTGCGGAGCCGAACGTGACCATTCGCATCGTGATCGCCGACCAGCCGTGCCTCGCCTCGGAGGTCACGGCCCGCGCCCTGGCCGGCGTGGCCGGCTTCGACGTGCTCGGCATCTCCGCCGCGGAACCGGAGATCGCACAGCACGCGGCGGACCGGCCGACCGTGCTGGTGGCAGGCACCGCCGCGACGACCGCGGACGACCGGCTCATGCACCGGCTGGCGGCGTTGCACCGCAGCCAGCCGGCGTGCCCGCTGGTCCTGCTCGCCAGCGACCCGACCCGGGCCCTGGTGGATCAGGCCATCCGGATGGGCGCGCTCAGCGTCGTCGCCCGGCAGTCGAGCTTCCGGCACCTGGTCAACGCGGTGCGCGGCGTCGCCGCCGGCTGCCTGACCCTGTCCCCGGAGTACTACGCGGCCTCCGGCCGCGGCAGCACCCTCACCGACCGGCACCTGGACGTGCTGCGGCTGACCCGCACCGGCGCCCCGCTGAAGCAGATCGCCAAGGAGCTGCACCTGGCGGAGGGAACGGTGCGCAACCTCGCCTCCGCGGCGATCAAGGCGCTGGACGGGCGCAACCGGTTCGACGCGGCGCGGATCGCCGCCGACCAGGGCCTGTTCTAGCATCTCGCGGGGACCGCCAGCCGGGCGAGCAGGCCGTCGGCGAGCCCGGCGATGCCCGCGCCGCCGGTTGCCGTGCCGTACACGTAGCGGTCGGGACGGACCACCGCCGCAACCGCACCGAGCGAGTCCAGCCAGCCGGCCAGCGTGCCGGCGACGTCGACGATGCCCTCCCGGTGGGCCGTCCCGCCGTCCGGCAGCACCGCCACGGTCCGGACGCCGGCCTCGCGCAGCCGGCCGGCGAGTTCCGGGCCGGGGGCCTGATCCGCCCGGACCACCAGGGCGAACTCGGCGCCGAGCCGGTCGTCCAGGCTGGCGTCGGCATCGCCGGCTCGCACGGGGACCGGTGGCAGCAGCCGGCCCGCGCCGGGCCCGGCCGTGCCGCCGGCCGTCAGGTGGTGGAAGCCGCCCGGCGCGGGCGCGACCACCGGGCCCGGTGTGTCGCCGGTGGCGCCGAGCGCCCGGTGCCGGGCGGTCATGGCGCGGTCGCGGTGCCCGGCCGCGACCGGGTCGGTCTGGCAGATCAGCCGGCCGAGCTGCACCGAGGCGTCGATCGCGCGCTGGGCCTCCGGCCGGCGTTCGAGCTGGTAGCTGTCGAGCAGGTCGTCGCCGGCGCCGCCGAGCACCCGGTCCAGCTTCCAGGCGAGGTTGGCCGCGTCGGCGATCCCCGAGCACATGCCCTGCCCGGCGAACGGCGGCATCTGGTGGGCGGCGTCGCCGGCGATCAGCAGCCGCCCCTGCCGCCACCGGTCGGCATTGCGGGCGGCGAGGGTGTAGACGGCGTAGCGCTCCAGCTCGGCCCGGTCCCGGTCGACGCCGAAGAGCTCCAGCAACCGCCAGGCGTTCGCCTCGGTGTTGAAGGACTCCGGCGGCTCCGAGGCGAGCCGCATGAACTCCCAGCGGCGGTGCCGCGGCCCGGCGGCGGCCGCCACCCGCGGCCGGGCGGGGTCCGCCACCTGCAGGTTGGCCGGCGGGTGGTCCGCGAGCCGGTGCGGCACCAGGTCGCAGGCCATCCAGTCGATGGTGAATCCGAGGTCGGTCATCGTGGTCCCGATCCGGTCCCGCACCAGGCTGCGTGCCCCGTCGCAGCCGACCACCCAGCGCGCGTCCAGCGCCGAGGTCGCGCCGGTCGTCACGTCCCGGACGCGCAGGCGGGCCCCGTCCCCGTGCTCGGCGACCGCCAGCACCTCGTGGCCGAGCCGGACCCGCAGCGTGGCCAGCCGCTCGCCCCGCCGGGACAGCGCCTGCTCCAGGCCGGGCTGATAGATCGACGTCGACCGGGGCGGCCCGTACGCGCCGTCCGAGCCGAGGCCGAACCGCAACAGCGTTGCCCCGTCGGCGTTCTGGATCACGTAGTCGGCGCCGGGCATGCCGAACTCGGCGAGGGCGTCGCCGATGCCGGCCGTCGCGAGCACCCGCGCCGCGTAATCGTCGACCGAGACCGCGCGCGGCATCGGGTAGGGCTGCGGCCACTTCTCCAGCACGGTGACGTTCCAGCCGCGCTGGGCCAGCAGGATGGCCAGCACCTTGCCCGTCGGGCCGTAGCCGACGATCGCCACGTCAGCCGTCTCGTCAGGTTCCACGCCGGCGAAGTTAGCCGCCCGGCCGGCCGCCGGCGCCGCGGGTCATGACTCACGTCAGCCGTTGCGTGACGAATGTCAGTCGCCCCCGGGCAGTCGTTGTTCGCCGCCCGCGCGGTGTCGCACCATCGTCGCACCCGATCCGAAGCGAGGACGATTGTGCGTTCGGCAGTGAGGCACCAGGGGGCGCCGTCGTGGGCCGTCCACGAGCACTACGTGCTGCGCCTGCTCTGGTCGCTCGCCCGCGACCCGGATGAGATCGTCCTGCGCTGGCAGGGCCAGGGCATCACCCGGTGGGAGCTGACCGGACGGATCGTGCGGGCCGCCTCGGCGTTGCACGAGCACGGCATCGGCCCCGGCCAGACGGTTGCGGTGCTCACCCGCATGAACAGCCCCGAGATGCTGGTCGCCCGCTACGCCTCCCACCTGGTCGGCGCGGCCGTGGTCTACGTGCACTCGGCCAATCCGCGCGGTGCGGAGCGGGCGCTGCCCGAACAGGTCCAGGCCGGGCTCCTGCGCGAGGCCGCGGCCCGGGTGCTCGTCACCGACCACGACCAGCTGGCGCGGGCGCGGGCGGTGACCGCCCTGCTCGGCGGATCGATCGCGCTCGCCGGGTCGGGCCTGGACGCCGAGGACGTGCTGCGCCTGGACGCCGACAGTGGCTCGCCCCTGCGGTCGGTGAGCTACCGGCCCGACGCCACCGCGGTGGTCACGTTCACCAGCGGCACCACCTCCGTGCCCCGGAGCATCGCCCAGTCCCACCGGGTCTGGAACGCGACCGTCAGCTCGTTCGCCTCGACCACCGACCGGGCGGCGCCCGCGACCTTCCTGGCCGTCACCCCGCTCAGCTTCACCATCGGATCGATGATGGACTCGGTCATCATCGGCGGCGGCCGGGTGCTGCTGCGAGAGGGCTTCGACGCCGCCGACGTGCTCGCCACCATCGAGGCCGAACGGGTCACCGACACCTATCTCGCGGTCCCGCACCTCTACCGGCTGCTCGACGAGCCCCGGCTCGCCGGCACCGACCTGTCGTCGCTGCGCCGGGTCATCTACAGCGGGTCGCCGGCCGCGCCGCACCGGATCGCGGCGGCGGCCGAGCGCTTCGCCGGCTGCCTGTACCAGCTCTACGGCTCGACCGAGTGCGGCGGCATCAGCAGCCTGACGCCGGACGACCACCTGCGGCCGGACCGGCTGGGCACCGTCGGGCGGCCGCTGCCGGGCGTGGCGGTCGGCGTGTTCGATCCGGAGACCGGGCGCGAGCTGGCCCGGCCGGCGGCCGGCGGCAGCGGCGCGGTCGGCGAGATCCGGGTGCGGGCCCGCACCGTGATGACCGGCTACCTCGCCGAGACCGCGGCGCGACCCACCACCGACCCCGCCGCCGGTAGCTGGCAGCGCACCGGCGATCTCGGATACCTCGACGGCCACGGCTACCTGACCCTCACCGGCCGGCTCGCCGGCGTGATCAAGGCCGGCGGCCACAAGATCTACCCGGCCGCGGTCGAGGCCGTCCTGATGACCCATCCGGGAGTGCGGCACGCCGCCGTCTACGGCGTCGAGGACGGCGACCGGCGCGAGCACGTCCACGCCGCCGTCGTGCTCCGGCCCGGTGCGCGCTGCGCCGATCGGGACCTGGCCGAGCTGGTGGCGACCCGGCTCAGCGCCACCCACGTACCGTCAGCCTTCCACCGGTGGGCGCAGCTGCCGCTCACCGAGCGCGGCAAGCCCGATATCGCACTGCTGCAGGCACATTCGTCGACGGAACCAGCCACCGCTAACGAGAGGACGCCCGATGCCACACCATTCAGCGCGTGAGCTGCGGCTGGCCCGGTTGTACCGGCACCATCCCAGCCGGCTCATGATCGTCCCGCTCGACCACTCGATCACCGACGGTTCGGTGGTGCCGCGCGGAACCACCATGGACGGCCTGGTCGGCCAGCTCGCCGACGCGTCGGTGGACGCGATCATCGTGCACAAGGGCAGCCTGCGCCACATCGAGCCGCGGCGGCTGCGGGCGATGTCGGTGATCGTGCACCTGAACGCCAGCACCTTCCAGGCGGCCGATCCGAACTCGAAGTACCTGGTCACCGGGGTCGAGGAGGCGCTGCGGCTCGGCGCCGACGCGGTCAGCATGCACATCAACATCGGGGCCGCCGACGAGCGCGAGCAGATCGCCGACCTCGGCCGGGTCGCGAACGAGTGCGACCGGTGGAACGTGCCGCTGCTGGCCATGATGTACCCGCGCGGCCCGAAGATCACCAACCCCTCGGATCCGGCACTGGTCGCGCATGCGGTGACGGTGGCCGCCGAGCTCGGTGCGGACATCGTCAAGGCGCCCTACGCCGGCACGGTGGCCGAGATGGCCGACGTGACCGCTGCCAGCCCGATCCCGGTCGTTCCCGCCGGCGGGTCGCGCCGCGACACCGTCGACGGCGTGCTGTCCTTCGTCCGGGACGCGCTGGCCGGCGGTGCCGCCGGCGTCGCGATGGGCCGCAACGTCTTCCAGTCACCGCAACCGCATCTCGTCGCCAGCCAGGTGGCCCGACTCGTCCATGCCTCCGACAACAGCAACTACCCGCCAGAACTGGTGGAAGGACCGTACCGTGAACTCGAAAAAGCTGTGCTGGCTTGACATCCGCGCCTCGGGCGCGGCAAAGCCGGCTGTCATCACCGAAGCCATCCACCACCGGATCGACGGCATCGCGTCCGACGACCCGGCCGACCTGGGCGGCCTGCCGCCGACCGTGCGGAAGGTCCTGCTGGTGGCCGGTGAGCAGCTGCCCGAGGGCGCGGAGGCGGCCGACGTGATCATCCTGCCGGCCGGCTTCGCCGACCGGGACGCGGTGGAGGTGGCGTACCCGCACGTCGAGTTCGGCAGCTACGTCGAGATCGTGGACGCCGCGACCCTCGAACTGGCGTGCGAGGCGGCCCGGACCGAGCTGTGGAGCCTGCTCGACTTCCGCGACCCGACCAAGATCCCGCTCGAGATCGTCATCGCGGCCGCTGCCGGCGCGAAGGGCGCCATCGTCGTGACGGTCGCCGACGCGGAGGAGGCGGAGATCGTCTTCGGCGTCCTCGAGCTCGGCTCCGAGGGGGTGATGATGTCCGGCCACGAGGTCGGCGCGGCCGGAGGCCTGGCGGCGGCCGCCCTCGGCAGCCTGGACGAGCTCGGCCTGGTGGAGCTGACGATCGAGGCCACCACGCACATCGGGATGGGCGATCGGGCCTGCGTCGACACCTGCTCCTACCTGCGGCCGGACGAGGGGATCCTGGTCGGCTCGCACTCCAAGGGCATGATCCTCTGCGTCAGCGAGACGCATCCCTTGCCGTACATGAAGACCAGGCCGTTCCGGGTCAATGCCGGCGCGATCCACTCCTACACCATCGCCGGCGGCGGCCGGACCCAGTACCTCAGCGAGCTGCAGGCCGGCAGCAAGGTGATGGCCGTCGACGTCAAGGGCCGCAGCCGGCTGGTGGCGGTCGGTCGGGTGAAGATCGAGAGCCGGCCGCTCATCTCCATCGACGCGGTTCATGCCAACGGGCAGCGGGTGAACCTGATCCTGCAGGACGACTGGCACGTGCGGGTGCTCGGTCCCGGCGGCGCCGTGCTGAACAGCACGGAGCTCAAGCCCGGCGACGTCGTGCTCGGGCACCTGCCCACCGCCGACCGCCATGTGGGTTATCCCATCGACGAGTTCTGCCTGGAGCAGTAGCAGCGATGAGCGGCGGGACCGACCCCGCGCCGACGGCGGTCACCGTCGTCGGCGCGGGCATCGCCGGCCTGACCCTGGCCGCCGTGCTGCGCCGGGCGGGCATCCCACACCGGGTGCTCGACCAGGCGTCGCGGTTCGGCCAGGTCGGCGCCGGCATCCAGCTGGCGCCCAATGCCGTGCGGTTGCTGCACCGGCTCGGTCTCGCCCGGGAACTGGCCGAGGTCGCCGCCCGCCCGCAGGCGCTGCAGGTCCGTGGCTGGCAGGACGACCGGCTGCTGTCGGCCACCACGCTGGGCGCGGCCTGCGAGGACGCCTACGGTGCCCCGTACTACACGGTGCACCGCGCCGACCTGCACTCGGTGCTGGCCGGCGCGGCCGGCGGGACGGGCCTGAGCCTGCGGTCCCGGGTGACCGGCGTGATCGAGCGCGCGTCGCAGGTCGAGCTGGCCCTCGCCGACGGCTCCCACGAGCGCGGCGGGATCGTGGTGGGCGCCGACGGCATCCATTCGGTGGTGCGCGAGGTCGTCGCCGCCGACCGGCCGAGGTTCGCCGGCGGAGCCATCTTCCGGGGCCTGGTGCCGGCCGCCCAGGTGCCCGAGCTGGCGCGGGAGCCGCTGATCCGCATGTGGGCGGGGCCGGCCCAGCACTGCGTGTGCTACCCGGTCGCCGGCGGCCGGGCGATCAGCTTCTCCGCGACCGTGCCGGCCCGGCAGGCGGGGTCGGAATCGTGGTCGGCGCTCGGCAGCGCCACCGAGCTGGTGTCGGCCTACCGGGGCTGGAACCCCGCCGTCACCCGGCTGCTGGCCGCCGCCGACGGGGTGGGCCGCTGGGACCTGCACGACCGGGAGCCGATCCCGCGCTGGTCCACCGCCCGGGTGACCCTGGCCGGCGATGCGGCGCACCCGATGCTGCCGTTCATGGCCCAGGGCGGCAACCAGGCGATCGAGGACGCGGTCGCCCTGGGCACCTGCCTGGCCGCGCTGGGCGCCGGCCCGGCCGCGCTGCGACTGTACGAGGCCCTGCGTGTGCCGCGAACCGCCCTGATCCAGCGCGGTTCGCGGCTCGGGCCGGCCAGCTCCGGGGCGCCCGGCCCGGTGACCGAGCCCGTCCAGGACGGGCTGCAGCGGCTGCGTGCGATGGGCTGGCTCTACGGCCACGATTCCGGCCAGGCGGCCCTGGCCGCGACGGCGCGGGTCCGGGCGGCCCTGGCCGGCTGATGCGGCCGGCCGCGACGCGCGAGCGGGTGGTCACGGGTTCCGGACCCGTGACCACCCGCTCGTGTCGAGGAGGCGCTAGCGCCGCTTGGTGTCCGCCCGGAAGGCACGCACCGCCAGCACGCCCAGCACCGCCGCCCAGCACCCGACCACCAGCCAGCCCTTGGCCGGCCAGCTGCCGCCGCCGGTGGCGACGTGGCCGGCGTTGGTCATCCAGTACGACGGCAGGTACTCGCCGAGCGCCCGCATCCAGCCGGCGAGCGGGAACCACGCGCCGCCGAGCATCCCGAACAGCATCATGCTGCCGCCCATGAACGGGCCGACCGCATCCGCGTTGGTCGCATGGCCGATCCAGATTCCCATCGCGGCAAAGGGAATCAGGCCGATCAGCACCAGTGCCGTCATCTCCACCCAGCGGTCGATGGGGGCCCGCGCGCCGGCCGCGATGCCGGCCGCGTACATCGCCACCAGCGACATGCCGGCCACCATGTAGCCGGTCACCACCTTGCTGGTCAGGTACACCCACGGCTTCAGCGGGGTGAGCAGCAGCAGCCGGTTCCAGCCGAGCGAGCGGTCCACCGCGATCCGGGCGCCGCCGGACAGCACCGCGCCGATGCCGGCGAAGCCGAGCAGCCCGATCATGTAGTACGTCGCCGGCGGGATCCCCCCGCTGCGCCTGGTGAAACCGGACTGCTGCTGGCTCAGCGCCAGGATCAGGAAGGTCACCACCGGGAAGGCGAGGGAGAAGACGAAGCCCATCCGGTTGCGCAGCGTGCGCAGCAGCTCGTACTTGAGGTAGACGGCGTTCACCGGACCGCCTCCCGCTCTCGGTTGCCGGTCAGTTGCAGGAAGGCCTCCTCCAGGCCGGCCGCGGCGACGGAGAGGTTCTTCACGCTGGGGTGGCTGGCGAAGAGCTCGCGCACCGCGGCGTCGGAATCGGTGCAGCTCAGCATGATCGAGTCGCCGCGCAGTTCCGCGGCGATCACGCCCGGCAGGGCCAGCAGCTCCGCCTCGGCGACGCCGGCCAGGGTGGCCCGCACGACCTGCCCGCCGACCAGCCCCCGGATCTCGGTGCTCGCGCCGTCGGCGACGATCTCTCCCTGCGACATCAGGACGATCCGGTCGGCGTACTCGTCCGCCTCGTCCAGGTAGTGGGTCGCGAAGATCACCGTCTTGCCGCTGGCCGCGATGCCCCGCACGGTCGTCCAGAACTCCCGCCGGCCCTCGACGTCCATCGCCACGGTGGGCTCGTCCAGGATGAGCAGGTCGGTGTTGGCGACCAGCGTCATCGCGAACCGGGCCCGCTGGATCTGGCCGCCGGACAGCTTGTTGGTCGGCCGGTCGGCGAAGTCGCCGATCGCGGTGATCGTGATGACGTCGTCGACGGAGAGCGCGTTGGGATACAGCGCAGCCACCGAGGTGATCAGCTCCCGCACCGTGAGGTACGGGATCAGGCCGCCCAGCTGCAGCATGCCGCCGATCCGCCCGGCCCTGGTCGCCGCCCGTGGCTCGTCGCCGAAGATCCGGACGGAACCGGCGTCGGGCACCGCCAGGCCGAGCATCAGGTCGATGGCGGTGGACTTGCCCGCCCCGTTCGGGCCGAGCAGCGCCACGGTCTCGCCCGGTGCGATCTGCAGGTCGACGCCGCGGACGGCCCTGACCGCGCCGTAGCTCTTGCTGACGGCGGCGAACTCGACCCCGTACCTCACATGCCTCGTCATGGGACTCCTCTCCGCCGGTGAGTGTCGCCCGGCGGCGGTGGTGCACGCGATATTCGGATGACATTCGTCAGCGAACGCTGGGAATTCTGCGATCGGAGGGTCGCCCGGTGGGCGCCGACGGCAGAGGTCGCGCAGTCAACGGGCGAGAATTCGGCAGCCAGTCGCACTGCTCGATCCGGAACGGGCCGGTGGCGCCGTCGGGAATGCGTTCAGGAGTACGAGGGCCGGACGTCGGCGATCGCGTCGAGGTGGCCACGCAGCATGGCCGCCCGCTGGCCCACCGAGTCCGGGATGCTCGCCGGGGCCACGCCCAGGGCGAGCAGCATCCGCTGCATCATCCTCGACGGATCCGTCTGGTCGGCCGGTGCCGGTCCCGGCGCCAGCCGGTCCCGCAGCAGCGCCTCGTAGGTCGCCCGCAGCTCGCGCCCGGGGTCGACGCCCAGCTCCTCGGCCAGGGCCTGCTGGGTGCGCTGGTAGACGGTGAAGCCGTCCGAGCGGCGGGCCGTCGCGTGATAGGCGCGCATCAGCAACGCCTGCGCCGCCTCGTCGAGTGGGCGGGCCTGGGCGGCCTGCTCGACCAGTCCCAGCACCTCGCCGGCGTGGCCGGTGCGGATGCCTGCCTCGGCGTACCAGCTCACCGCGCAGGCGTACTGCTCGCCGAGCACCCGGGCCGCCGCCGAGTCGCGCACCGGTGCCACGTCGGCGAACGGGGTGCCCCGCCACAGCGCGACGGCCTCGCCCAGCTGGGCGAACACGGTGGCGTCGTCGTGGCAGTTGCGCGCCCGGGACGCCCGGTGCACGAGCGAGCGGAACTGCCACAGGTCGACCGAGGCCGACCCGCCGTGCAGCACGTAGCCGGTCCCGGCCGAGGGCAGCACCGTGCTGCGCGAGCGGGACATCCGGTTCGGCTCGAACGCCTGCCGGAGCCGTTTCACCTGCGTGTGAACGACGTTCCTCGCACTCGCCGGCGGCTCGCCGGTCCACAGGGTCTGGATGAGCCGCTCGGGCGTGACCGGCGTCTGTTCGCTGAGCACGAGCAGGGCCAGGATGGCCCGCTGCTGTGCCTGCCGGAGGTGGATCTCCTCGTCGCCGAGCCAGACCCGCATGGCCCCGAGTACCTCGATGCGCAGTGCGGGTCGCCGCTGCTCGCCCGGTAGTGCCGTGAGTATGCCCGCGTCGTGCGAAGTCGGTGTCATCGTGCCCCCATACAGATGCTGCCCCGCCGACGATTTCCCAGCGTGCCAACTACAAAGTTGATTTGGCAGGATCGTCATCTTGGGGCTGTAACCGCCGCATGTCAACATAGTGCCAAGGCGCGAAGCCAGGCAGGCGAAAGCTTAAATTTCCAATTCCGCCGGTTAATGGAGGCATTTGTCCGAAGTCGTGTTTCGGGTGCCGGCGCGGATTTGTAACGGTCTCGTATCGGCGCCTCGCGTCGGCGCTGTGCCGGCCCCGTTCGCGGCCAGGATGGGGCCGCGCGTGACGACCCGCACGGGAACCAGGGGAGGGGTAGGAGCGGGTCGGGCGGTTCCGCCCCGCGCGGGCGTGACCGGGTGACCGGTCCTGCCTCGCCGGCGCCGCCGGTCGATCTGGTGGCGTCCCGGCGTGCTGTCCGGTGTTCGGAGCCGCGCGGTGCCGCACCATCGATTCGCGACGGTGATCGGTGCATTCTCTCGCTGGGTGCCCCCGGCAGGATTCGAACCTGCGCTTCTACCTCCGGAGGGTAGCGCTCTATCCCCTGAGCTACGGGGGCCGATCTGGCCCGGCCCGCCTCGCCGAAGCGCCGCGGGCCGTGGAGAAGATTACCAGTCGCCGAACGGCCTCGAACCCCGGCCCCCGGACCAGCCGGTTCCAGCCCGGGACCCCGTCCGGACGGCCGCCCGCGACGCGGTCAGCTCGGCGCGGTCAGCTCGGTGGCGGCAGCGGGCTGGCGCCCCGCTCGCGCAGCAGCTTCTCCATCAGCACGATCTCCGCGCTCTGGCCGGTGGCCATCTTCTGCGCGGCATTGCGCACGTAGTACTCCTGGGCGTGCTCGGCGGCCCACTGGGCCATCGGCAGCCCACCCTGGTGATGGTGCAGCATCAGCTGCAGGAAGTAGACGTCCATCGGCGTGCCGGTCATCGTCTCGAGCTTGCCGAGCTGGGCCTGGGTCGCCATGCCCGGCATCAGGCCGCTGGCCGGGTCTGTCGCCGGGTGCCCGGACGCCGACATCCACGCCATCTGCGGGTACGGGTTCTGGGGCGGCAGGCCCCAGTCGTCCAGCCAGCCCTGCATCTGCCCGACCTGGTTGAACTGGCTGGTCTCGATGTCGTAGGCCAGCTCCTTGACGACGCCGTCGGTGGTGTGGTCGCGGACGTAGCCGGCCATCGTCACCGCCTGCAGGTGGTGCACCGACATGTCCCAGGCGAAGCCGGCGTCCACCGAGTGCGCGTCCGGGGTGCCGTTGCTCGCCGCCCGGTGGCCGAGCACGTAGCCGCCGGCGCCGACCACCGCCAGCACCGCGAGGGCGATGACGGTGACCAGCGCGGTGGTGAGTGCCGACGGCCGGCGCGGCAGGTCCGCCGGCGGTTCGGTCGCCAGGTGTGGCTGCATGACGCCGGTCATCAGGAGTCGGTCGGGTGACCGGGGGTCGACGGGTTGGTCTTGAACGCCGCGTTGGTGCAGCTGGCCCCGAGCTCGGGCGTGGTCTTCTGGTTGAGCTTGAGGTCCTTGATGAACGTCGTCACCCGGGCATCGGTGGCCGAGTCGACGAACAGCTGGTAGCCCCAGGCCTGCAGCGACACGTTGCTCTTCAGCCCGGCGTACGGGGTGAGCAGCATGTACTGGTTGCCGGAGACCAGCTTGGTCAGCACGTCCAGCTGGTCGGCGGGCAGGCCCGGCTTGTAGGTGATCCAGACGGCGCCGTGCTCCAGGTCGTGCACGGCGTTCTCGCTGGCGATCTGGTTCGGGTAGACGGTGCCGGTGCAGTCGGCCCAGACCGGCGCGTGCGGGCCACCGAACGGCGGCGAGTCGGTGTAGGCGATCGTGCCCTGGCGGTGGTCGCCGCCGGTGAAGGTCTTGTGCACGATGCCGGTGATCTTGTTCGGGTCCGCCGAGGTCGCCCCGCCGCCCTGGGAACCCTGGTGCACGGCGTAGCCGATGACCGCCGCCGCCAGCACCACGATCAGCGCCGCCACGCCGATCAGGCCCCAGGGGGTCTGCCGCTGGTTGACGATCTTCTTCGACTGGGCCTTCTTGGCCTGGGCCCGGTTCTCGGCGGTCGAGCCGGCGGCGGCCTGGTCGTTCGGGCGGTTCTTCTTGCCGCCGGAGGCCGACTTCGTCGGATTGGTCATCGGGTCGCTTTCGTTCGATACGCGTAACACGTACTGGGGGGACGGTCGATGGGCCAGTCTAGGTCGTGGCACTGAGAGCGCACCCCCGATACTGCTTTTCCTTTGCCGTGCCGCCCGGCGCGCCGAAAACCCGGGCGCGGCGGCCCACTAGCATCTACAGCCGTGACTCCTGACGAACTCGGTTCCGCAATCCGCGAGGCGGTGACGCGCGCGGTAGGGTCCGGCGCCTTCACCGCCACCGTCCCGGACGAGATCGTGCTGGAGCGACCGAAGAACCGCGCCCACGGCGACTACGCGACCAACGTGGCGCTCCGGCTGGCCAAGCCGGCCGGCAGGCCGCCCCGCGAGATCGCCGAGGCCATCGCGAAGGAACTGCTCGCCGCCGACGGCATCGCCGCGGTCGACGTGGCCGGTCCCGGCTTCCTCAATATCACCGTCGATGCCGGCTCGCTCGCCGAGCTGGCCCGCACCATCGTCGAGGCCGGTGCCGGCTACGGCCGCAACTCCGAGCTGGCCGGCCACCGCATCAACCTCGAGTTCGTCTCGGCCAACCCGACCGGCCCGCTGCACATCGGCGGGGTCCGCTGGGCGGCGGTCGGCGACTCGCTGGCGCGGGTGCTGCAGGCCAGCGGCGCGGCGGTCACCCGGGAGTACTACTTCAACGACCACGGTTCGCAGATCGACCGGTTCGCCAGGTCGCTGCTGGCCAGCGCGCTGGGGGAGCCGACCCCCGAGGACGGTTACGCCGGCAGCTACATCGGCGAGATCGTCGGCCGGGTGCTGGCCGAGCATCCCGGGCTCACCGAGCTGCCGCGGGACGAGGCGCAGGAGGCGTTCCGCAAGTACGGCGTCGAGCTGATGTTCGACGAGATCAAGGCCAGCCTGCACGACTTCGGGGTCGACTTCGACGTCTACTTCCACGAGGACTCGCTGCACGCCTCCGGCGCGGTCGAGCGGGCGGTGGCGCGGCTGCGCGAGCAGGGTGAGATCTTCGAGGCCGAGGGCGCGGTCTGGCTGCGCACCACCGACCACGGCGACGACAAGGACCGGGTCGTCATCAAGAGCGACGGCGAACCGGCCTACATCGCCGGCGACCTGGCCTACTACCTCGACAAGCGCGAGCGCGGCTTCGACCGGGTCGTGATCATGCTCGGCGCGGACCACCACGGCTACGTCGGCCGGCTGATGGCGATGTGCGCCTGCTTCGGCGACACGCCGGGGGAGAACCTGCAGCTGCTGATCGGGCAGCTGGTCAACCTGGTCAAGGACGGCAAGCCCGTGCGGATGGGCAAGCGGGCCGGCAACGTCATCACCCTGGAGGACCTGGTCGACGCGGTCGGGGTGGACGCCGCCCGCTACCAGCTGGCCCGCTCCTCGGCCGACTCCACCCTCGAGATCGACCTCGACCTGCTCACCCGGGCCAGCAACGAGAACCCGGTGCACTACGTGCAGTACGCGCATGCCCGCACGGTGAACGTCGTCAAGAACGCCGAGGCGGTCGGCATCACCCTGGGCGCCTTCACGCCCGAGCTGCTCGGCCACGAGACCGAGACCGCGCTGCTGACCGTGCTTGGTGACTTCCCGCGGGTGGTCGCGCAGGCCGCCGTGCTGCACGAGCCGCACCGGGTGGCCCGCTACCTGGAGGAGCTGGCCGGGCACTTCCACCGCTGGTACGACAACTGCCGGGTGATCCCGAAGGGCGACGAGCCGGTCACCGACGCCAACCGGTCCCGGCTCTGGCTCGACGTCGCGACCAGGACGGTGCTGGCCAACGGGTTGCGGTTGCTCGGGGTCTCCGCGCCCGAGCGCAAGTAACCACCTGCCGGGCGAGACCTACCAGGAAGGCCCCGATGAGCCGATCCGCGCACCCCGCCGGGCCCAGCCACGGGCACCCGCTGCCCGGCGGCGATCCGTTCGGCCCGCCCGAGGACCTGAACCGGCTGAACGAGCGGATCTGGCCGGACGGCGCCGGGCGGGCGGAGTCCGGTGAGCTGGTGGTGGCGGGCCTGCCCGCACCCGAGCTGGCGCGTGAGTTCGGCACTCCCGCGTTCGTGCTCGACACCGCCGACCTGCGCCGGCGCGCCGGCACCTGGGCCGATGCGTTCGCCGACGGCGATGTGTACTACGCGGGCAAGGCGTTCCTGTGCACCGCGGTGGCCGCGATCGTCGCCGACGAGGGCCTCGGCGTGGACGTCTGCAGCTCCGGCGAGCTGGCGGTGGCGCTGCGGGCGCAGGTGCCGGCGGAACGAATCGCCTTGCACGGCAACAACAAGTCGCATGCCGAGCTGCGCGAGGCGGTCGCGGCGGGGGTCGGCCGGATCGTGCTGGACAGCCACGTCGAGATCGACCGGCTGGCCGAGATCGCCCGCGCCGCCGGCCTCCGGCCGAGGGTGCTGGTCCGGGTCACCGTCGGCGTCGAGGCCCACACCCACGAGTTCATCGCGACCGCGCACGAGGACCAGAAGTTCGGCTTCTCGCTCAGCACCGGCCAGGCCGGCGAGGCGGTGTCCCGAGTGCTCGCCGCGCCGGAGCTGGAACTCGTCGGCCTGCACAGCCACATCGGCTCGCAGATCTTCGACACCGCCGGCTTCGAGGTGGCCGCGCACCGGGTGATCGCGCTGCTCGGCCAGATCCGCGACGCGCACGGCGTCGAGCTGCCCGAGATCGACCTCGGCGGCGGCCTCGGCATCGCCTACGTCGACGGCGACGACCCGCAGCCGCCGACCGAGATCGCCGCCCGGCTGCGGCTGATCGTCGAGCGCGAGTGCGAGCTGGCCGGCCTGCGGGTGCCGCGCATCTCGGTGGAGCCCGGCCGCGCGGTGATCGGCCCGTCCATGATCACCCTGTACGAGGTCGGCACCGTCAAGCCGATCGCGCTGGACGGCGGCGGCGTGCGCACCTACGTGTCGGTGGACGGCGGCATGAGCGACAACATCCGTACCGCCCTGTACGACGCCGAGTACTCCGCGGTGCTGGCCAATCGCACCAGCACCGCCGAACCGATCCGGTGCCGGGTGGTGGGAAAGCACTGCGAGAGCGGCGACATCGTGGTCCGCGACTGCTGGCTGCCGGCCGACGTGCGCCCCGGCGACCTGCTGGCGGTGGGTGCCACCGGCGCGTACTGCTACGCGATGGCCAGCAATTACAACAAGATTCCGCGACCACCGGTGATCGCGGTGACCGACGGGCGGCCGGCCGTGATCGTGCGGCGGGAGAGCCCGGAGCAGGTGTTCGTCAACGATGTGGGCTTCGACGCCGAGGTCGCCGCCCCGACCGCGCCGCGGCGCTGACGCCCGGCCACACCGCCAGCCCGGAGGAGAACCGATGCCCGGACGCAGCTACATCCCCGCTCCGGCCTGCTCGGCGTGGCCGGGCCTGATCGAGGCGTACCGGGACCGGCTGCCGGTCACCGACACCACCCCGGTCATCACCCTGTTCGAGGGTGGCACCCCGCTGGTGCCCGCACCGCGGCTGTCCGAGCGGGCCGGCGCCGAGGTGTACCTCAAGGTCGAGGGCGCCAACCCGACGGGTTCGTTCAAGGACCGGGGCATGACGCTGGCGATCTCCAAGGCGGCCGAGACCGGCGCCCAGGCCGTCATCTGCGCCTCCACCGGCAACACCTCGGCCTCGGCGGCGGCGTACGCGGTCCGGGCCGGCATGGTCTGCGCGGTGCTGGTGCCGCAGGGCAAGATCGCGCTGGGCAAGATGGCGCAGGCACTGGTGCACGGCGCCCGGCTGCTGCAGGTGGACGGCACGTTCGACGACTGCCTGGAACTGGCCCGCAAGCTCGCCGTCGACTACCCGGTGGCCCTGGTGAACTCCGTGAACCCGGACCGGATCGCGGGCCAGAAGACCGCGGCCTTCGAGATCTGCGACGTGCTCGGCCGGGCCCCGGACATCCACTGCATCCCGGTCGGCAACGCCGGCAACATCACCGCCTACTGGCGCGGCTACTCCGAGTACCGGTCCGACGGGGTGGTCGAGAACACCCCGAAGATGTATGGCTTCCAGGCGGCCGGGGCGGCCCCGATCGTGCTCGGCGCGCCGGTGCTGAAGCCGATGACCATCGCCACCGCCATCCGGATCGGCAACCCGGCGTCCTGGACCAGCGCGGAACGGGCCCGGGACGACTCCGGTGGCCTGATCGACTCGGTCACCGACCGCGAGATCCTGCAGGCCTACCGGCTGCTCGCCCGCGGCGAGGCGGTCTTCGTGGAGCCGGCCTCGGCGGCGAGCGTGGCCGGCCTGCTGAAGTCGGCCGCGGCCGGCCTGGTGCCGCCGGGCAGCCAGGTGGTCTGCACGGTCACCGGCAACGGCCTCAAGGACCCCGAGTGGGCGATCTCCGGGGCACCGGCCCCGGTCACCGTGCCGGTGGACGCGCACGCCGCGGCGGCCGAGCTGGGCCTGGACCGATGAGCGCGGCCTGATGGCCTTCCACGAGCACGCCGTCCGGGTCTTCGCCCCGGCCACCAGCGCCAACCTGGGCCCGGGCTACGACGCCTTCGGGCTGGCGCTGGGCCACTACGACGAGGTGACCGCCGCGGTCACCGGGGCCGGCCTGGCCATCGAGCTGGCCGGCACCGGGGCCGAGGAGCTGGCCCGGGACGAGAGCCACCTGGTCGTGCGGGCGATGCGGGCCTGCTTCGACCGGCTGGGGGAGCAGCCGCCGGGCCTGCGGCTGCGCTGCGTCAATGCCATCCCGCACGGGCGTGGCCTGGGCTCGTCCGCGGCGGCGATCGTCTCCGGCATCGAGCTGGCCCGGTCGCTGTGCGTGGACGGGCGGCAGCGGCTGGACGACGCCGGGGCGCTGGCGCTGGCCACCGAGCTGGAGGGCCATCCGGACAACGTCGCGGCCTGCCTGCTCGGCGGGCTGACGGTGGCCTGGCTGCAGGACGGGGTGGGGCGGGCGGTCCGCGCCGAGCCGGCGGGGGTGCGGCCGGTGCTGTTCGTGCCGGCCGAGCAGTCGGCGACGAAGGCAGCCCGGGCGCTGCTGCCGGCCCGGGTGCCGCACGCCGACGCCGCGTTCAACGCCGGCCGGGCCGCGCTGCTGGTGCTGGCCCTGACCGGCCGGCCGGAGCTGCTGCTGACCGCGACCGAGGACCGGCTGCATCAGGACTACCGGGCCGCCGGCATGCCGGCCAGCGCCGGGCTGGTGGCCGAGCTGCGGTCGCACGGCGTGGCGGCCGTGATCTCCGGCGCCGGCTCGTCGGTGCTCGCGCTCGCGCGGCCCGAGCAGGCCGAGGCCGTGGCCGCGCGCTGCCCGGTCGGCTGGGAGTGCCTGGTGCTCGCCCCCGCCGGCGGGGCGCGGGTGGTGGCCCTGCCCGCCGGCGACTTCGAGGTCTGAGGGCTTCCACCGCGCCGGGGATCCGGCCCCGACGCGCCGGAGACCTGACATTGCGGAATATGACACGCCGCACCCCTGTTGCTGGCAGCAGACTCGAACGACTAGTCTTAGATCAATCTCGCGTTAGCGCCGCCGGTGATGGCAGCAACTCACAGTTCATGGCAAGCGGTCGCACGCGTAGAGCGCAGCCCGATGAGTCCTGACGGGCGTCCACCAGCCGAATTCCTGGCCGCACTGGCCGGATTTGGGAAACCGGCAGCACTGGACGTCCGGCCTGCGAGGAGCGGCTGTGACATGTCTGGCCGCCGATGCGGTCAGACCGGCGGGAAACCTGCCGAATCAACATCAAGGTGTACGTCCGAAACCGCGACGACGTACCACCCTCGGAAGGATCCGACACCACGTGACCGAAACCCAGGACCAGCTCAGCGTCCTGCCCGACGCGCAGCCGACGTCGACCGCGCAGGAGCGGGCCAAGCGCCGTTCCGGCTCCCTGTCGTCGATGCTCCTCCCTGAGCTGCAGGCGCTCGCGAATTCGATGGGCCTCGCCACCGGCAAGCTCCGCAAGAGCGACCTGGTCGCCGCCATCGAGGCCGCGCAGCGCTCCGGTGGCACCGGCTCGACCACCGCCCCGGCCCGCAACGGCTCGGGCGCCGCCGCTCCCACCGCCACCGCCGAGCAGGTCAAGGCTCCCCGCGCCCGCCGTGGCGCCACCCGGGCCGCCGGTGCGCCGCAGCAGGCGACCGTCGAAGCCCCGGCCGAGACCGCGCCGGCCCAGGCTGAGGCGCCGACCGCAGGCGAGAGCCAGGCCCGCGACGGCCAGAACCGCGAGAACCAGGCCCGCGACGGCCAGAGCAACCAGCAGCACCGTGACCAGAGCCGCGAGCAGTCCCGGGACGGGCAGAACAACCGGGACCAGCAGGGCCGCGACAACCGCGACGGGCAGAACAACCGCGGCCAGAGCCGTGAGCAGTCCCGGGACGGGCAGAACAACCGGGACCAGCAGGGCCGCGACAACCGGGACGGCCAGAACAACCGCGATGGTCGCGACAACCGGGACCAGCAAAGCCGCGACAACCGGGACGGCCAGAACAACCGCGACGGCCAGCAGAATCGCAACCAGAACAACCGCGACCAGCAGAGCCGCAACCAGAACAATCGCAACGACGGCAACCGCAACGACAGCAACCGGTCCGACGACGACGACGAGTACGGCAGCCGGCGCGGCCGCCGGTACCGGGACCGGCGCGGGCGCAACCGGGACCGCAACGACGGTCAGGGCGGCGGCGGTCGCAACGACGCCGAGCCGACGATCTCCGAGGACGACGTGCTGCTGCCGGTGGCCGGCATCCTCGACAACGTCGACGACAAGGGCTCCTGGTTCATCCGGGTGAGCGGTTACTTCGCCAGTTCCGAGGACGTCTACGTCGCCAACTCCTACGTCCGGCGCTACAACCTGCGCCGGGGTGACGCGGTCACCGGCGCGGTGCGGCAGCCGCGCGAGGGGGAGCGCAAGGAGAAGTTCAACCCGCTGGTGCGGCTGGACACGGTGAACGGCGTCGAGCCCGACCAGGTGCGCAACCGGGTCGAGTTCACCAAGCTCACCCCGCTCTACCCGCAGGAGCGGCTGCGGCTGGAGACCGAGCCGCACATCCTGACCACCCGGGTGATCGACCTGGTCATGCCGATCGGCAAGGGGCAGCGCGCGCTGATCGTGTCGCCGCCGAAGGCCGGCAAGACCTCGATCATGCAGGCCATCGCCAACGCGATCGCGATCAACAACCCGGAGTGCCACCTGATGGTGGTGCTGGTCGACGAGCGACCCGAAGAGGTCACCGACATGCAGCGCTCGGTGAAGGGCGAGGTCATCGCCTCGACCTTCGACCGGCGCCCGCAGGACCACACGATGGTCGCCGAACTCTCGATCGAGCGGGCCAAGCGACTGGTCGAGATGGGCCACGACGTGGTCGTGCTGCTCGACTCGATCACCCGGCTCGGCCGTGCCTACAACCTGGCGGCGCCGGCGTCCGGCCGGATCCTCTCCGGTGGTGTCGACTCCACCGCCCTCTACCCGCCGAAGCGATTCCTCGGCGCGGCCCGCAACATCGAGGACGGCGGCTCGCTGACCATCATCGCCTCGGCCCTGGTCGAGACCGGTTCGGCCGGCGACACGGTGATCTTCGAGGAGTTCAAGGGCACCGGCAACGCCGAGCTGCGGCTGGACCGCAAGATCGCCGACAAGCGGGTGTTCCCGGCCGTCGACGTGGACCAGTCCTCCACCCGCAAGGAGGAGATCCTGCTCTCGCCGGACGAGCTGGCCGTGGTGATCAAGCTGCGCCGGGTGCTGCACGCCCTCGAATCGCAGCAGGGCATCGACCTGCTGCTCGACCGGCTGCGCAAGACGCGCACCAACATCGAGTTCCTGATGCAGATCGCCAAGACCACGCCGGGCGGGGACGATCGCTGATCCGGTAGCGGCAGCAGGGGAGGCGGTGGGCCCGATCGGGTCCACCGCCTCGTCGCGTCCCGGGACCGTGCCGCGCGCCTAGACTCCCTGCCATGTCCGAACCGGCGCGCGAGAAGGCCGCGCAGCTGGTGTGGCGGATCCCGTCCTACCAGCCGGCCGTGCTGATGCTGGTGCTCTGCGCCGCCGCAGCGCTCAACATCTACGCCCACCCGCCCGCTGTGGTGCGCATCCCCACCCTGGCGATCGGGCTGGTGTGCGGTGCGCTCGCGGTCGCCGCGCTCCGGCTGCAGCTGGTCGCCACCGCCGACGGCGTCTCGGTCCGTCAGCTGACCGGCGAGCGCTGGACCTCCTGGGAGGACCTCGCCGACGTCGAGGTGATCGCAAACCTGCGGGGCGCGCCGTCGCTCCGGCTGAATCGCACCGACGGCAGCTACGTGGAGGTGCCGCCCTCACTGCTGCAGCCGACCCGGCCGACGCCGAAACGCGTCGTACTGCGCAATCTGGAGGTGGTGGCCGGCCAGCTCGAGGCGCGCCGCCGGACCGGCCGTTCCACCGGATAAAGCTCACACCTCACCGCGATTGGTACCGGCTGGTTGGCGCCGGCCGGGCGGCAATATGATCACCAGCTATCAGTGAGGTAACGGTTGAGTATCTTCACGGTCCGGTGGTATTCCGTCGGACTGTGTTGAGTGCGATGGTCGCCGTTGCCCGTAAGCGCTTCAGGTGCTCACGCAATCTGTCATCGGAAGGACACACGTAGATGCGTTCAAAGATCGCCGTCACGGCGCTCTCGGTGCTCGGCGCGGCGGTGCTCGTCGCAGGCTGCAGCTCCAGCAAGAGCAGTTCGGGTTCGTCGGGCGGCGGGGGTGACAACTCCCGGGGTCCGATCACCTTCGTCACCGGCAAGGACAACAGCGGCATCATGCCGTACATCGCCGATCAGTGGAACGCTGCGCACCCGAACGAGAAGGTGACGATCAAGCAGCAGTCCGACCAGGCCGACCAGCAGCTGTCCGACCTGGAGCAGCACTTCCAGGCCAAGGACTCCGGCTACGACGTCGTCACCGTCGACGTGGTGTGGACCGCCGAGTTCGCCGCCAAGGGCTGGATCGTCCCGCTCAAGGGCAACGACTCCATCGACACCAGCGCGCTGCTGCCGGCCACGGTGAAGGCCGCGACCTACAACGGCACCCTGTTCGCTGCCCCGTACGCCTCCGACGGCGGCCTGCTCTACTACCGCAAGGACCTGGTGCCGACCGCGCCCACCACCTGGGACCAGTTGATCGCCGACTGCCAGGGCAAGACCGCCAACACCATCACCGGCTCGAAGCCGGGCTGCTACGCCGGCCAGTTCGCCAAGTACGAGGGCCTGACCGTGAACGCGGCCGAGGCGATCAACGCCGCCGGCGGCCAGATCGTCAAGGACGACGGCAAGACCCCGAACGTGAACACCCCGGAGGCGGCCAAGGGCCTGGACTTCCTGGTGAACGGCTTCAAGCAGGGCTACATCCCCAAGGAGGCGCTGGGCTTCCAGGAGACGCAGAGCCTGAACGCCTTCGAGGCCGGCCAGCTGGTCTTCATGCGCAACTGGCCGTACGCCGACGCGATCCTGGCCGGCAAGGGCTCCAAGGTGATCGGCAAGTTCGGCATCGCCCCGCTGCCCGGCCCGGACGGCCACGGCGCCTCCAGCCTCGGTGGTCACAGCGTCGCGATCAGCCAATACTCCAAGCACAAGGCGACCGACCTCGACTTCCTGAAGTTCATCGAGTCGGACAAGATCCAGCGCAACGACCTCACCCAGGGCACCCTGGCCCCGGTGACCAGCTCGCTGTACTCCGACCCGGCGCTGGTGGCGAAGTTCCCGTACCTGCCGACCCTGCTCAAGAGCATCGAGACCGCGGTCCCGCGTCCGGTCACCCCGTTCTACCCGGGCGTGACCGAGGCGATCCAGACCAACGCCTACGCGGCCCTGCAGGGACAGAAGAGCACGCAGCAAGCGCTGTCCGACATGCAGGCGGCGATCCAGTCGGCCACCGCCGGCTGACCTGCGTCGCGGGATTGAGCCTATGAACGCACCGGCGGGATGTGGTCGAATGTTGCAGGCCCATCCCGCCGGTGCTTCGTATCCAGAAGTCGTGGTTCGTGTCCATCCCCAGGAGGCGCTATGACAGTCGCCCGGCCCACCGCCACCAGCTCCGACCTCCCCGGCCCGGCCTCGCCGTCGCCCGTCAAACGCAACAAGATCAAGACCGGTGAGGGGCGCCTGGCGCTGTTCCTCGTCGCCCCCACGGTGATCCTGCTGACCCTGGTGGTCGGCTATCCCATCGTCAAGGGGATCTACCAGTCGTTCCAGTCCGAGCCCGGGCTGGACCCGGCGACCGGATTCTTCTCCAACACCACCCACTGGGTGGGGCTGGCCAACTACAAGCACTGGCTGCTGCAGCAGTGCCCGGTCCCGGGCGGCGGCACCGCCACGTGCCCGTCCGGCACGCTCGGCTCGCAGTTCTGGTCCTCGCTCGAGGTCACCATCTTCTTCACCGTCGTCACGGTCTCGATCGAGACGGTGATCGGCATGGCCTTCGCGCTGGTGATGAACCGGGCGTTCAAGGGCCGCGGCCTGGTGCGGGCGGCGATCCTGGTGCCGTGGGCGATCCCGACGGCGGTCACCTCCAAGCTCTGGATCGTGATCTTCGACCCGCAGGGCGTGCTCAACAAGACCCTCGGCCTGCACACCCAGTGGACGTCCTCGCAGTGGCCGGCCCGGCTGGCGATCGTCATCGCCGACGTCTGGAAGACCACGCCGTTCATCGCGCTGCTGATCCTGGCCGGCCTGCAGGGCATCTCGGCCGACCTCTACGAGTCGGCCCGGGTGGACGGCGCCAACGCCTGGCAGCGGTTCACCAAGATCACCCTGCCACTGGTCAAGCCGGCGCTCGCGGTCGCGGTCATCTTCCGCACGCTGGACGTGCTGCGGATGTACGACCTGCCCTGGATCCTGACCCAGGGCAGCAACGGCACCACGACCATCTCGATCCTGGTGGTCAAGCAGTTGAACGTCGGGCTGAACTCGGCCTCGGCGCTGTCGACGATCACCTTCATCGTCATCTTCGCGATCGCACTCGGCATGGTGCGGCTCTTCAACGCGAACATCATCGGTGCCCAGGCGAAGGGAGCGAAGTGAGATGACGTCGGCAACCGTGAGCGTGCCGCGCTCGACCACCGCCGAGACGGCCCGCCCCAGGGCGCCGTTCCGCTGGGGCCCGATCGGCACCGGCGCGGTGATCGCGCTGATCATCGTCTGGTGCTTCCTGCCGTTCTACTGGATGGTCGTGCTGGCCTTCCGGGAGAACGCCTTCACCTACGACACGACGCCGTGGTTCACCCACGTGACGTTCTCCAACTTCCGGTACGCCTTCAACACCTCGATCAACCAGTTCGGCCGGTCGCTCATCAACAGCCTGATCATCGGCTCGGTGGTGACCCTGGTGGCGATGGTGGTCGGCGTGTTCGCCGGCTACGCGATGGCCCGGCTGGCCTTCCGCGGCAAGGGATTGGTGCTCGCCGCGATCCTGGGCGCGTCGATGTTTCCGGGCGTGGCGATCCTGACCCCGATCTTCCAGCTGTTCACCAACTTCGGCTGGCTGGGCACCTACCAGGCGCTGATCATCCCGCAGATCTCGTTCTCGCTGCCGCTGGCGGTCTACACCCTGACCAGCTTCTTCGCGGACATGCCGTGGGAGCTCGAGCAGGCGGCCCGGGTGGACGGCGCGACGCCGGGGCAGGCGTTCCGGCTGGTGATCTTCCCGCTGGCGGCGCCGGCGTTGTTCACCACCGCGATCCTGGTGTTCCTGGCGTCCTGGAACGAGTACCTGCTCTCCAGCGTGCTGTCGGTGGGCAAGGCGAGCGTGGCGCCGTCCACGGTGGCCATCGCCAACTTCACCGCCGGACCGCACATCGTGCCCTACACCCAGACGATGGCGGCAGGCCTGGTGGTCACCATCCCGCTGGTGATCGTGGTGCTGCTGTTCCAGCGCCGCATCGTCAGCGGGCTGACCGCCGGTGGCGTGAAGGGCTGACCGCACGAGACCTCCCGGGGCCCTGCCGACCACGCGAACCGCGTGGCCGGCAGGGCCCCGGCTCGTGCGTCGCCGGCCGGCTCACTGGCTGAGCTGGGCATCCGGTTCGTCGGCGAGCTGGCGCAGCGCCGCGAGCGGCAGCGCGCTGCCGGCGGGCGCGGAGGCCAGCACGGCGAGGCTGCACCCGGGCTGCCGGCCCGGCCGGACGAAACCGGCCGCCACCGCGCCGGCCGGTGACCGCTCCTCGGGCGGCAGCTCGCGGGCCGGCACCGCGAGCGCGCCGGCCAGGCACTGCGCGACCACCGTGATCGTGAGCCGTCCGGCCGCCAGCACCTGCACCGTCCGGATAGTGCGGCTGGTGCTGGCGTCGAGCAGGCTCGAATCGGTGACCAGCGTGGCGCCGCGCAGTGCCGCCGGCAGCCGCGGCGGCTGGCCGGGTCCCACCTGAGGCACGCAGTTGTCCCCGCGCGGGCAGCCGGCCGGGTCGAGTCCGTCCGGGTGCAGGTAGGTCACCGTGGTCACCGTCCGGCTGGCCTGGCGCCGGTGTCGCAGCAGTGCGCCGGCCCCGGCCGTCACGCCGAGCAGCAGCACCGCGAGCAGGGCGCACCAGCGCACCGGCACGCCGGGGCCACCGGCAGCGGGCGCGGTGACGTCGCCGGCCGAGCCCGGCAGGCCCAGCCGGATCTCCTCGGGCTGGCCGTCCGGCCGCAGGTCGTCGTGCTGCGCGCCGGTCACGGGCGCACCTGCGCCGCCGGGTCGTGGGCGAGTGCGGCCAGGCCCGCCAGGTAGCCGGTGGCCAGGCCGGGCGCGGTCAGCTCCAGGCGCAGCGCGCAGCCCGGCGCACCGGGCACCTGCTGCACGATCCTGGTGTAGAGGGCCAGCTGGTTGCCGGCCAGGTCCGAGCGCTGATCGGCCGAGGTGCTTCTCGATTCCGGGTCCCGGGTGCTCACGCCGGGCACGCACTGGGCGGTCAGCAGCAGGCCGGCGGCGGTTCCCACGGCCAGGGTGGCCCGGGCCTGGTACACCGCACCGGTGGTGGCATCGACGGTGCTGTCCGCGGACTGCACGCCGGCGGCCGGGAAGGCGCGCCGGACCGCGGCGAGCAGGCCGGCCGGCAGCTCGGCCCGCAGCCGGCACCCCCCGGTGGCCGGGCAGCCGGCCGCATCCAGGGCGGGCGCCGGCGGGGCGAGCGCGGTCACCTGGTGCCGGTGCACCGCAGGCGGGGTGCGCACGGCTGCCGAGACCGCGCCGGCGGACAGCACGGCGAGCGCCGCGCCGGCCGCCAGCAGCACCCGCCCGGCGGGGGTGGTGGCCGACCAGCTCGGCAGCGACGGCATGCCCCGATCATGCCCGGGCGGCGGCTCCGGCACCCGTCCGGAGCCGGAATGCCGGGTGGCCGGGCCGCGTTTGGTCGACCGTGCCCCGTGCTGGCACACTGTCTGGTTGACGACCCGGCTCCGGTTCACGTCCGGCGCGCAGCGCACCCGACGACCCGGCGGCCATGACCGGCACCGAATCCATCCGGTGCCCAGAGAGGGAACCATCGTGAAAGACGCCATCCACCCCGAGTACGTGGTCACCCAGGTGACCTGCTCGTGCGGCAACACCTTCACCACCCGCAGCACGGCCAAGTCCGGCCAGCTGCACGCCGAGGTCTGCTCCGCCTGCCACCCGTTCTACACCGGCAAGCAGAAGATCATGGACGTCGGTGGCCGGGTGGACAAGTTCGAGAAGCGCTACGGCAAGCGCCAGCGCAGCACCACCTCGTCCTAGCTGTTTCGACGGCGCCCGGGACATCCGCATCGCGCGGGTGCCCGGGCGCCGTTGCGTTTACCCGACCGACGAGCCGCGCACGCAGGAGAGGGAAGTCGAGATGAGCACACCGGACGGTTCCGGCAGCCTGGCGCAGGTGCTGGCCGAGTACGCCGAGACCGAGGCCGCGCTGGCCGACCCGGCGGTGCACGCCGACCAGAGCACCGCCCGGCGGCTGGGACGCCGGTTCGCCCAGCTCGCGCCGATCGTGTCGACCTCCCGCGAGCTGGACGCGGCCCGGGCCGACGAGCAGGCCGCGCGCGAGCTGGCGGCCGAGGATCCGGCCTTCGCCGCGGAGGCCGACGAGCTGGCCGTCCGGATCCCCGAGCTGGAGGCCAGGCTGCGCGAGCAGCTGGTGCCCAAGGACCCGAACGACACCAAGGACGTGATCCTGGAGGTCAAGGCCGGCGAGGGCGGTGAGGAGTCGGCGCTGTTCGCCGGCGACCTGCTGCGGATGTACCTGCGCTACGCCGAGCGGCAGGGCTGGCAGGTGGAGGTGCTCGACGACGAGCCCACCGACCTCGGCGGCCACAAGTCGGTGACGGTGGCGGTGCGCGCGCGTTCGACCGAGAACCCGGTCTACGCGCGGCTGAAGTACGAGGGCGGCGTGCACCGGGTGCAGCGGGTGCCGGTGACCGAGTCCCAGGGCCGGATCCACACCTCGGCGGCCGGCGTGCTGGTGCTGCCCGAGGCCGAGGAGGTGGACGTCGAGATCGACATGAACGACCTGCGCATCGACGTCTACCGCTCGTCCGGGCCGGGCGGGCAGAGCGTGAACACGACCGACTCGGCGGTCCGGATCACCCACCTGCCGACCGGCACCGTGGTGGCCATGCAGAACGAGAAGAGCCAGCTGCAGAACCGGGAGGCGGCGCTGCGGGTGCTGCGGGCCCGGCTGCTCGCGCACGCCCAGGAGGCGGCCGAGCAGGAGGCCTCGGACGCCCGGCGCTCACAGGTGCGCACCGTCGACCGCTCCGAGCGGGTGCGCACCTACAACTTCGCCGAGAACCGGATCGCCGACCACCGGGTGAACTTCAAGGCCTACAACCTCGACCAGGTGCTCGACGGCGCGCTGGACGACGTGATCGACGCGCTGACCCGAGCCGACATCGAGGCCGCGCTGTCGGGTGGTGAGTGAGCGCGCCGAGCGTCGCGGGTGAGCTGCGGGCCGCCACCGAGCGGCTGGCCGCGGCCGGCGCCGGCTCGCCCCGGGTGGATGCCGAGCTGCTGCTGGCCCACCTGCTCGGCCTGTCCCGGGGCCGGCTGCTGCTGGTGACCGGGCTGACCGACGCCCAGCGGGCCGCGTACGCCGAGCTGGTCGGGCGCCGCGCGGCCGGGGTGCCCCTGCAGCACCTGACCGGCCGGGCGCCGTACCGGTACCTGGAGCTGGCCGTCGGGCCGGGGGTGTTCGTCCCGCGGCCGGAGACCGAGCTGATCCTCGAACTGGCCGCCCCGGAGCTGGCCCGGGCCGGCCGGGTGGTCGACCTGTGCGCCGGCTCCGGCGCGATCGCCCTCGCGGTGGCGCAGGAGTTCCCGCAGGCCGCGGTCTGGGCGGTCGAGCGGAGCCCGGACGCGGCCGGCTGGCTGCGCCGCAACGCCGCCGAGCGGGCCGCCGCGGGGGACCGGCCGGTCGAGGTGGTGCAGGCCGATGTCGCCGACGGCCGGTTGCTGGCCGGGCTGCGGGTGGACGTGGTGCTGAGCAACCCGCCCTACGTGCCGGCCACGCTGCGGTCCCGGCTGGCCGCCGAGGTCGGCCACGATCCCGACGAGGCGGTGTTCGCCGGCCCGGACGGGCTGGCCCTGATGCCGGCCCTGCTCGCCACCGCCGCCCGGCTGCTCGCGCCCGGCGGGCTGCTGGTGCTCGAGCACGACGCCAGCCACGGTGCCGCGCTGCCGGCGCTGCTGGCGGCCGCCGGCGACTGGCAGGAGATCTCCGGCCACCCCGACCTGGCGGGCCGGCCCCGGTTCGCCCGGGCGGTACGAACCCGGTCGAACGCGGCAGCCGGCGGCGGGTGATCCGGGTCCCGCGGGCACGTACGGCAGAATCGGCCGGGGCGCCGATCCGGCGCGGCCACCGGCGGAGCGGAGGTAGCGACAGGTGAGCGACATGCTGGACTGCACCGACCTGGCCAACCGGCCGATCGCGATCGCGACGGCGGCCCGCGCGGTCAAGTCCGGCTCGGTCGTGGTGCTGCCGACCGACACCCTCTACGGCATCGGCGCGGACGCCTTCAACCCCGAGGCGGTGGCCAGCCTGCTGGCCGCCAAGGGGCGTGGCCGGGACATGCCGGTGCCGGTGCTGGTCGGCTCCTGGAGCACCATCGACGGCCTGGTCAGCTTCGTGCCCTCGATCCTGCGGGACCTGGTCGAGGCGTTCTGGCCGGGCGGGCTGACCGTGGTGGTCGAGCACGCGCCGTCGCTGGCCTGGGACCTGGGCGATGCCCGGGGCACGGTCGCGATCCGGATGCCGCTGCACCCGGTCGCCATCGACCTGCTCACCGAGACCGGCCCGATGGCCGTCTCCAGCGCCAACGTCACCTCGCAGCCGCCGGCGGTGACCGCCCAGCAGGCCTACGCCCAGCTCGGCGAGTCCGTCTCGGTGTATCTCGACGGCGGCGAGGTGCCGGTCGGCCGGCCCTCCACCATCGTCGACCTGACCGGCGAGGTGCCCACCGTGCTGCGCGAGGGGGCGATCGACCTGGCGGCGTTGCGCGAGGTGGTGCCGGGCGTCGTGGGCCGTCCGGTCGGCTAACCTAGCCCTACGCCGGCCGCCCAGCCGCGGTCGCCTTCGCCGCGCGGCCACCGCGGCGCAGCCCACCACAGCGCACATCAGCTCACCGGACGAGAACCTGCCAGGGGAGAACATGTCTGACCAGTACTGGGGCCCGGACTTCGAGTCGCTGCAGAAGGTCGACCCGGAGATCGCCGGGGTCGTCCTGGACGAGCTCGACCGGCTGCGCGGCGGCCTGCAGCTGATCGCCAGCGAGAACTTCACCTCGCCGGCGGTGCTGGCCGCACTCGGCAGCACGCTGAGCAACAAGTACGCCGAGGGCTACCCGCACAAGCGGTACTACGGCGGCTGCGAGGTGGTCGACCGGGCCGAGGAGATCGGCGTCGCCCGGGCGAAGGCGCTCTTCGAGGCCGACCACGCCAACCTGCAGCCGCACTCCGGGGCGAGCGCGAACCTCGCGGTGTACGGCGCGTTCCTGCAGCCCGGCGACACGGTGCTGGCGATGTCGCTGCCGCACGGCGGCCACCTCACCCACGGCACCAAGGTCAGCTTCTCCGGCAAGTGGTTCAACGCCGTGCACTACGGCGTGCACCCCGAGACCGAGGACATCGACTACGACCAGGTGCGCGCGCTCGCCGCCGAGCACCGGCCGAAGATGATCATCTGCGGCGGCTCGGCCATCCCGCGGCTGATCGACTTCGCCGCCTTCCGCGAGATCGCCGACGAGGTCGGCGCGATCCTGATGGTGGACGCGGCGCACTTCATCGGCCTGGTGGCCGGCAAGGCGATCCCGTCGCCGGTGCCCTACGCCGACGTGGTCACCTTCACCACTCACAAGGTGCTGCGCGGCCCCCGCGGCGGTGCCCTGGTCTGCAAGGCCGAGCATGCCGCCAAGCTCGACAAGGCGGTCTTCCCGATGATGCAGGGCGGCCCGCTGATGCACGCGGTGGCCGCCAAGGCGGTCAACCTCGCCGAGTGCGCCACCGCGGAGTACCAGGCCTACGCCCGCCAGGTGATCGCCAACGCCCAGGCGCTGACCGCCGGGCTGGTGGAGCGCGGCATGCGCGCGGTCACCGGTGGCACCGACACCCACCTGGCGCTGATCGACCTGCAGGGGATCGGGGTGACCGGCAAGGAGGCCGAGGCCCGCTGCGACGCGGCCGGCATCGTGCTGAACAAGAACGCCATCCCGAACGACCCGGCGCCGCCGTCGGTGGCCTCGGGCATCCGGGTCGGCTCGCCGTCGGTGACCACCCAGGGCATGACCGAGCCGCAGCTGGTCCAGATCGCCGACCTGATCCACCGGGCGGTGACCACCGACGACGCCGCGGCGCACGCGGCCGTCCGGGCCGAGGTGAGCGAGCTGGTCGCCGCGCACCCGGCCTACCCGCGAGGCTGATCCGCAAGCGGCGCACGTGCATCCGTCCCTCGAATACGCGCTGGTCGGGCTGATCGCGGCGATCGGCAGTTACCTGTGCACCCCGCTGGCCCGGCTGGTCGCGATCCGGTGGGGGGCGGTGGCCAAGCCCCGGGACCGGGACGTCCACGCCGTGGACACCCCGCGGCTCGGTGGCACCGCGCTGATGGCGGGCTTCTGCCTGGCGATGCTGATCGCGCACGCCCTGCCGACCCTGCAGTCCACCTTCCGCAACGGCAACGAGATCTCCGGGGTGCTCTGGGGCGGCCTGATCGTCTGCGGTCTGGGCATCCTCGACGACCGGTACGAGCTCGGCTCGCTGACCAAGTTCGCCGGCCAGGTCACCGCCGCCGCGGTGATGTCGGTGGTCGGCGGCATCCAGCTGCTCTACATCTACGTGCCCTGGGGCAACATCGGCACCATCCCGCTGGACCGGGACGCCAGCGTGGAGATCACCATCCTGCTGACCGTGCTGACCATCAACGCGATCAACTTCATCGACGGCCTGGACGGCCTGGCGGCCGGCATCACCGCGATCCAGGGGCTGGCCTTCTTCGGCTACAGCTACCACCTGGCGGTGGTCGGCAACACCGACATCGCGCTCGCCCCGACGCTGATCTGCGCCGGCCTGGTCGGCGCCTGCGTCGGGTTCCTGCCGCACAACTTCACCAGCGCCCGCATCTTCATGGGTGACTCGGGCTCGATGCTGGTCGGGCTGCTGCTCTCGGCCGCGGCCACCACCGCCTCGGCGCAGGCCGATCCGCAGTCGCTCGGGATCAAGGGCGCGCTGCCGCTGTACCTGCCGCTGATCCTGCCGCTGATGGTGCTGGCGTTCCCGCTCTTCGACCTGGCGCTGGCGGTCGTCCGGCGGCTGTCCCGCGGCCAGTCGCCGTTCGCGCCCGACAAGGAGCACCTGCACCACCGGCTGATGGACCTCGGCCACAGCCACCGGCGCGCGGTGCTGCTGCTGTACTTCTGGTCGGCGGTGCTGGCCTTCGGCGCGGTGGCGATGTCGGTGAGCAGCGGGCCCTGGCTGGTGCTGGCGGTGGCGGCGGGGCTGTTCGCCGCCGGCGTGCTGGCCGCCGCGATCCCGCGGCTGCGTTCGGCGGCCCGGCCGTGACCGAGCCCGGGGGAGCCGTGCCCGGACGCGGCCTGGCAGAACCCGATCCGCGCCGGCAGCGGCGCGCGCTGCTGCTGCGCTGGAGCCTGCTGCCGGCCGTCCTCGTCGTCGGCTGGGTGCTCTACACGGTGCTGTCCGCGGCCGGGCACCGGGCCGGCTGGAGCTTCGCCGGCGGGCTGGCGCTGACCGTGGCGTCCTTCGAGTTCGGCGCCTACAACGTCCGGTTTGCCGCCCGCTGGTTCCCGTCCATGACGCTGGCCGCGGCGGTCGGCAGCTACCTGGTGACGGTGATCGCGATCGGCCTCGTCTACACCCTCGCATCGCCCGCGGTGGTCGACGGAATCGCCATCGCGGTCGGGATTTTCTGCGCCGTCGCGGTCTGGCTCGGGACCGAGGTGGAGCGGGCCAGGGTGTGGTCAGAACACCCCGAGAAGCCTGTTAGAGTTCCGGGCAGATGAACCGTCCTCCGGCCTCCGGCGCCCCGGCGCCGGACGGTGATCCGTGGGCGGCCTTCGGCTATGTAGTGGCGGGGGTCGCTTTCTACGGGCTGCTCGGCTGGGGGCTGAGCGTCTGGTTGCACGCCGACTACTGGATCCCGATCGGGATCCTGGTCGGGCTGGCTCTCGGGCTGTACCTCGTGTTCACCCGTTACCGGTTCCGTGCGCCGGACGAGCACGGCGCATCGTCCCCGCCCAGTGCGGCAGCAAACCCAGATCCAGCACAGCGGCCAGATAGTGATGACCGAGGAGACACTGCGTGAGCCACGGCCTAGTCTTAGCAGGCGGATTCACCGCACCGGGTCCGCTGGAGTTCTTTTTTCCCGACTTCACAGGTAAGAGCTACGACCAGGGCGGCTACCAGGTCCTGCTGACCAAGTCGGCCGTCCTGCTGGTGCTCGGCGCGGTGCTCGCCGGTTGGCTGATGCTGGGCACCTCCCGGCGGGGGGCCGTCGTCCCCGGCAAGACCCAGTTCTTCGGCGAGCAGGCGTACAGCTTCGTCCGCAACGGCATCGCGCAGGACATCATCGGTGCCCAGTACCGGCGCTACGTCCCGCTGCTGGTCTCGTTGTTCTTCTTCGTGCTGATCAACAACCTGTTCGGCATCGTGCCGCTGCTGTCGTTCTCGCCGTTCTCGCGCGCCAGCTTCGCCTACGGCCTGACCGCGATGGTGTGGATCGTCTACAACTGGGTCGGCATCCGCGACAAGGGTCTCGGCGGCTACCTCAAGCACACCTGCGTGCCGTCCGGCGTGCCGATCTTCATCCTGCCGCTGCTGGTGCCGCTGGAGTTCCTCTCCAACATCCTGGTCCGGCCGCTCACGCTGTCGCTGCGTCTGTTCGCCAACATGTTCGCCGGCCACCTGCTGCTGGTGCTCTTCTCCACCGGTGGCGCCTGGCTGCTGATCGAGGCAACCGGTTCGCCGGTGCTCAAGCCGGCCGGCGTCGTGGCCTTCGCCATCGGCATCGCGATCGGCTTCCTGGAGGTCATCGTCGCGAGCCTGCAGGCCTACGTCTTCACCCTGCTGACCGCCACCTACATCGGTGGCGCGTTGGCCGCCGACCACTGATCCCGCTCGAACTCCCAACCCCGCGCAGACGCGCACCACGAAACGGTCCGCACACGGACCGACAAGGAAAGGAAACCCCATGGGTGGCTCCCTGAACATGGTTGGCTACGGCCTCGCCGCGATCGGCCCCGGCATCGGCATCGGCCTGGTG